>DASREC010000525.1:0-18235 GCA_035652295.1 Polyangia bacterium
ATTGCTTCGGCTGCGCGTCGGCGAGCGACGCGGCGTCGATGGTGAGCTCGAGGCGCGCGCTCGGGATGATCGGCGTCGAGCTCGAACGTGGCCGCACGCGCCTCCGTCGTCGAGAGCGCCGGCGCGCAGAGCAGCATCGCCATCGCCGTCTTCATGCGTCACCTCAAAACAGTCGAAACGCCACCATCGCCCGCACGTTCAAGAAGCCCTCGACCGTGCTCGCCCGCTGCATCGGGCGCTGCACGGTGAGCGGCGAGTAGAAGACCTCGGCGCCGAGATCGATCCGCCGCGTCACCGGGTAGATCAGCCCGGTGCTCGTCGAGAACGTCACGCCCGTGGTCTTGAGCGTGGTGTCGTCGATGACGTCGCCGTAGCGCGCGTCGACGTGGAACGCGAGGTCCATGTAGTTGAACGCCGCGGTCGCGTACGGCTCGAGCCCATGCGCGGGGCGGATGCGGTACGACGCGCTCGCCTGCATGCCGAAGTAGTTCATGTCCACTTCGTCGTGCGATTGCGTGATGCAGCCGAACGGGTTGCGCTGCGGATCGCCGCCCGCGCGCACCGCCGACTCGGGGCAGGTGAACGCGCCCTCGACGGAGCCGAGCTGCCCGTACGCCGCCACGCCCAGCGTCAGGTCGCGGGTGATGCGGAACGGGCGCCCGAGCCCGAGCGTGAACAGGTTGCCCTGCACGCCGTTGATCGGGATCGGCGGCAGGTAGCTCAGCATGAACGAGAAGCGCCACGGCAACCCGACGGTGAAGCGCAGCCAGCCGATGGCCGGCAGCTTGTTGAGATCCTCGCGCTTGGTGCCGTTGAAGCCGACCGTCGCCTGCTCGTCGCTCACCGCCGGAATCCACCCGCCCTCGAGCGAGATGCGCAGCTGGCCGAGCTTTAGCGGGCGCGGCGGTCCCATGCCGCTCGGGATGGTCGCGGTGGTGAAGTACTTCATGGCCCACGACTCGGGGCGATCGAAGTCGAGCGGCTGCGTCGCGGTCAGCGTCTCGGTGGCGCGCGCCACGCTCGGCGCCGCGATCAGCACGGCCAGGATGGCGATCGTCTTCATGCCCGCTCCTCGCTGAAGAGGTCGTGCAAGCCGCGAGCGATGAGACGGGCGGCGCCACGCGAATCCGCGCAGTTGCTCGCCGCGCCGTCGGCGAAACGCGTTGTTCTCGACTGGAAACGGCCGGCGCCGTCGCCGCTATCGGGGCGCTACTCGACGAGCGCGCAGCCGAAGCCGGGCTCGTAGCGGGCGCGCGCGCGCATCAGGCCGAACACGCGCGCGGTGACCTCGGCGTCGCCGGGCGTGAGCGTCACGATCTTTTGCGCCAGCGGCTCGAGATCGTGCTTGCAGCTCTCGAGCGCGCGCCCGCTGACGAACAGGCACGAGCACGTCTGCTCGGCGGCGTAGCCGGAGCCGATGCGGCCGAGCTTGCCGTAGTGCACCGCCGCCCACGCGATGGCGAGGAGCAGCAACAACATCACGACTCGCCGCCAACGCCGTTTGCGCATGATTGGTGAATGCCATTATCGTCCAGTCATGGGCGCGCGCAAAGCGGCGACGATCGGAATGGCGATGTTGTGCGCGGCGGGATTCGCGACCGCCGGCTTCGCGAAGGCGGGATTCGCCGCGCCGCTGGTGCCGCTGCCGCCGCAGCCGGCGGACGTGCCGTGGCCGACGCAGGCGTGGCCGGAAGGTCCGCTGCCGCCGTCGGTGCAGGCGGCGGCGCTCGACGAGCTGCTGCGCGTCACCGACGGCGCGCGGCCCGGCCTCGGCGAGACGCGCGCGGTCGTGATCATCGCGCGCGGCCGCCTGGTCGCCGAGCGCTACATGGCGGGCTACACCAAAGACACGCCGCTGCTCTCGTGGTCGATGGCGAAGTCGATCACCCACGCGCTGCTCGGCATCGCGGTGCGCGACGGCAAGGTCAACGTCGATCAGCCGATGGGCAACCCGCGCTGGGCGGCGGGCGACGCGCGCAACGCCATCCCGTGGCGGCAGTGGAGCAACATGATCGACGGGCAGGACTATCACGAGATCGGCGTGACCGATCAGAGCCGGAACGACGCCGCGCGCATGCTCTACGGCCCGGGGCGCCTCGACGTGGCGGCGTTCGGCGCGGGGCTGCCGCTGGTGCACCCGCCGGGCACGCACTGGAACTACAACTCGGCCGGCGTGAACCTCATTAATGATGCGCTCGGCCGCGTGTTCGCGCCGAACGCCGACGCGCGCGAGCGCCGCATACGCGTGCGCGACGTGCTGGTCCGCGAATTGTTCGCGCCGCTCGGCATGACCACCGCGACGCCCGAGTTCGACGCCGCCGGCACGTTCGTCGGCGGCTCGTTCGTCTACGCCTCGGCGCGCGACTACGCCCGCTTCGGCCTGCTCTACCTGCGCGACGGCATGTGGCAGGGCCGCCGCCTCCTGCCCGCCGGTTGGGTCGACTTCGCGCGCACCAAGACGCCCGTCGACGACTGCGACGTCTACGGCGCCGGCTTCTGGGTCACGCCCGCGTCCGGCCGCGGCAAGCCGTACACCGCGCTCGCGCCCGACGGGCCGCGCGACCTCTTCAACGCGCAGGGGCACGAGGGCCAGCTGATCGTGATCGTCCCGTCGAAGGATCTGATCGTGGTGCGCCTCGGCCATCTCGAGGACGTGCGCGGCTGGCACCAGCTCGGCGAATGGGTCGAGCGGGTGGTGGCGCTGTTTCCCGACGCGCCGCGCGCCGAGTAAAATTTTGTAAACGCGTTGACTGACGCCCCACCGCCGCTCGTCCTTGGCGTACGATGTCGGCGCTTGCGTCCCGACTTCGACGAGAGGGGGCGATGAACCGCCACGTACGAGGCTGGCTGCCGCTCGTCGCCGCGCTGGCGGCGGTGATTGCGGCGCGCGCGGCCGAGGCCCAGCCGCTGCGACTCGAGGACGCGGTGCACCTCGCGCTCACGCGCAACGAGCGCGCGCGCATCGCCGATTTGCAGTCGACGATCTCGCGCGCGGGCGTGGAGCGCGCGCTCGCCGGATTTTTGCCGGTGCTGTCGGCGAGCGGCAACGACACGCAGCACGTAGCCGCGCCGCCGGCGCGCATGGGCGCGGCCGACTCGCCGACCAACATCGCGAGCGGCGTGGTGCAGATCACGCAGCCGCTGGTGAGCGCGCCGGCGTGGCCGCTCTACCGCCAGGCCAGGCAGCTCTACGAGGCGCAGCGCTACCAGACCGTCGACGACAAGCGCACGCTGGCGTTCGATGCGTCGCGATCGTTTCTGGCGGTGCTGACGTCGGAGGCGGTGCTGGGCGCGGCGGAGCGGCGGCTCGACAGCGCCAAGGCCAACCTCGCCGACACGCAGGCGCGCGTCGACGCGCAGCTCTCGAGCTCGAACGACGTGACGCGCGCGCAGGTGGATCTCGCCGGCGCGGCGCGCGAGGTCGAGCTGGATCGCGGCAACCGCGACGACGCCTACGTGCTGCTCGCGTTCGTGCTCGCCGCGCCGGTGGCGAACGGCGTCGCGCAGCCCGACGCGCTGATGGCCGCCGCCGACAAACCGATCGACCCGATCGACGCGCTGGTCAAGACGGCGATCGCCTCGCGTCCCGATCTCGCGGCGCTGCGCCACTCGGCCACCGCCGCGCACGCGTTCGCCTCCGAGCCGCTCCTGCGCCTGGTGCCGACGCTCGGCCTCACCGGCCAGGCCAACCTCTCGACCAACACCACCGCGTCGGGCACGTGGCACGACGAGTCGATCGCCTTCACGCTCGGGTGGACCATCTACGACGCGGGCGTGCGCTACGCCGACAAGCGCTCGCGCGACGCCTCGGCGGCGATCGCCGATCTCAACACCTCGGAGCTCCAGCGCAACGTCGAGGCGCAGGTGCGCGGCGCGGTGGCGATCCTGGCGAGCGCGCAGGCGGCGCTCAAGCAGGCCGACGCGGCGGTCAAGGCGGCGCGCCAGAACGTCGAGGAGACCGCGATCCTGTATCGTCAGGGGCTCGCCAAGGCGATCGAGCTGGTCGACGCGAACGACTCGCGCTTCGTCGCCGAGGTCAACTTTTCGCAAGCGGAGTACGCGATGGCGCAAGCGTATCTGAACCTGCGGCAGGCGATCGGGCTCAACCCGTTCGATGGAGCGCTGCCGTGAGGCGCCGCGCGGCGGTGGCGCTCGCGCTCGCGCTCGGCGCGTGCAACAGCTCGGCGTCCGATCTGAAAGGCTCGCGCGCGGTGCACAAGCTCGAGTACCCGGTGCAGGTGGCGCCGCTGGTGAAGCAGCAGCTGCGCTACCTGGTGGTCGCGCCGGGATCGATCGAGGCGTTTCAGCAGGTGCAGATCACCGCGCGCGTGGCCGGCGCCGTCGACAAAGTGGCGTTCAGCGAGGGGCAGGCGGTGAAGGAGGGGCAGACGCTGGTGACGATCCAGAGCGATCGCTACCAGGTGGCGGTCGACCAGGCGAAGGCGGCGATCGCGAAGGCGCAGGCGGGCGAGGCGCAGGCGGAGGCGCAGCTCGCGCGGCGGCAGGGCGCGGTCGATCAACATCCGGGGCTGATCCCCGGCGAGGAGCTGCAGACGTTCGGCACCTCGGTGGCGACGGCCAAGGCCGACGTCGAGAGCACCAAGCAGGCGCTGCGCGTGGCCGAGCTGAACCTGCGCGACTCGTTCGTGCGCGCGCCGATCGCCGGCGTGATCCAGACGCGCACCGTGCAGGCGGGCCAGTACGTGCAGCCCGGCGCGGTGCTGGCGACGCTGCTCCAGCGCGATCCGCTGCTCTTGCGTTTTCAGGTCACCGAGCAGGACGCGCCGCGCCTCAAGCCAGGGGCGATCGCGACGCTGCGGCTCAAGGAGAGCGCGCGCACGTACACCGCCAGCATCAAGCTGGTCGCCGAGGCGGCCGATCCGCAGACGCGCCTGGTGACGGTGACCGCGGAGGTCGACGACAAGGAGCACCGCTACTGGCTCCGCCCGGGCGCGTACTGCGAGGTCTCGGTGCCGGTGGGCGCGCCGCGCGAGGCGATCGTGGTGCCGACCATCTCGGTGCAGCCGACCGAGGGCGGCAACACCGTGTACGTCGTCGACGGCAACGTCGCGCGCGAGCGCAAGGTGTCGCTGGGCATGCACACGCCCGAGGGCGGCGTCGAGGTGACGCGCGGGCTCGACGCCGGCGACCTCCTGGTGGTGCGCGGGTTCGAGCCGCTGTCGGATCGCGCGCCGGTCAAGATCGCCGAGCGCACGACGCTCGCCGCCGCGCTCGGTGACGCCGACGGAGGCGCGCCGCCGCCGAGCGCCGTCGGGAGCCACCCGTGAGCATCACCGACGTCTGTCTCGAGCGCCCCGTCTTCGCGTGGATGATCATGGCGGGGACGATGCTGTTCGGCATCATCGCCGTCACGCGCATCGGCGTGAGCCAGTACCCCGACGTCGACAACCCGACGATCTCGGTGAGCGTGCAGTGGCCGGGCGCGTCGCCCGAGGACATCGAGACCGGCCTCATCAATCCGCTCGAGGACGCGATGTCGCAGGTGACCGGCGTGCAGACGCTGACGTCGTCGGCGAAGCAGGGCTCGGCGCGCCTCACCGCCACGTTCGATCTCTCGCGCAACATCGATCTGGCGCTCCAGGACACGCAGGCGAAGATCGCGCAGGCGCAGCGCTCGCTGCCGCCGAGCGCGCAGGCGCCGACGGTGTCGAAGTCGAACCCCGACGACACGCCGATCATGACCATCGGCGTCTCGGGCCCGTTCTCGCGCCAGCTGCTCGCCGACATCGCGCGCTACCAGGTGCAGGACAAGCTGGAGACGGTGCCGGGCGTCGGGCAGCTCCAGATGATGGGCTACCTCAACCGCAACATCCGCATCTGGGTCGACACCGACAAGCTGGTGGCGATGGGCGTGGTGGTCACCGACATCACCCGGGCGCTCACGCAGCAGCACATCTCGGTGCCGGGCGGGCAACTCGACGCCGGCGGCCGCACGCTCGACGTGCGCGTGCTCGGCGAGGCGCCCGATCTGCAGACGCTGCGCGCGATCGTGGTGCGCACCGTCAACGGCGCGCCGGTGCACCTCTCCGACGTGGCGCTGGTGCAGGACGGCTTCGAGGACGTGACGTCGCTGGCGCGCGAGGGCGGCAACCCGGTGCAGGCGATGGGCATCCTCAAGCAGCCGGGCTCGAACGCGGTGTCGGTGGCGCGCTCGGTGCGCGCGGCGCTCGCCGACGTGCAGAAGACGCTGCCCGCGGGCATGAAGATCGACGTGCTGTTCGACACCACCGGCTACATCCAGGAGTCGGTGAACGAGATCGGGATCGAGCTCGGCCTCGCGGTCTTGCTCACGGGCCTGGTGTGCTGGCTGTTCCTCGGCTCGCTGTCGTCGACGATGAACGTGCTGTTCGCCATCCCGATGTCGCTGCTCGGGACGATCGCGGTGCTCTACTTCGTCGGCTTCACGCTCAACACCTTCACGCTGCTCGGGCTGTCGCTGGCGGTCGGCCTGGTGGTCGACGACGCCGTGATGGTGATGGAGAATATTTTTCGCCACGCCGAGATGGGCAAGGACCGCGTGCGCGCGGCGGCCGAGGGCACCAAGGAGATCACCTTCGCGGCGCTGGCGGCGACCATCGCGGTGATCGCGATCTTTCTGCCGGTGGCGTTCATGACCGGCGTGGTAGGGCGCTTCTTCCTGCAATTCGGCGTGACGCTCTCGGTGGCGGTGGCGCTCTCGTACATCGAGGCGATCACGCTCGCGCCGTCGCGCTGCGCGCAGATGATGACCACCGGCCACGCCGCGCGCGGCGCCGTCGGGCAATTCGCCGATCGCGCGTTCGAGCGGCTCTCGCGCGGCTACTCGTGGGCACTCGGCCACGCGCTCGAGTGGCCGTGGCTGGTGCTCGCCGTCGGCGCGGCGGTGCTGCTCGCCGCCGGCTTCACCGCCACGCGGCTCAAACAGGAGTTCGTGCCGTCGCAGGATCAGAGCCGCCTGCAGGTGAAGCTCACCACCACCGTCGGCGCCGATCTCGCCGAGACCGATCGCCACGCGCGCCGCGCCGAGGAGTGGCTGTCGAAGCAGCCCGAGGTCGCCGGCGTGCTCACCAGCGTCGGCGCCGGCGGCACCAACGGCGCGTCGCTCTCGGTCACGCTGGTGCCGCCGGGCGAGCGCAAGCGCTCGCAAGCCGAGATCGGCGCGGCGATGCGCAAGGAGCTGAACTCGTATCCGGGGCTGCGCGCGTCGGTGCAGGATCTCTCGCAGCAGGGTTTCGCCGGGCAGCGCGGCTACCCCGTCGAGTTCTCGGTGCGCGGCAGCGACTGGGACACGCTGGTGTCGCTCTCGAAGAAGCTGCGCCAGCAGGTCACCGAGTCGGGCCTGGTGATCGACGTCGACACCGACTACCAGGTGGGCGCGCCGTCGCTGATCATCACGCCCGATCGCGGGCGCGCCTCGGACGTGAGCGTCAACGTCTCGGACATCGCCAGCACCGTGAGCGCGCTGGTCGGCGGCGTGGTCGTCGGCCAGTACTCGAACGAGGGCCGCCGCATGGACATCCGCATGCGCCTGCTGGCGTCGCAGCGCTCGCGGCCCGAGGACGTGAGCATGCTGCGCGTGCGCTCGACCACCGGCAACCTGGTGCCGCTGTCGTCGGTGGTGACGGTGCGCGAGCAGCCGGAGTTGGTGGCCATCAACCACGCCGACCGCGAGCGCGCGATCACCGTCTTCGGCAACGTCGCCGAGGGCCACTCGCAGGGCGAGGCGATCGCCTTCGTGCAGTCGCTGACCAAATCGGTGCCGCCCGGTTACCGCGTGGTCTTGAGCGGCCAGAGCTCGCAGTTCGGCGACGCGATGACCAGCCTGATGTTCGCGCTCGCGATCGGAATTCTCGTCGCGTACATGGTGCTGGCGTCGCAGTTCAACTCGTTCATGCACCCGGTCACGGTGCTCACCATCCTGCCGCTGTCGGTGGCGGGCGCCATCTTCGCGCTGCTGATCGCCGGCAAGACGCTCAACGTGTTCAGCATGATTGGCCTGCTCTTGCTCATGGGCATCGTCAAGAAGAACTCGATCATCCTCGTCGACTACGCCAACGAGGTGCGCACGCCCGAGATGAGCGCGCGCGAGGCGATGCTGCGCGCGGGCCCGGTGCGCCTGCGCCCGATCTTGATGACCGCGGTCGCCACCATGATGGCGGCGGTGCCGTCGGCGCTCGGCCTCGGCCCCGGCTCCGAGACGCGCGGCCCGATGGCCGACGCGGTCATCGGCGGCCTGATCCTCTCGACGGTGCTGAGCCTGCTGGTGGTGCCCGCCTTCTACGTCGTCGCCGATCGCCGCCGCGCCGCGCGCGCCGAGCCGCAGCAGGTCGCCGACTCGCACCCCTAGCGCGCGATCGATTAGACCCGGCAGTGGATCTCGGCGAGCGCGCTGTCGTCGGGGTTGTAGCCCGGATCGGTCGGCAGGAACGGCTCGTCGGTGTTGCGCAGGTTCTCGATCTTCTCCACGTGCCACAGCTTGCCGAACCCGAACCCGCCCGAGCGGCTGGTGCCGCCGACCTGGATCGCCCGCAGCACCTGCGCCCGCTTGCGCGTCACGCCGTGGCAATACGGCGCCACCACGCGATGGTGCCCGTCGTAATCGAACTCGAGCAGCGTGCGCGACCGAATCGCGCGACAGAGCTGTTCGATCGCGTGCACGCCCCCATGATGAACCACCCGCGCGACCGCGCAAGCGAGTCTCCGCTCGTCAATCGTCGCTCGGTGCCGACCTTTTCGCGGTCGCTTCGGAGCGCCGCCGCAGCGCCTGAAACGCGCCGCCGCTCCTCGACGCACCCGGAATGTTCGACGCCGAGCCGACCATCAGCATCACGACTCGATCCGCGCCGACGCGACACGCCTCCGGCCGCAGCGCCTCCTTGAGCTCGTCGCTCCACTCGTCGCCCACGTCGAGGCTGCTCGACGTACCGAGCATGGCGACGACTTCATACTTCTTCAGATCCTTTAGTTGGTCGCCCGGGCTCGAATAGGCGAATTCGAGCGCGCAATCCGGCTCCCTGGCGGGATAGCGGTTGCCCACCCGGTTCGTCATCACCGCCACGCGCGGCGCGAGACACCCGGCCGCGGCAGCGACGAGCACGGCCAACACGATTCCTTTCGATCCCACTTCGCGTTGCATGGATTCCTCCTCCGAGCCCGGCCCGGTTTGGTTTGCAATGGGCTTATCGGCGAGCGTTCGGCGAAGTTGCGCGTCGCAAAAAAATAGAAAGAAAAAAACTAAAATGCGGCATTTTGCCGTCGAAGGCGGTCGCGCACGCAACTTCGGCGCGGGGGCACCGATAACCGGGACAAATCACGCGGGGGCCGAGAACCATGGAACGCAAAGTCTGGGTGTTGCTGCTGGTCGCGGGATGCGCGACCGGCGAGGGGAAGAGCCGTTTTCCGTCGGCGGAGGAGATCCGCAAGCTGGCGGAGGCGGCGCCGGCGAAGCGGCTGGCGGCGGAGAACGTGGTCGACGTCGAGCGGTTCACGCTCGGCGCGCCGCTGCCGCAAGCGATCGCGCTCACGCCGGACGTGGGCGAATCGCCGTGGAGCGGGATCCTGCGGCGCGCGGCCGAGGCGCGGCGCGGGCTGGTCCAGCCGTCGGCGGAGCTGTCGTGCGCGGCGCGCGAGATCGCGCGGTTCTTCGTCGAGCGGAAGAGCTTGCCGTCGGAGTCGCTGCAGGACTTCATGGTCACGCGCTGCGGAGCGTCGGCGGTGGAGATCGCGGCGGCGTGGCAGAGCGGCGACGTGCCGGCGGGCGTCGGCGACGAGGAGGTGTTCGCGCGCTGGCGCGAGGCGACCGAGCGGTTGGTGGACAAGGCGATCGGCGGCGGCAGCGTCACGGCCGGCATCGCGTACGCGCGCGGCGAGGGGCGCGCGGCGGTCCTGATCGTCACCGCGCGGCGCTACGTGGACGTCGAGCCGGTGCCGCTGGTGCCGGGCGCGGGCGGCAAGGTGGTGTTGCGCGGCACGCTGCTCGCGCCGGGCGAGCGGCTCGAGGCGCTGGTCAACGTCGGGCGGTTCGGCGTGCGGCGCTGCACCGTCGACGAGCGGGTGGCGCTGCCGCGCTTCGCCGTCGAGTGCGAGAGCGATCCCGGCGACGCGTCGACGTGGCTCGAGCTGGCGGCGTTTCCGCCGGGGCGGATCCTGGGGCGCATCGTCTGGCGCGCGCAGCTCTGGCCGGGCGGATCGCCGGCGGCCGACTATCAGCGCGCGTCCGAGGAAGCGGCGGGCGCGGCTGCGCCGGCGGGCGAGCTGCGGCGGCAGCTCCTTGCGTATATTAATGATGCGCGCGCGGCGGCGAAGCTGGGGCCGCTGGCGCTGGCCGACGCCGAGAGCGACGTGGCGGCCCGGGTGGCGCCGCACTACTTCGCGGCGCTCGCGGGCGGCGAGGCGGAGACGGTCGCGGACGTGGTGGCGCTCGGCGTGCGCGCGGGCTGGGACGTCGGCGCCGACGTTCGCTACGGGCAGTTCACCGCCGGGCTGGTGCGCGCCGTCGATGCGCGCGCGCTGGTCCGCGCGGCGCTCGAACGGCCGTCGGCGCGCGAGGCGCTGTTCGACGCCGGCGCGAGCCGGATCGCGATCGGCGAGGTGGCGCAGCCCGACGAGAAACTATTGGCGGCGGTGTTTGGCGTCTATGCCCTCGCCGACGGGCGCGACTACGCGCGGGAGGCGCAGCGCGTGCTCGAAGAGCTGGCGGCGGCGCGGCGGCGCGCGGGCAAGCCGGCGCCGCTCGTCGTCGGCACACTCAACGAGGCGGGCGCCGACGCCGCGCAGGTGCTCGGGCGCGGCGAGACCCCGCGTCAAGGGCTCGGCCTCGCGCTCGCTCGCGCGGCCGACGCGGCGTCGGGCCGCGCGGTGCACGCCTGGGCGCTCGAGTACGAGCTGCCGCAGGGGCTGCGCTTTCCCGACGAGCTGCTCAACGCACCGACGGTGCAGCTCGGGATCGGCGTCGGCGGATATCGGCCGCCCGGCGCGCCGTGGTGGCACTACGTCGTCTTCCTGATCGCCGCCGACGCGCCGACCACCCTGGCGCAGCGCTCACCGCTCCTGCCCGGGGATCTCGCCCTCCTGCCGCAGGATGATGAACTCGACGCGGCGGTTCTTGGACCAGCACGCCGGGCCGTGACGCCGGCAGACCGGCCGCGTCTCGCCGTAGCCGCGGGCCTGTAGCCGCGCGGAGTCGATGCCGTGATCGATCAGGTAGCGCGCCACCGCCTGCGAGCGATCCTCGGTGAGGCGCAGGTTGTAGTCGTCGTCGCCGCGCTCGTCGGCGTGGCCCTGCACCTCGACGAGCTGGAGCTGCGGATGATCGATCAGCGCGGCGGTGAGCGCGTCGAGCACCGGGTACGAGATCGGCTTGATGGTGGCCTTGCCGGTCTCGAAGTAGATCTTGCCGATCTCGATCGCGTGGCGCCGCACGCGCACGGTGGTCTCGAGCCGCTCGGGCACCGGCTCCTCTTCGCGCTCCGGCTCGAGCTCGTCGGGGCAGCCGTCCTCGTCCTCGAAGCCGTTGAACGTCTCGGGCTGGTTGGGACACTTGTCGTCGCGGTCGAGGATGCCGTCGCGGTCGTTGTCGGGATCGGGACAGCCGTCTTCGTCTTCGAAGTCGTCGCGATCCTCCGGCTCGTCGGGGCACTGGTCGACGTCGTCCTTGATGCCGTCGCCGTCGCGATCGCCGATCGACGGCTCGAAGATGAAGCCGATGAACGCGCGCACCGACGGCGAGCCAGTCTGGCCGGGGACGATCCCGGTGCCCGCGCCGAACTCGAAGTGCGACTTGGACGCGAGGTAGAGCTTGCCGCCGGCGCGCCACTCGAGCGGGAAGCCGCCCGTCGAGCCGGTGACGTCGGCGTAGCCGTACAGCTCGGCGAGCAGCTCGAACTTTTGCGGCACCACCGCGCCCGAGACCCCGAGGCCGAACGTGAGCTGGCTGCCGAGCGAGCGCGACTGGCCGGTGCCGCAGGTCATCGGCGCCATGGTCAGCGTGGGCGCGGGGAAGCAGAACGGGTCGCCGCCGTTGGCGCTGCGGTCGACGTTCGAGCCCGGCAGGTTCAGCGTCGCGCCGCGATCGGTGAAGGTGTGCTTGCTCGGGCGGATCAGCGCGCCGAGGTTGAACGCGACGCGCACGCGCCGCGACGGGCCCAGCTCCTGGTCGAGGATCAGCTCGGGACGCAGCGTGACCTGGCCTTCGCCGAGCAGGCGGCTCGACGGGCCGGTGGGCGCGTAGACCGACACCAGCGCCGCGAGCCCGACGGGATGGCGCGTGTCGTCGAGGAGGCGCGCCTTGGCGTGCAGGCCGAGGTCGCCGATCATCTGCGCGCCGAAGGTGAGATCGTCGTCGAAGTTGCCGCTCGCCGCCGAGACGTACCTCGGGCCGCGGCTGCCGAACAGGAGGTGCACCGGCAGCGAGACGCCGAGCTCCGCCCAGCGGAACAGGCCGAGCGCGGCCTGCACCTGCGCGGTGACGAAGTCGCTGACGGCGAAGCGCGCGCCGCTCCCGCGCAGCACGAGCACGTCGCGCGCGTAGGCGCCGACCAGGCCGATCGAGAAGTCGAGGTGGCCGAGCACCTCGGAGCCGTCGACGCTGAAGTAGCCTTTGGAGTCCACCGACGGGCGGAAGAGCTGCACGCTGAACGCGTCTTGCGCGCTCGCGGCGGCGGGCGCGCACAGGACGGCGGCGGCGATCAGTCCGGCGAGCGCGCGGCGAAGGTGCATGCGCGAAGGACGGTGCGAGCGCGCGTTCCGTTTACGCGCCGTCGCTGGCGCGGGCGATCACTGCGGCGCGGAGCGTTCGAGATCCTGGAGCGCGTCGTGTTGGATCTTCACGCCGGGATCGGCCTTGCGCGCGGGATCGGTCTTGCGCGCGGGCGCTGTGTTGCGCGTCGGCGCGGCGTCGCGCGTCGGCTCGGTGTTGTGCGCCGGCGAAGTGAGCGGCGTCTTGTGATACGACGTGCTCTTCTTGATTTTCTGCGCCGGGTGTTTCGGCGTCGGCTCGACGGGCGCGGGCGATGGCGCGGCGGGGTCGAGCTGGCGCAGCCGCTCGAGCAGGAGCGCGCGCGCTTCGCCGCTTGCCGCGGGCAGGAGCTGGCGCAGCGTGAAGCTGTCCTTCGGGCGCGCGGCCGCGAGCAGCTCGCGCAGGCCGGAGCCGTCGGCGGCGTAGCGCGCGAGCGCGGCGTGAAAATCGGCGCCGGCGTCGGAGAGGTAGGGCGCGCCCGGGCCGTGGGCGGTGAGATCGCACTGCGCGCCCGCCGGGACGACCAGCTCGCGCGCGCCGCGATCGGATACCGCCACCGAGCCGGCCGACACCACCAGCCGGCCCTGCCCCGCTTCGTCGACGGTGAGCTGGAACGCGCAGCCGAGATCGGCCGCGATCGCGTGCGCGGTGTCGACGAAGAAGCGGCGCGGCGGGGCGGTGATCTCGGCGGCGAGCGTGCCGCGCGCCAGCTCGACCTCGTGCCGCTCGGGCGCGGTCGCCACCAGGCGCGCGCGCGTCCCCGGCGAAAGCTCGACGGTGCCGAGCTCGGCGGCGCGCAGGCGAACGCGGCTCGCACCGGTCTCCAGCCACGCGCCGACGGCGAGCCGCGCCTCGCCGGCGAACGGGCGGCCGTCGGCGGTCGCGCCGTCGCCGAGCACGGTCGCGGCCCAGCTCGGCGGCGCCGCCGGCTCGACCCGCGGGCCGGGACGCCACGGCCGCAGCACCAGCAGCGCGAGCACCGCCGCGGCCGCGAGCGCGCCCGCCGCGATCCACACCGCGCGCGAGCGGCGGCGCGGCAGCCGCGGCGGCGCCCCGACGTACTCGAACGACCCGAGCAGCCGCTCGAGCTGCGCGACGTCGGAGTCGGGCGCGCCGTCGCGATCGAACAGGTAGTCACTCACCGGCGGCCACCCGTTCCTCGATGCCGAGCTTCTCCCGCAGCAGCTTCATCCCGCGGTGCAAATTGATGCGCACCGAGCCGTGCTCGAGCCCGGTGACGTCGGCGATCTCCGGCCCGCTCATCCCCTCGCACAGCCGCATGACCAGCGTCTCGCGATACGCCTCGGGCAAGCTCTGGATCGCCGCCAGCGCGCGGTGCGCGTCGGCGAGATCGGCCGAGCTGGCGCTGCGCAGATCGGGCCACGAGCTCGCCAGCGGCTCCGTCGGGCGCCGCCGCCGATAGCACTCGATCGCCCGGTGGCGCGCGATCGCCCCGAGCCACGAGCCGAACCCGGCGGTGTCGTCGAGCTGCGACAGCTTCTTCCACGCCAGCAGAAAAACTTCCTGCACCTGGTCCTCCGCGTCCGAGGGTGGAAGGCGCGCGAGCAGGATCGCGTGCACCCATTTTTTGTAGCGAGCGTGCAGCGCCGCGAAAGCGCGCTCGTCGCCTTGGGCGGCCGAGCGGATCAACTGCGGCAATGGATCGCTCATCTCGCGCGAGAGGAGACGCGGGTCCTCGCTGAAGTGTTAGCACACAAAATCCGCGCGTCCCGATCGGCTACAATCGAACCGCGAATGACACGCTGGCCGGGCCAAGCCGTGCGCTTCTCGGCCATCTGCATGGTCGGCCTCGCCGCCGTGCTGCTCTACGGCCTCGGCCGACTCGGCACGCTGCCGCTCGGCCGCGAGCGCCGGCGCGCGGCGGTGGCGCGGCTGCGTGGGCGCCTGTTGCGCGAGGCGATGACGCTGCTCGGCGCGACCTTCATCAAGCTCGGCCAGGTGCTGTCGAGCCGGCCCGATCTGCTGGAGCCGGAGACGCTCGACGAGCTGCGCCGCCTGCAGGATCGCCTGCCGCCGTTCTCGTTCCGCCGCGTGCGCCGCATCGTCGAGGCCGAGCTGGGCGCGCCGCTCGACGAGCGCTTCCGCGAATTCGATGCGCGCCCGGTGGCGGCGGCGAGCGTGGCGCAGGTGCACCGCGCGCGGCTGCCCGACGGCACCGAGGTCGCGGTCAAGGTGCTGCGCCCCGACATCCGCGACAAGTGCATCCGCGACGGCGCGATCCTGATCGCGATCGCGCGCCTGATCGCGCTGCACCCGACGCTGCGCCTATCGAACCCGGTCGGCCACATGCGCGAGTTCGTCGCCGGCATCGTCGAGCAGACCAACCTCTCGCTCGAGGCCGAGCACTATGCGCTGTTCCGCGCGAACTTCGACGGCGTCGAGGGCGTGGTGTTCCCGCGCGTGTTCCCGTCGCACTCGAGCCGCCGCGTGCTGACGATGGAGTTTTTGCGCGGCTGCAAGCTCGACGCGCTGCCGCCCGGCGATCACGCGGTGCTGGCGCGGCGCTTCTCGCACGCGTTCTTCAAGATGTGCTTCATCGACGGCTTCGTGCACGCCGACCTGCACCCGGGCAACCTGATGCTGCGCGACACCGGCGACCTGGCGATCTTCGACGTCGGGCTGGTCAAGCGCATGGACGACGCGCTGCTCACGCAGTTCGTCGACTTCGCGCGCTGCGTGTCGATGGGCCACGCGCCCGACTTCATCGCGCACATGAAACAGTTCCACAGCTACATGGAGGGCGTGGACTGGGGCGAGGTCGAGCGCGACGTCACCGTGTTCGTCGAGAAGTTCCGGCGGCAGAACGTCGCCGAGCTGGAGATGGGCGAGTTCGCCAACCAGGTATTCGCGCTCGGGCGCAAGCACCGCGTCCGGCCGATCACCGAGATGACGCTGGTGCTCGCGGGCGTGGTGACCTCCGAGGGGCTGGCGAAGATCCTGAACCCGACGGTCAACAGCTGGCAGGAGATCGCGGCGTTCCTGATGCCGATCCTCGCCGAGCGCCAGGCCCGCGCCGCGCGCGCGACGTGACGGTCAGTTCGGCCCGACGCTCCACACGTCGACGGGCTGCGCGCTGTTGCTCAGGTCGAAGACCGAGAGCTGCAAGTGTCCCGACGCGAGCTGATCGATCATGGCGAAGCCGAAGAACGCGCCGCCCGCGATCAGCGGAGCCCCGCCGTTTCCCATCACCAGGTCGCGTCCATTGTCGGTCGTCATGTGCTTGTACAAATGGCTATGTCCCGTCAGGAAGAGCGCGAACTTGTGCTTGCGGACGATCGTCATGCTGTCGCCGTTGGTGCTCACCGACGAGTCTCCCTCGGGATGGTGGCGCACGACGATGGTGTACGTGGCTTTGGAGTCGGCGGTCGCCAGCGTTTGATCGAGCCACGTCGCTTGCGCGCTGTCCCAACTGTTGTCGGCGATGAACACTATCGTGGCGAGGCCCATGGAGGTGTTGACGTCAATCGAGTAATACGGGGACTGGGAGATCGGCGCGAGCGCGCTCATGAACGCGAGGTAGTTGGCGTTCTGCGAGCCGGCGAGACAGGAGCCGCCGTAGCACTCGTGATTGCCTTCCGTCATGAACCACGTGCCGCCGAACATCTGCGTCGCGGTCATGTAGAGATTCATCTGCGTCGTGGCGGTGCTCAGGCTGTTGTTGCAGACGTACATGTGATCGCCGAGATCGACGACGAACTGCGCGCTGCGGTTCTTGAACTCGGTGGCGATGGCGTTGATCACCGCGGTCGGGTAGTGCGCGGTGTCTTCGCACGCCGGCGGGCGCGTGTCGCCGACGAGCCCGAAGTGCAGGAGACCGACGCTGCCGCCGGCCGGCCCGACGCTCGACGGTCCACCGCCGTTGTTCGGCGGCGTCACGGTGCCCAGGTCGGGCGCGCCGTCTCCGCCGCCGGGATTTGATCCGCCGCCGGGATTCGATCCGCCGCCGGGATTCGATCCGCCGCCGGGCGAATCGGGTTTGCCGCCGGGATCGGGCGAACCGGTGTTTCCCGTGATCTCTCCCGAGCAGGCGAGCAGCGACGAAACAGCGACGAGCAACAGTCCGCGCACGATGCCGGTGCTCATGACCCTCTATGCACCGACAAGACGGAAGTCCTTCAAAAGATCAAACAACTACCAAGGCGCACAGAGTGCGACACGACTTTAGTGCACTGAGATCACTGACGGGTTTCAGACTGCAAACTGGACTGTGCAGTGTTGTGGACTGTGGATTGTGGACTGTGGACTGTGAATTTGTGGACTGTGGATTGTCGACTGTCGGACGATCATTCGTGACGAAGCGCCTCGATCGGATCGAGCCGCGCGGCGCGCCACGCCGGATAGAAGCCGAAGAACACGCCGACCGCCGCCGACGCGAGCACCGCCAGCACCACCGCCGACGGTGAAATCGCGATCGCCCAGCCGAGCATGCGCTCGAAGGCGAACTTGCCGGCGACGCTCAGCGCCACGCCGAGCACGCCGCCGGTCAGGCACAGCGCCACCGCCTCGCCGAGAAACTGCATCAGCACCGACAGCTCGGTCGCGCCGACGGCGAGGCGCACGCCGATCTCGCGCGTCCGCTGCGTCACCGACGCCAGCATCACGTTCATCACGCCGATGCCGCCGACCACCAGCGCGATCGATCCGATCGCCAGCAGCAGCAGCGCCAGCGTGTCGCTCTGCTCGACGGCCGCCTTCAGGATCTCGTCGGGGCGGCGGATGTTGAAGTCGTCCTCTTCGCCCGCGCGGATGTGGTGCCGCTCGCGCAAGAGCGCGATCACGCGATCGATCGCCGGGTTCACCGCCTGCGGCGCGCTCGCCGAGCAGAGGATGTCGTCGAGCCACACCAGCCCCTTGCCGCGGATGCGCCGCTCCGCCGTCGTATACGGCACCAGCACCCAGTCGTCTTGATCGCGCCCGTCGCCCGATTGGCCCTTCGGCGCCAGCACGCCGACGACCTCGAACAGCTGCGCCTGCACGCGCACCACCTCGCCGACGGCGGGCGCGCCGCCGAACAGCCGCTTGCGCACGGTCTCGCCGAGCAGGATCTTGCCCGCCGCCTGCTCGACGTCCTCGGGCGAGAACGACGCGCCCTCGGCCACCGTCCAGCTCTTGATGCGCAGGTAGTCGGGCGATTCGCCGCGCCAGCGCGTCGACCAGTTTTGATTGCCGTAGATGATCTGCGCCGTGCCGTCGACCTGCGGCGAGCAGCGCACGATCAGCGGCACCTCGCGCAGGATCGCCTCCTGGTCCTCGATCACCAGCGACGCGGCGCCGTGGCTGCCGGTGCGCGCGCCGGCGACGTTGCGCGAGCCGGCCTCGATCCACACCAGGCTGTCGCCCAGCTTGGCCAGCTCGGCCTCGGCGCGCTGCTTGCCCGCTTCGCCGACGGCGACCACCAGCACCACCGCGGCGATCCCGATCATGATCCCGAGCGTGGTGAGGCCGGTGCGCAGCTTGTGCCGCATCAGCGCGCGGGCG
>DASREC010000526.1:0-5341 GCA_035652295.1 Polyangia bacterium
CGGCGGCAACGCGGGCACGGCCGGCGGCTCGATGGGCGGCGACGGCGGCGGCGGGCGCATCTCGATCGCGTCCGGGAACGTCGTCAACCTGCCGTCCATCACCTCCACGCCTCCGGCCAAAACGCAGGCGCTGTTCACCAACTTCCCGCGCTGATCATTTCTTCGGCTCCTCGAGACACGCGGCGAGAAAATCGACCGGCGCGAGCGTGACCTCGCCGCCGACGGGCGGCGGCGTGAACGGCACGTAGCCGAGCTTGCGCCACGCTTCCCACATCAGCGACGGATCCTCGAGCGGCACATCGAACGTGAACTTCGCCTCGGCCGGACGCCCGTCGGGCAGCGACGACGTCACGTCGATCGCGACGCCGGTGAGCGCCACATGCGCGCCGGCCGCGAGCGGGTGCGCGCGCGTCCGCAGCATCTGCTCGGTGACGTTCTCGAGAAAGCCGCGCTCCGGTTTCACGATCAGCGTGCGCTCGTCGGGGCGGCGCACCGTCACCGCCGACGTGCCCGACGAGAGCCAGCGAATGCGCGCCGGCCGCGGCTCGCCGCGCGACTCGCGCGTGACCGCCAGGTAGCCGGCGAAAAAATCCGCCGGCGGATTGACCAGCACGACGGTCTTTCCGTCGAGGCCGCTCTTGGGCAGCGAGTCGTTGGCGCGGCGCAGCGGGATCTCGACGGTGGCCATCGAGCGCGAGCGCAGCGCGAGCAGCGGCGGCGCCAGCACGAGGTGGATGCCGGCGAGCAGCGCGATCGCCGGGCGCCCGACGAAGCGCGCGCGCGGCGCGGCGAAGAGCTGCGCGATCAGCCCCATCGCGCCGACGCCGACGAACCACAGCAGGCGGTCGGCGGGAAACGTCGAGCAGATCGGCACCAGCGCGAGCGCGGCGCCGGTGGCGAAGAAGCGCGCGGTGGCGTCGCGTCGCAGGAGCGGCGCGGCGAGCGCGACGAAGCCGGCCACCACGATCGCCGCGAACGTCACCATGATGGTCGCCGCGCGGGGGCCGATATAGGGATACAGCGCGCCGAAATCGGACCACGGCAGCGCCACCTGCCCGAGCGCGAGCAGCAAGAACCTCGACGGGAACTGGGCCGCGAACGCCGCCGGATCGTGCGCCGGATCGAGGTACACGCCCGAGCCCGACGCGCCGTAGCCGAGCGCCACGTAGCCCGCGCGCCACGCGACCACGACCAGCGCGTACGGCGCGAGCGCGAGCAGCCGGCGCGCGAGCGGGCCGCGATCGAGCCACAGCGCGTGCGCGACCAGATACGCCACCGCGGCCAGCGCCGATTCGCCGGCGAGCAGCCCGACGAGCAGCACCAGCGGCGCGAGCACCGCGCCCGGCCGCCAGTTCTCGCGGCGCCAGCGATCGTGCAGCACCAGCGCCGGCAGCGACAGCGCCAGCGCCACCATCGCGTTGCGGTTCGCCACCCAGCCGAGCGCCGGCCCGTGCGCGTCGTCGAGCGCGTAGAGCGCGAGCGCCAATCCCGCGATCCATCTCTCCGCGCCGCCGCCGAGAAAGCGCCGATAGAAAAACCAGACGGCCACGAGCGCGAGCGCGAACCAGACGAGGTTGTGCGCGTGCATGGCGATCGCCGAGCGCGGCCACAGCGCGTGGTCGAGCGCGTGCGTCAGCGACGAGAGCGGGCGAAAGAACGTGAGCCGCACCGACGGATCGGTCCACCACGGGAACACGCCGGCGTCCATGAGCGCGCGCGCGTCGTCGGGATTTCCGGTGGCGAAGGCGAACAGATCGAGCTTGCGCGCCGACAGGCCGGCGAACGGCCGCGGCTCGCGCAGGAGGAGCTGGTGCACGTGATCGTCGGCGACCAGGCCGGTGGTCAGCGACGGCAGCGACAGCGCCACCGCGAGCGCGATGGCGATCCACGGCGCGCCCGGCGCCGCGAGCCATCGCTTCAGTCGCTCACGCACGCCGCGATTATCTATTAATAGTGGCGCTCGAGGACGTACCAGCCGAAGGCGCGCATCATCAGCTTCGGCATCGAGTCCTCGAGCAGCGGCTCGGCCTTCCACCACGCGCGCTCGACGAGATCGCGCGCGTCCTGGGCGCACGCCTCGACCGCGCCGCACGTCTCCAGCTTCTCGACGACGGCGCTGACGATCACCGGATCGGTCGGCTTCGACTGCAGCGTGCGCCACAGCGCGCGGCGGCCTTCGCCGTCGAGGCGCGCCATCGCCTTGGCCACCGGCAGCGTGATCACGCCGTTCGAGATGTCCTCGCCGCGGCACTTGAGGTTGTTCTTGAAGCCGCGCAGGTTGAGCACGTCGTCGACGATCTGGAACGCCAGGCCGAGCGCCTCGAAGAAGTTGCCGACCGCCTCGATCTGCGCCTCCGAGCCGCCGCCGACGACCGCGCCCATGCGCGCCAGGCAGCCGGCCGGCACCGCCGCTTTCAGACGGTGCGTGGCGAGCACGCGCTTCTCCAGCCACGTCGAGTCGCCGCTCTCGATCACCTGAGGCATCTCGTGGGCGAGGCCGTCGAGATCGACCGCCTGGCCGGCGTGGCCGGCGCGCATGACCTCGAAGTAGAGATCGTAGAGGCGAACCTTGTTGGCGTTCGAGACCTCGTCGGAGACCAGCAGCTTCTGCGTGAGGAAGTAGGCGGCGGTGCCGGCGTTGATCGCCAGCGGCTCGCCGTAGATCAGGTGCGCGGTCGGCCCGCCGCGGCGCACCGTCGAGCGATCCTGCACGTCGTCGACGATCAGCGAGCCGACGTGGAGCAGCTCGGGCATCGCCAACCACTGCACGAACTTTCGCGAGTCGCCCTGCACCACGTCGCAGCACGCGAGCGCGGCGTACGAGCGCCACGACTTGCCGCCGCGATCGGCGATCTCGCGGATCGGCTTGATCAGCGCGCGGCCGATCTGATCGAGATCGAGGCCGTCCATGTAGTGCGGGCGCTCGTCGGAGGCGACCAGCGCGCGCGCCTCGTCGGCGGTCGGGCTGGTCGGGATCACCTTGGCCACCGACTTGCGGACCTCTTCACCGACGGCGGTGAAGAACTGATCGAGATCTTTCACCGGCTCGAAGCCCGAGCGCTCGACGTAGCCGAGGCCGCCCACCGCGCGGCCGTTCACGGTGCCGCGCGCGTCGACGCGTCCCTCCCAGAACGCCGGCTTGGAGATGCAGGTGACGAACTCTTGATCGGCGAACGCGGCGGTCAGCTCCAGCTCGACGCCGGCCTTGGGCACGCGCAGCTGCCAGCGCGTCGGATAGTCGAAGAAGGTGCGGGTCGAGCGCCAGTTGCCGAGCGGAGTCATCTGCATATCGTGATGCGAAGATGACTTGCCCTCGGCGTCGACCACCACCGCCCACTGGTGCATGACCTTGCCGTCGGCCACGCGCTGGAGCGAGAAGCAGGTGACGTCGAGGTTGCCGTCGAGCTGCAGCGAGCACCAGTTCCACGCGATGTCGACGCGCTCCTCGTCGCCGCTCTCGTCATCGCAACCCCCCCTGCCCTGCGGGCTGGGGCCCAGCTTGTCGGCCGGCGTGGCGGCGCGCTCGTCGTTGGTCGGCCCGCCGAACTCGTGATCGTACCAGCCCTGCCCGGAGACGATCGGCAGCACGCTGCCGTTGTACGTCACCGTGCCTGTGACGCGGTTGCGCGGGATGAAGTAGTAGAACATGTCCTCGCCGCCGTGGCCCTTGACCACGCCGTCGTCGCCGTGGCGCTGCACCGGCTTCTGCGGCTCGAGGATGATCTCGCAGCCGGCGCGCAGCCGCTGGTTGTCGACGGAGAAGCGATAGCGGCCGTCGTCGAGGCGCTCGAGGCGCGCGCCGCCGAAGTCGAGCTCGAGGCGCCGCTCGCCGACGTGCACCGGCCCGTCGAACATGCGGTCGGGCTGCGGCACTTTGCCGCGCTCGAGGATCTCGGTGATGGCGCGGTTGAGGCGCGGGTCGCGCGAGCCGCGGCCCTTCTTGATGCGCTCGAGGCCCATCTTGGGCGCGCTCGGATCGACGCGCGAGTCGGCGAGGTAGACCTTGCCGTCGGCGTCGGTGAGCGCCCACGTGAACGAGTGGGCGTACTCGGTGGCCTTGGTCTCGGGGTGCTGGCCCTTGATGATGCGGAAGAACGCGGCGAACAGCGACAGGTTGCGGCCGTCGGCCGTCTGGAAGTGGCTGTTCAGGTACCACCACTCCGTCGCCGACGAGCGATGCGGCAGGTCGTGGACCTTCAAATCGATCTTACCGGGAGAGGGCCAGTCTTTCGGTAACGGACTCATTTTTCCTCGCCTGACAGTAGTGTCCTCACCACCCCACAGGGGGACAGCCGGCCCCACCTCGGCTCGTTAAATCTTCGTTTCGTGCGGGGCGATCCGGTCATGGCTGGTTTCGAGGAGGCGAGCACTACAAGCGGCGTGCCTGGAAAATCGGCGTTTCCCGTCGAGAGCTGCCCACTGCTGTGGGCGGTGATGTCAGCGCGCCATCATTAATAACGGCGCCGCGGCTCAGCGCGCCTTGGACTTGCGGATGCGCTCGACCGCGCCGGCGAACATGGTGGCGAAGCGCGGCGAATCGAGCGGCACCTCGATCAGCGCCTTGACCTCGAGCTGGATCAACCGCTTGACGTCGGACAGCGACAGCGCCTCGCCCAGCACCAGGCACGCCGACGAGCGCGCGCGCGTGCGAATCTCCGCCGCCAGGCACGTGATCTCCTCGGGAAACGACGGCCCGTCGATGATCACCAGGTCGGCGCGCTCGCTGCGCGCCTGCGGCTTGAGCCCGTCTTGATCGACCCACACCACGCGATCGTTCGCCGCCTGGAGGTGCGCCGCCAGCCGATCGCGCCGCGCGCCCGTCGCCGCCACCACGATCGTCAGCGGCCCCCCGGCCGGCTTCAGCGACGCCACGCGCCGCCGCTCGACCACGCGCCGCCGCAGCGCGTCCGCCGACTCGACGACGCCGAACAAGCTGGCGAACGGTTTCTCCACGTACTCGTCGACGCCGAGGTTGAGCGTGTCGCGCGCGCTCTCGACGGTGCCGTAGGCGGTCATCAGCACGATGCCGACCAGCTCGTCGGCGGCGCGCAGCTGGCGGATCAGCTCGACGCCCGACATGCCGGGCAGGTTCTTGTCGGTGAGGATGACGTCGGGCGTGGCGCGGCGAAACAGCGCGAGCGCGTCGTCGGCGTTGGCCGCGCCGTCGACGTGCCAGCCGCGGTTGCGGAAGGCGATGGTGAGCACGTCCATCATCGTCGGCTCGTCTTCGACGAGAAGCACGCGCGGCTTCGGGGTCACCGGCCGATTATACGGTGCTATGATCGGCGGATGCGAAATCTGATTGGGGGGCTCGTGGCGCTGGTGGCCGTCGCCGCGCACG
>DASREC010000527.1:0-2227 GCA_035652295.1 Polyangia bacterium
ATGGTGTGTCCGGCCAACGTCGTCGAAGGCGTCGACGTCTCCGACGGGCAAGGCACCATCGATTGGACCAAGGTGGCGGGCTCGGGCCGCGGCTTTGCGTTCATGAAGGCGACGCAAGGCGACTACTTCACGGCGTCCACCTTTACAAAGAACTGGAGCAACGCAAAAGCCGCCGGTCTATTGCGCAGCCCCTATCACTTCTTTGACGCCACCATCGACGGCGTCAAACAGGCCAATCACTTTCTGATGGTGGTCAATGCGGCCGGCGGATTTCAGCCGGGCGATCTGCCGGCGATGCTCGACATCGAGTGCCCGACGTCGGGCACGCAGTCGCAGGCGAGCGCCAACTGCGAGTACACCGGCAACTCGGGCTGGGCGATGCCGTCGGTGATCGCGCAGCGCGCGTTCGATTGGCTCAATACCGTCGAAGCGGCGACCGGGCGCAAACCGATCATCTATAGCTATCCATCGTGGTTCGCGGGCGTCAGCTTTACCGATCCAAAGCTGGCTCAGTATCCGCTCTATATCGCGACGCTCGCCAAGTGCGCGTCGGTGCCGCCGCCTTGGACCACCGCCACGTTCTGGCAATACAGCTTTACCGGCACCGTTCCCGGCATTACGCCGCAAGTGGACCTGGATCGCTTTGTCGGCACCGCGGGCGAATTGACGGCGTTCGCCAATGGAACGACGGGCGCGGACGGCGGCGCGGACGACGGCGGCGGCGCGGGCCTCGACGCGGGAACCGGCGCGAGCGACCTCGCAATGCCCGCTGCGCAAGACGGCGGCAAAGGCGGCAATGCCTCGTCCGGCTGTAGCTGTGAAATCGGCGCGCGTGCCAAAGAACCACTCCATGCGCCACTGTGGTGTTCACTGTTGGGTCTTTGGCTAGTTCGCCTTTGGCTATTGCGAAGACGTCAAAAGGCGAGCGCGAAGTTGATCGTATAGCGGCCCTGCGCCGCGCTCGGCAAAATGCTCCAAGCGACCGGCGGCGGCTTGGGCGCGCCGTCGAGCAGACCGAGGCGATAGTTGCGCAGCGCCTTGACCGCGCCCGTCGGCATGGTGTCGATCTGCACCTCGCCGACCACCAGCCCGACGAAGCCGTGCATCAGCGCCTCGTCGAGGTGGCCGATGGCGATCAGCGACACCGCGATGCCGAGGTTGAACAGGAAGCTGCCGGCGTGCGCCAGCGGGCTGGTGGTGAACGCCTCGTCGTGCGCGTCGGCGATCAGCACCCGCTCCGCCTCGGCGACCAGCTCACAGACGTCGGTGCCGGGCGGCGCGTCGCCGATGCGCCGGCTGAGCCAGCGCGAGTCGTGCAGCACCTTGCGCGGGATGAGCACGGTGATGAGCCCCACCGCCGACGAGCCGACGCCGAGCCCCCAGTCGATGTAGTCGGTGGTGTTGTTGCTGAGCGCGAGGCCGATGCCGTTGGCGACGGTGACCGCGCCGTAGATGCCGATCCACGCCTCGCGCCAGATGCGCATGCGCGAGGCGTCGCGCGTGAGCGAGTCGCGGATGAAGCGCAGCCGCTTGCCGGCGTCGGCGCGCTCGAGCGCGGGGAAGCTCCACTGGATGCCGCGGCAGTGGGTCTCTTCGGCGCGCGCGGCGCGTGGCGCGGCGGCGGTGAGCGCGACGGCGGTGAACGCGACCGCCAGCGCGAGCGCCACACGACGGGGAGCGGGAGCTGGCGGGCGTGACCTCACTGTCGCGGCTTATGGTAGCGTGAGGCATGCGCAGCGGTCCACCACTCGCCGCATTGGCCGCATGGGCCGCGCTCGCGGCGCTCCCGGCCTGCGGGCCCGACATCGGCGATCAATTCGATTTCGCGGTGCACGATCTGCGGCCCGAGCCGCCCGACTTTTCGCCGCACGCCGACGCGGCGACGGGCGATCTGCCGGCGGTGTTCGACCTCGCGGGATGCGGCTGCTCGGCGACCGCGCCGTCGCCGGCGTGCCAGGCGAACGCGATCGTGACCTTCACCGCGCCCGGCATGTGCGAGGCCGATCTCGACGCGGGCGCGATGCGCTGCGTTTATCCGTCGACGTCGAGCCCGTGCACCAACGGCTGCTTCTACGCGACGTGCACCGGGCCGCTCAGCTTCCTCGGTAACACCAACGCGTACGTGAACGGCACGGCGATGGCCGATATCACCAACGGCACCGCGGCCGCGGGCATGCCGGTCACCATCGTGACGCAGACGTATCCGCCCGGCTCCGCCTCGGACGTG
>DASREC010000528.1:0-22779 GCA_035652295.1 Polyangia bacterium
GCGGAGGTGAGGCGTGAATGCTGAGCAAGCCGATTGGTTGATCGTCGAGGACGACCCGATGCTGCGCGAGGAGCTGTCGGCGTCGCTCGTCGAGCGGGGCTACGGCGTGGCGGCGGTGGGCGACGGGCGTGAGGCGCTCGAGCTGCTGGCCTCCGCGCCGCGGCCGCGCTGCATGTTGGTCGATCTGTGGATGCCGGTGATGAGCGGCAGCGATCTGGTCGAGCACCTGGCCGCCCATCCCGAGCTCGCCGACGTGACGGTGGTGGTGATGACCGGGACGCCCGACAGCGTGCTGGCCTCGTGCCTCGAGCGCGCCGGCCTCAAGCTCTTGAGCAAGCCGTTCACCGTCGACGAGCTGATCGCGTCGGCGGGAATGTAGCGCGGCGATCGCTCACACGCGCGCGGCGGCCAGCTCGCGCAGCTGCAGCGCGCGCGCGATGTCCTCGCGGCTGAGCGTGCCGACGAGCTGGCCGTGCTGCTCCACCACCACCGCCTCGAGCCGCTCCTCGTCGAGACGGCGCAGCACCGCCGGCAGCTCGTCGTCGAACGACACCATCTGCACCGGCGCCAGCTCCGCGGCCACCAGCCGCGCGCCGCGCTCGCGCACCGGCACGCGCGCCACCTCGCCTGCGGTCACGAGGCCAATCGGCCGCCCGTTCGACGTCACCACCGCCAGCGGGCTGCGCGCCTCGAGCATCGCCGCCGCCGCGTCGGCGACGGTCGCGCCCGCCTCCACGCCCACCAGCCGCCGCGAAAAGAAATCGCCCACGCGCAACCCGCGCAGCGCCGCCCGCGCCTGGAGCGCGCGGCTCTCCGCCTCGCCGCCGAGGAACACGAACAGCCCGATCAGCGCCAGCCACCAGCTTCCGCCGAGCAGCCCGAGCACCACCAACCCCGCCGCGATCACCTTGCCGACCGTGGCCGCGATCTGCGTCGCGCGCACGCGCCCGAACGATCGCGTGAGCACGCTGCGCAGCGCCCGCCCGCCGTCCATGGGAAACGCCGGCAGCAGGTTGAACAGCCCGATGACGAAGTTGACTTCAGCCAGGTAGAACAGCCCGAATCGCAGATCCGGCGTGGCGTCGGTGGTCAGCCGAAACAGCCCGTAGAAGATCGCGCCCAGCAGAACGCTCGCCGCCGGCCCCACCACCGCCGTCGCCAGCTCGGCGCGCGGCGACTCCAGCTCGCTCATCTCCGACACGCCGCCGAGCATCATCAGCGTGATCGATCGAACCTTGGCGCCCGAGCGCTGCGCCACCAGCACGTGCGCCAGCTCGTGGCCGAGCACGCACGCGAACAGCCCGACGGTGAGCAGCACGCCCCACAGCCACGGCGGCCACAGCACGTTGGCGTCGTTTACCTCGGCGGCGGCCGCCAGCCCGGCGAACTGGCGGGCGAACACCACCCAGAGGTAGACGGCGATCAGGATCCAGGTGAAGTGAATCCGCACCGGCACGCCCGCGATGCGGCCGATCGTCCACGAGTCGCGAGAGCTCATGCTGCCTGCTGCGTGCAGGAAGCCGGCCGCGCAAACGGCGCCGGCCGCTACAGCCCGGGCACGCCCACGAAATCCTCGCAGCCTTTTTTCTTCTTGTTCTCGCAGCAAGCGATGCGCTGCTTCGACTCGGCCGCGCCCTTGGCGCGCTCGTCGACCTCCTGCTTGAACGCCTCGCGCAGGGGCTGCTCGCAGTCGATCCGCTCCTGCCCGCTCTTGTCCTTGCAGCTCGACAGGTCGAGCTTGGGCGGATCGCTCTTCATCAGCTTGAGCGCGACGCGGTCGCCGTCGCAGCCGTCGCCCTTGGTCTTGACGTGGAGCTGCTTCGCCTGCGCGGCGATGGTGTCCTTGAGATTTTGCAGCGCGCCCTTCTCCTGGGCGTGCGCCGCGCCGGTCAGAACAGCGAGCACGATCGCGATTCGCATGGTCGTCCTCTCCTACGCGCGGATCTGGCCGCGGCCGCGGAACCATTCGAGCGATTCGGCGAACGCCGCGTCGACCGAGGTCGGCTGGTAGCCGAGCTCGCGCCGGGCTTTCGTATAATCGGCCCGTTTGCCGCTTTGAAGCAGTTTGACGGTACCGGGCGTGAAGCGCGGCGGCACCGCGGGGAAGAAGTGCTTCATCACGAAGCTCGACACGTGCGCCACCGGCGCCATCACCGCCACCGGCAGCCGCACGCGCGGCTTGCGCACGCCGGTCAGGCTCGCGAGGTGATCGAGGATCTGATCGAGCGAGCGGTGCTCGCCGCCGAGGATGTAGCGCTCGCCGCGCCGCCCCTTCTCCATCGCCAAAAGGTGGCCGGCGACCACGTCGCGCACGGCCACGAACTCGAACTCGCCCGCCACGTACGCCGGCATCTTGCGGTTGGCGAAGTCGAGGATGGTCTTGCCCAGCGACGACGGCTTGTAGTCGTGCGGCCCGACGACGCCGCACGGGTTCACGATCACCACGTCCTGCCCGCGCGCCGCCGCGCGCAACGCCTCGATCTCGGCGATCGCCTTCGACAGCTCGTAGTCGAGGTGGGTCTCGAACGGGTTCACGGTCACCGTCTCGTCGGAGGGCCCGCCGCCGTCGCGGTGGCCGATGGCGCCGAACGACGAGCAGAACACCGAGCGCCCGACGCCGGCGCGCTCGGCGGCGGCCAGCACGTTGCGCGTGCCGACGACGTTGGTCTCGAAGATCTCCTGCTGATCGCCGGCGCGCAGCGAAACGAACGCGGCGACGTGATACATGCGATCGCAGCCGGCGAGCGCGCGGTCGAGCGAGGCCGGATCGCGCAGGTCGCCCTCGACCTGCTCGAGGTCGAGCCCGGCGATCGCCGCGTTGTCGGAGCCGGGCCGCACCAGCGCCTTGACCGCTTCGCCGCGCTCGATCAGCGCGCGCACCAGGTTGGCGCCGACGTGCCCGCTGGCCCCGGTGACGAACGTCTTCATGCGCGATTAATTGGCCGCTGCGCGCGGCGGGGCGTACTCGGCCGGATCGGCCGTCCGCTGCGTTTTATCGGCGGTGAGCGTGGAGCCGGCGAGCGCCGAGCCGACCGCCCACGTCGCCACTTTGCGCACCGCCGGGCTGTTGTACGCCACCGCGATGGCGTCGAACAGCGGCGTCTTGAGCGCGCCGCGCAGCACGTGTCCCATCACGAAGCCGAACGTGAAGCGCTCGCGGCAGCGCCAGGTGTAGCGCCGCCACGCCGCCTGCTCGCTCGCCGCGCCCGACACCACGTCGGCCACCGCCTCCGCCGCGAAGCAGCCCGACTGCATCGCGTGATAGATCCCCTCGCCGGTGGCGTTGTGCGTGATGCGCCCGCCCTCGCCGAGATACAGGACGCCGTCGCCGGTGAGATCCTTGATCCACGTGCAGTAGGAAATCGGGTGGCCCTTGAATTTGCCGATCTGACGCGCTTTGGCCAAACGGTCGCGGTAGTTCTCGTCGAGGAACTGGTCGAACACCTGGCGCACGTTGCGCGTGGTCTTCTTGCCGCTCGCGTCCTCGCCGTCCATGCAGATGCCGATGTTCACGCGCTCGGCGGTCTCGGGGAACATCCAGCCGTAGAGCGGCGACAGGTTCTTGTCGAACACCATCTCCATCATGCCCGGCTCGAAGTCGAAGTTCTCCCACCAGCCCATCAGCGTCGAGATGGTGCGCTTCGGCCGCGGGTCCCACGAGAAGATCGAGTGCGCGCCGTCGGCGCAGAGCACGTAGTCGGCGCGGATCTCTTGATCCTTCGAGCGTACGCCGACGACGCGCGAGCCCTCTTTGATCAATTCGAGCGCCTTGAAGTTGGGGCGGAACTCGACGCCGAGCTTCTGCGCCTGCTCGACCAGCAGGTTGTCGAAGTGTTTGCGCAGGAGCACGATCGCCGCCTGCTCGGTCGTCAGCTTCATCTCGCGCCGGCCGGGCGTCACCAGCGTCACCGACTTGATCAGGTAGCCGAGCCGCCGCACCTCGTCGCCGATGCCCAGCTCTTCGATGATCTTGACGCCGTTCGGCGAGAGCGCGCTGCCGCAGGTCTTCTCGCGCGGAAATTGATCCTTGTCGAGCAGGATGACGTTCCCGATCCCGCGCTGCGCGAGACGGATCGCCGCTGCGCCGCCCCCGGGACCGGCCCCCACGATGACCGCCGTCTTGTTCATGGCACGCGAGTTACCATCGGCGACCGCCTCGCGTCAACCGCCTCGCGGCTACTTCTTGGTGAGCTTGAACGACGCGTGAAACGCCTCGGACGTGAGCGGCAGGCGCAGCTCCGGCGCGGCGATCACCATCGGCAGGTACATGCGCTTGCCGACGAGGTAGATGCGGCACTTGGCGACGAACTGATCGCTCTTGATATCGAACTGCTTGCCGGGAAAGCCGTCGATCTTGATGTCGCTCTTCGAGAGCAGCGTGCCCTTGACGTTGTCGACGGCGCCCTTGACGGCGTCCTCGAGGATCTTGTCCTGCTTCTTCAGCTTGAGCACCTCGTCCGCGATCGGGAACACCGACAGCATGTACGCGATGGTGTCCTCCGGATTCGCCGCCGAGATGGTGATGCCGCCGTTCTCCCCCGGCGACTCTTTGATCGTATACGGGAAGCTGGCGCTGAATCCCCATTGGACGTTGGAGTACGTTTTGACCGACTCTTCCGCGAGAGCGGGCGCGGGCGCGGCCAGGACGAGAGCGAGCGTGAGGGCGGCGTATTTGGTCATGCGCCCGAGAATATCATCGAGGCGACGCGATGAGAACGGCGAGAATCGCGGCGCAGCGATCGGGGCCGCCGCCCGGGTGCGGGCCGGTGCACGAGACCACGCGCGTGCGATTTCCCGTCGAAGGCGCGAACACCACCTGCGCTTGAAACGGGCCCTTCGGGCTGCGGTCGCCGCTCACGCGCAGCGACGGGAGCTTCTGGCCGCCGGCCTCGAGCAGCACGCGGTCGCGGCGCGCGTCTTCGGGAAAGCCGACGGCGAACTGCTCGAGCATGCCGTCGATCGACTTGCGCGAGTAGGTGCCGGGCATGAGCCCGTCGAGGATCGTCAGCTCGTCGCAGGTGAGCATGGTGAGCACGTCGCTGTGCTTCTGCCGCTTGCAGCCGGCGAGCGGATCGGGCGCCGGCGCGGGCGGCGCTTTCTTGGCGTGCGCGAATGAAAACGAAAACGCGAACGCGAGCGCAAACCCGAACGGCCAACGCGCGGCGCGCACCGCTAGGCCAGTTTGTCGTCGAGGAACTGCGCGACCTGGCCGATGTCGATCTTCTCCTGCTTCATCGAGTCGCGCTCGCGCACGGTCACCGTCCCCGCGCTCACCGTGTCGCCGTCGATGGTGATGCAGTACGGCGTGCCGATCTCGTCCTGCCGCCGGTAGCGTTTGCCGAACGCCGCCGACTCGTCGTAAACCACCGCCATTCGCCGTTTCAACGCATCGTAGAGGGGGCGCGCCTTTTCCGGCATGCCGTCCTTCTTGACCAGCGGCAGCACCGCCGCCTTCACCGGCGCGAGGCGCGGGCTCAGCCGCAAGACCACGCGCACCTCGCCGCCCGCCTCGTCCTCGTCGTACGCGTCGCACAGGAACGCCAGCGTCGCGCGATCCGCGCCCGCCGACGGCTCGATCACGAACGGGATGTAGCGCCGCTTCTCCTCCTCGTCGAAGTAGCTCAGCTTGCCCGACGAGTACTCGGCGTCCTCCGCGACCAGCGAGAAGTCCTGCAGCTCCTCGCCCTTCCATTTGCCGACCGAGCGCATGCCGATCTGGTGCTGCCGCAGATCGTAATCGGTGCGATTGGCGATCCCCTCGAGTTCGCCCCAGCCGAATGGAAACAGGTATTCGACGTCGGTCGTCGCTTTGGAGTAATGGGAGAGTTTTTCTTTCTCGTGCTCGCGAAAGCGCAATTTCTCGCGATTCATCCCGAGCGCGAGATACCACTGGCGCCGCTGCTCGACCCAGTACTTGAACCACTCCTCGTCGCTGCCGGGCTTGCAGAAGAACTCCAGCTCCATCTGCTCGAACTCGCGCGAGCGGAACGTGAAGTTGCGCGGATTGATCTCATTGCGAAACGATTTGCCGATCTGCGCAATCCCGAACGGCACTTTGATACGCGTCGAATTGACGACGTTGCCGAAGTTGGCAAAGATCCCCTGCGCGGTCTCCGGGCGCAAAAACGTCTTGGCGCCCGATTCGGCCATCGGCCCGAGAAACGTCTCGAACATCAGGTTGAACTTGCGCGCCGGCGTCAGCTCGCCTTTGCACTTCGGATCGGGGCACTGCGTCGGCACCTTGCCGATGGTCTCGTACACCGGCTCGATCTCGTCGACGCGATAACGCTTCTTGCACTTCTTGCAGTCGACCATCGGGTCGGCGAAGTTGGCCACGTGCCCCGACGCCTTCCACACCATCGGGTGCATGAGGATCGACGAGTCGAGCCCGACCACGTCCTCGCGGTCACGCACCACCGCGCGCCACCACGCGTCCTTGACGTTGCGCTTGAGCTCGACGCCGAGCGGCCCGTAGTCCCACGCGCCGTTGATTCCGCCGTACAGCTCGGACGACTGGAAGATGAACCCGCGCCGCCGGCAGAGCGCGGTGAGCTTCTCCATCAACTGCGAGGCTTCGATCGGCATGGTGCCTGACCTACCACGAAAGTCATTCGAGCGTCACCGTCTTCGTCGCCACCGCGGTCTCGCCGCCCGCGTCGACGAGCGTGATGAGGTACTGCTGCGGCCCCTTGGGCGTCGCCGAGGAGAACTTGACGGTGAGGTTGATGGTGCCGCTCGAGAGGCCGACCGGGTACTCGTACTGCATCGAGACCAGCGGGATGGTCACCCGCAGCGTCTGCACGACGTCGTCGACGTCGTGGAACGTGAGCGAGCCGTTCACGACGTAGAAGCCGCTCGGATCGACGATTGCAGTCGGCGGCATGTCGAGGACGTCGATGATCGGAGGCTGATTCGCGCTCGGGGAGCAAGCGGCGAAAGATAAGGCGGTCGTCACCAGTAGCAACGGGCGTAACACGCCCTCATTATATAGAAGCCTGGCGGTCGTGTGATACGCTTGGAGGAGCATGAACAAGCTGCCGGCTATACCGCTCCGCCCCTCGCGCTCCGAGACGTTTCCGTATCGCGAGCAGGTGTTCTTCTATGGCGACGTTCCCGTGGCGTATTTCGACGGCGGCGTGCCTGCGGCGCCGAACGGCGAGACGCTGGTGTTCGTGCACGGGCTCGGCGCAAACCTGACGCACTTCGAGTACGTCGCGCCGCCGCTCGCCGCCGACGGGTATCGCGTGTGCGGGCTCGACCTGCCGGGCTTCGGGCTCAGCGGCAAGCCGCACCGCGAATATACGATCCGCTATCTCTCCGACGCGATCCTGCGCCTCATGGATCATCTCGGCATCGAGCGCGCGACGCTCGCCGGCCACTCGCTCGGCGGGCTGGTGGTCTCCGACGCGGCGCTCAGGGCTCCGCAGCGCGTCGAGCGATTGGTGCTCATCAGCTCGGCGGGTTTGTTTCGCATGCCCCTTCCCATCCGAATGGCGGCGCGCACAATCATGAGGCCGGGCCTCCTCGCGACGGCGCTAGAGCGCAACGCGCGGCGGCTCCTGGATTTGGTTTTCTCGGAGCGAAATGAACGGACGGAGCGATTCATCGAGCAGAGCGTCACGCGGCCGGACTCGCGGTTCTGCCTCGACCTGGCGCGCGTCATGTGCGCGGCGAGCCGCGACCTCACGTCGTACCATCTGCTGCGCGACGTCGAGCGCATCAAGATGCCGACGCTGGTCATCTGGGGCGGGCGCGATCGCCTGCTGCCGTTCAAGCCGGTGCCGGTCTGGACGCAGCGGCTGCCCGATGGGGAGCTGGAGGTAATCGAGCGGTGCGGTCACATGCCGATCATCGAGGATCCGGAGCGGGTGGTGACGAGGATGCGGGCGTTCCTGGGACGCAGCGCCCAGGTGCGCCGCGCCGTCGCGTCAAGGGCGAGCTAGCGCTCGTCGACGAAGCGACGATCCGCGCGACCGAACGTTTCTTGAAGCCGCTGCTCGACGTGTACTTTCGCGGCGAGGTGCGCGGGCTGGAGAACGTGCCCGACGAGCCGACGATGCTGGTCGGCAACCACGACGGCGGCTACCTCCCCGTCGACGGGATCTGCCTCGGCGCCGAGTGGCACGAGCACTTCTACTTCAAGCGCCCGCTGGTCACGCTGATGCACGACTTTCCGTTTCGCATCAGCAAGCGCCTGACCGGCTTCCTCTCGCGCTGCGGCTGCCGGCCGGCGTCGAGCGAGAGCTTGAACCGCGCGTTCGATCTGCGGCAGAGCATGCTGGTGTATCCCGGCGGCGCGTACGAGGCGTTTCGCCCGTTCACGCGGCGGCGCACCATCGAGCTCGGCCACCGCACCGGCTTCATCTCGGCGGCGATCAAGCGGCGCGTGCCGATCAACCCGGTGGTCTCGATCGGCGCGCACGAGACGTTGATCGTGCTCATGCGCGGCGGCTGGCTGGCCAAGCGCATCCCGCTGGCGCAGAAGCTTCGCTCCGACGTGGTGCCGCTGTGGCTCGGGCTGCCCTGGGGGCTCGGCTTCGGGCCGATGCCGCACCTGCCGCTGCCGGCGAAGATCAAGGTCGAGGTGCTCGAACCGATCCGCTTGTGGAAGACGCTCGGCGAGGCGGCCGATCCCGACGACGAAAAAGTTTTGCGCGCCGGGCTCGACGTGGTGCGCAGCCGCATGCAGCAGGTGGCCAATCGGCTCTACGGCGAGCGCCGCTGGCCGCTGATCGGCTAGCGACCTCGGTCAGTCACCGCGCGCTCACATCGCGTAGCGGACTTCCATTCGCAGCGCCGACAGCTCGGACGTCTCGACGCGCGTCTCGACGATGCGCGCCGAGCAGCGCTTGCCGCCCGCCAGCTCGATCGCCGTCGGCACGAAGCCGAGCCACGCGCCGCACGCCCACTCGAGCAGCCGCGTCGGGATCCCGCGGCACTCGCCGACGTAGTGGCCGCGCTCGTTCACCACTTTCTGCGCGTCGCCGAAGTTGACGTAGTTGCGCCACAGGAGCGCCGTCGCGTTCATCACCAGGTGCGGGCCGGCCACGCGCAAGAACGCGCGGTACACCGTCGTGAGATCGTGCCGCGCGTTCGAGCGCGAGATGTCGGTGGCCACGTCCTCGACGGTGCGGCCGAGCGCGCGCGCCGCCGAGCGCAGCGCGTGGTTCATCGGATCGACGTCGTACCAGCTCGCCGGCAAGAGCACCTTGGGCCAATCGGAGGGCCGCTCCTCGATCCGCTTCAGGAACTCGCCCTCGCCGAGCTGCGCGTCGATCCACTGGCGCGCCATCAGCACGTGCGTCCCCTTCACCTTGGCGCGCTCCACGACCCCTCCGCGCGGCGAGTGTATCAAATCGCCGCGGCTTCCACTCCGGCCGCCGGCTCGTCGGCGCGCGGGCGATAGCGCCCGGTCTCGCGCGACCAGTCGAGATGGCCGCGGATGAACGAGCGCAGGATCGCGACGAAGCGCCGCACCTCGCCGTCGGCGGCGCCGAACGACGGCAGCGCGCGCTCCAGCTCGACGAAGCGGCGCACCTCGGCGTCGTGCTCCTCGCACGCGCGCGCCACCGCGGCCTCGAGCGGCAGCGCCTCGTTGTCCATGAGGGCGAGCACCAGGTTGTTGACCTCGCCCTGCTGCATTTCCTTTTCGTACGTGAAGAGATCGTTGGCCCAACCGACGCAGCAGCTGGTGACCGATTGCAGGCGCTTCACCACCGGGTGCTCGAGCACCTCGGGCGGCAGGCGAATCCCGTCGGTGAGGCGGGTCAGCTCGAACTGCGGATAGAGCCCGACGGTGGTCTCGCGGATGGTGCGGTACGCGTCGAGATCGGGCTTGATGCCCTTGGCGCGGTTGATCGCCTCCCACGCGAAGCCGACGAAGATCTCCTCCAGCCGATCGGCGAATCCCGCGAGCCACCCGGCGGGCGCGCACGCGGCGAGGCGGCGGCGCAGATCGAGGAACGCGTGCGCCAGCGGATCGTCGTCGTGGTGCAGCTTGCCGCTCTTGAAGACGTCGAGCAGGCGCGCGAGAAACGCGGCCAGCCGCATCGGCGCGAGGCCGTCGGCTTCGGTGCGATCGTCGAGCAGGCAGAACAGCGTGGTCCAATCGGCGGCCAGCTCGAGCTCGTCGGGTGCGGTGTCGGGGAACGCGCGGCCGACCAGCCAGCCGATGCGCGCGCGATCGAGCCGGCGCTCCTGCTCATCATCGGCGACCAGCGCGAGGCGGCGCGCCCAGGCGAGCGAGGTTTCGTGCGCCGCCGCCGCGTGCGGATTCACCGCCGGCGGAAACGGGCAAAACAGGTCAATCGTCGGCGCGCTTACTTTGCTAACAAATTTGGGGCGCGTGCCTACAAGGTCCATCGAAGTTGCAATCCAATACAGTCGTTCAAAATTCCATGCAAGTATAAAAACCCGGTTTTTGTGAAATCCGAGCTTCGCCGGCGCGACGGCTTCAAAACGCCGGCAAAGCGCCGGCACCGGGACGCGCAATCGGCCGGCATTCGACCGGCATTCGCCGCGTCTTCATCATTTCGATAGCTATCGAAATGACTGCGCGCGCTCGGCCGCGCTTGGCCGTGCGCAGCGCGCGGGTTAAGGTGTCGCGTGGCCGCGCTGTCGCCGAACCGCGAAAAACGCCGCGTCGAAATCGCAGTGCTGATCTACAGCCCGCTGTGGATGGCCGCGATCGCGCTGGTGCAGCACGGCCACTGGTTCTTGCGCTGGGGCGACGGCGTGCACCTCGCGTTCGGCCTCGCGCTGGCCGCGCCGCTGTGGCTGCTGGCGTTCGCCTCGCCGCACGGCGCCCGCTTCATCGCGCTCATCACGCTGCTCTCGTTCCTGCAAAACTATTTCGGCGCGTCGCTGTTCTTCGACGCCTTCGGCATGGAGTACCACTTCCCCGTGCGCTGGATATTGCAGCGTACCCCGGTTTTTCTTTATCTCGTCACCGTTTCCTATTTCGCCACCTATTATGTCGCGCTCACCATCGCCTGGCGCGCGCTGCGCACGCGCTTCCCCAACGCGCCCCGCGCAGCGACGGTAATCGCCCGCGCGATCCTCTCCTACGCGGTGGCGTTCGCCGAGACCTTCGCCATGGCCAACGACTCGCTGCGCGATTACTTTTCGTACCGCAATCCGCACGCGGTGATGTGGTTTGGATCCATTTGCTACGGCACGGTGTTCTTCCTGACCCTGCCGCTGTTCTACGATCTCGACGAGGATCCGGCGCTCGCGCCGGTGCCGCTGCGCCGCTCGATCTGGGACCTTTTGGCGCTGAACATGCTGATCCTGATCTGCTACCAGCTCTACGGCGTCATCTATCCGCTGGTAGCTCGATCCTGATCACCTCGAGCGAGTGCGCCGCGATCGCGCAGCCCTCGCTCTTGCTGTGCTCCGACAAGATCAGCGTGCTCAGCGACGGCAGCCACTCGAGGCTGCCGGCGGCGGCGCCGAGCCCGGTCGAGAACGTGGCCAGCACGCGATCGCCGCGCACCACGCGCCCGACGTCCGAGAGCACCACGCCGAAGCGCGCCAGCCGCGCCTTGCCGATCGATCGATCGTCGCCGTGCATCACCGGCGCCGACTCGACGTCGGCCGCCGGCGTGAAGCCGAGATCCGCCAGCACGCGATCGGCGGCGGCCGCGCGCGCGGCGTGCGTCTTCCGGAGCTCGCGCTTGATCGCGCAGTGCTCGAGGTCGCCGCCGCCGGTCTGCTCGCCGACCAGCTCGAGCGGCATCACCAGGATCGGCGCGCCGCCCGCGGCCGTGTCGTAGAGGCGCAGCGAGACGTTCGAGGCGCACGAGAGCCAGCCGCTCTCCGAGTGGATCAGCGCGAGGCGCGTGCCGCTCACCGCCGGCTCGCGCAGCCCGGCGACGCGCGCGGTGCCGGGCGTGGCGGCCTTCACCGGCGCGAACGCGGGATCGTCCGCGAGCGGCGCCAGCTCGGCGTCACCGACGACGCGCGCGTAGACGGCGAGCGGATGGCGCGCAAAGAACGGCGCGAGCGTGGCCAGCGCCTGGTCGCGCCGCCCTTGCGCCAATTGCGCCGACGCCAGGTTGGTCGCCGCGAGCTCGAACTCGCCGTCGAGCGCCAGCGCCTTGCGAAAGCCCCCCTCCGCCTCGGCGAACTTTTTTTTGCGGTGCAGCACGAGCGCCGCCGCGTTGACCAGCCGCGCGTCGATCTGCGCCGCGCTCAAGTCGAGCGCGCGCTCTCCGCAGTCGTCGCCCTCGAACGTGACGTGCGCCTTGCCGCCGCCGATCTCGACGCCGCGCAGCTCCTCGGCGTACTCGGTCGACAGCGGCGCGCGCACGCCGCCGCGGATCGCCACCACGCGCCGATCCTTGACGTCGATGGTCGCGCCCGCGATCGTCGGCGGCCGCTTCACCGACGAATCGGCCGCCGCCGTGCGCGCCGCGAGCAGCGCCGCCGCCAGCACCAGCGCGCGCACGCGCTAGCTCTGGAGCAGCCGGGCGTGGCGCGCGAGCGCCCAGGTCGGGAAATAATCTTTATAGAGGCGATAGTCGAGCAGCGCCGTCGAGAAGAAGACGCCCGACTGCGACTGCCGCGGCCACGCGCCGCCCGCGCGCTGCAGGTTGCGCAGGCACGCGACCGCGCGCTGAAGCTGCGGCGAGCGCGCGTCGAGCACCTCGAGCAGCGCCAAGAGCGCCCACGCGGTCATCGCCGCCTGGCTCTCCGGGTGCTCGACGTACTCGTCGCTGAGGCAGCTCTTCCAATGCTCGCCCCAGCCGCCGTCCGCCTTCTGCTTCACCAGCAGCCACTCGGCGGCGCGCGCGATCGCCGGATCGCTCGGCGGCACGCCCGCCGCCTTGAGCGCCTCGACGACGTGAAAGATCCCGTAGGTGAAGTTGACGCCCCAGAAGCCGGCGTACGAGCCGTCCGAGCGCTGCCGCGTGCGCAGGAGCGCCACGCCGCGCGCGATCGCCTCGTCGAGCTGCGCGCGCAGCGCGGTGGTCGCGTACGCCGCGCGATAACGCGCCAGCGCGCCGACGCACGACGCGGTGCACTCGGTGTACGAGCGCTCGGTCATGCAGTTGCCGTACATCTCCGACGGGTTGATCCACTCGAGGAACGCCGCGCCGCGCCGCCGCTCGTAGCTGCCGAAGCCGCCGTCACCGTTCTGCCGCCGCAAGATGAACTCGGCCGCCTGCCGCAGCCGCTCGTCGGAGAATCGCTCGCCCGCGGGGATCGCCGCCGCGATCGGCGACGCGTGCAGCTCGAGGATCGCCGACAGCGCCTCGGCGGTGCAGTCGCTCACCGGCCAGCGGTGCTGCCCGTCGGAGAAGCACCAGCCGCCGAGGATCGGATCGCGCCGCTCGGCCTCGTGCTCGGGCAGCTCCTCCTGCATCTGCGTCGCGCGCAGCCACGCGTATGCGCGCGCGAGCGACGGCGCCGCGCGGCGCGGATCGGGCGACGCCAAGATCGCGCGCATGGCGAACGCGGTGTCCCACGCCGTCGAGTGCGCGCCGGCGTAGCGAATCCCCTCCTGCGCGTCGTCCCACTTCCACGACTCCATCGCGTCGAGCGACGGCTGGAGCGCGAAGTGATTCGGATCCTCCGAATAGATCGCCAAACAGTTCAATAAACCGTTTACCGGCGACAATCCCTGCCCGCGGCTCGCCGCCTGCTCGTAAAGGATCCGTTTGAGGCAGTGCGCCAGCGCGAGCTTGCGCAGCGGTTTGACCGGCGCGCGCTCGTGGACGATCAGCGCGTCGTACGCCAGGCGCAGCGGTAGCGACGGGCGCACGAACAGGTCGGTGGCCGCGATATCGTGGCGGTGCGCATTGAAGTCGATCGAATCGAACGGCTGGTCATAAAGCTCGGCGCGCAATTCGGCGGTGATCGGCCCCAAGTCGGCGCGGAATCGTTTGCCGTAGAGATAACCAATCCCGAGATAGATATAACGGGTGTGGTTATAGAAATTATTGGGATGAATCGGCAGCGAATCGGGCAATAAAAAGATCTCGGGCGGAATCGGATTCACGCCCTCGTAGCCGTAGAGCCCGACCATCGAGAGCCAGAACTTGCCCCACGACGGAATCGCCAGCACGCCGCCGTTATCGCGCAGCCAGCGACGGGCGGGCGCCACCAGCTCGTGATCGGGCGCCAGCCCGAGCAGCCGCAGCGCCACGTACGCGAGCGCGGTCATGAAGACGTAGCCGCCGCCTTCGCCGTGCATCGCCCACGATCCGTCCGCGCGGCGCGTGACGCGATAGTGCTGAATGATGCGCTGCCGCGCCGACTCTTCAATCGGCCAACGCCCGGTGATTCGCCGAACCAAGACATATTGGGAGAGCAGCATGGAGTTCCACACCATCTCCGCTTCCCAATGACCGGTCGGGTATTGCAACGAGATTAAATGATCGATTGCGCGTTCCAATGAATCGCGCGAGTCGCGCGCGGCGGCGCGCTGAGCGGCGGCGTTGGCGTCGGGCGTCACGTGCGCGCCTTGGCCAGATGCTCCTCCCATTTACGAATGGTGAGCTGTTGAAACTGTAAAACCGCCGGGCTCAATTCGGCGATCGGCTGCTGGAAATGCCGATTGTAGCCCTCCTGCTCCGCCTCGACGGCGAGCCCGTCCTCGTCGAGGAGCGGCGCGACGTGAAACCGCTTGGCCAGCGGCATGATGATCTTGCGAAGCAGCCAACCCGGCAAACGCACGCTGCCGAATCCGGGGATCTTGATCAAGTCGTGCGCGAAATAGAACAGGAAGATGACGCGCGTCGACTGCTCGTCGATCGGCAGGACGAAGCACCAGTGTTTGATGTGCTCGTCGGTATTGGAGCGTTGATAGGGATATTCGTACGCCAGCTTCATGTGATTGGTATCGGCGCTTTGACGATTGACGAACGCCGCCGCCAATCCGCCGCCGCCGACCATCGTGTCGTACTCCAGCTCGACGGTGTCGCCGACGGTCTCGAGCCGCGTCAGCCTGGCGTTCCAGAACGGCTTGTACTTGCGGTGCAGGTACGCGTGCGTGAAATCGCTGACGTTGTCGAGCACCATCGAGTGATGGCCTTTGACCATCATGTCGATTTCAATCGAGCCCCACGGATCCGCGCCCTGCAATTCGGGGATATCGGGGATATGCCGTTTATCGGCCATTTCGGGATCGCCGGGAAACAGGAACACCAAACCGTGCTTCACCTGCAGCGGATATTCGCGCAGCTTGAATTCGGGCATTTTATTGCCGAATAACTCGTGCGGAATATGGACGCATTTGCCGGTCGCGTCGTATTGCCAGCCGTGATACGGGCAAACCAACTGGCAGCCCTGCACCTGGCCGAGCGAGAGCTTGAGCTGACGGTGCGCGCAACGGTTCTCGATCGCCGAGAGCTTGCCGTCCTGGCCGCGGAACAGCGCGATCGACTGCTTCCAGAACGTGACCTCTTTGACCTCGCCGCGTTTGATGTTTCGATCCCATTCGACCGCGTACCAATAATCCGGGTTCATTCCGGCGGCGCGCGCCTTTTGACGGCGGTTCTGCGCCTCCTCGAACGTCGGCGGTCGATTGGAACGAAGCGAGACCAGGTTGAGCTCTTTCATGCTAGCGCTCTCTTTTTGGTTTCTTCCGTCGCGGGAGCTTTGCGGGCGAGCGGCGGCGATTTGCCGTCGATCCAGCCCTGACCGATGAAGAACTCGTACTGCTCTTTGACCGCGTCTTCAATCGAGGTGGGCTGGTATCCCAATTCGGTCTTGGCTTTGGTGGTATCGGCGCGGCGGTGCATGCGCAGGATTCGCACGGCGCCCGGCGTGAGCCGCTGCGGGCGCGACGGGAAGAACGTCGACTGCACCGCCTGCGTCACCTCGGCGATCACCGCCATCACCGGCGGCGGCAGGCGCAGGCGCGGGCGGCGGCGGCCGGTCACGCGCTCGAAGATCTCCATCAATTCGTCGACGGTGGTGAAGCGCGACGAGATGATGTACTTCTGCCCGGTGCGGCCCTTCTCCATCGCCAGGAGGTGGCCGCTCACGATGTCGCGCGCGGCGACGAACTCGAAGCCGCCGGGGATGTACGCGCGCATCTTGCCGTTGGCGAAATCGGCCAGCGTGCGTCCCATACGCGACGGTTTGAAATCATTCGGGCCCAAGATCGCGCACGACGTCGCCACGACCACGTCTTGTCCTTCGACCACGGCCTTTAAGCATTCGTGCTCGACGCCCGCTTTGGATTTCTCGTACGGCATCGCTTTGTCGAAAGGATTGAACGGGACGGTCTCGTCCGACGGCGCGTCGTGGCGGTGGCCGACGGCGGAGAACGAGCCGGTGACCACCACGCGTCCGGCGCCGGCGTCGCGCGCGGCGCGCAGGAGGTTGCGCGTGCCGATGACGTTGCACTCGAATAGCTCCTGCTCGCCGCCGTCGACGGTCGACAGCTTGGCCGCGCAGTGATAGACGCGATCGACTCCGCGCAGCGCCGCTTTGAGCGCCTCCGGATTGCGCAGATCGCCGAACACGCGTTCGACGTCGAGACCGTCGAGCCCCGCGTTGTTCGAGCCTTCGCGCAACAGCACGCGAACGTCTTTGCCGTCGTCGAGCAGACGGCGCACCAGGTTCGCGCCGAGATGACCAGAGCCGCCGGTGAGCAGGAACTTCATCGACCTTTTACTCCACGGTCAATTGAATCGCTTGTAGCCCGCGAACCACCCGGTGTCCACAAAAACCGGCCGTGCGAAATCGCACCAACCGCACGCAATCATTCTTGAATCACGCGGTCGGACCGCTCATGTCAAAGGAATATGGGGGATTATCCAAAACGCGATTGGATATAATCCACCCATGAAATTTGCGGCGTTTGCGGTCGCGGAGGCGGTGGTTTTGTGCTTTGGCGCATGCGGGACCAACACCGGTCCATATAAAGGCGGCGCCGATCTGGCGATGGCGGGCGGCGGCGACGACCTGGCGATGCCGCAGCCGACCGACGACTTCGCGATGCCGATCGACTTCGCGGCGGGCGGGCTCGACGTGCAGCCGGCGTCGCTGCAGACGATCACCGTGGTCGCGGGACAGACGACGCCGACGGTGACGTACACGGCGACGCTCGACGGCCAGCCGGTGAACGCGGGCTGGAGCGTGGATCGCGGCGACGTCGCGGCGATCTCGCTCGGGCCGTCGTCGAGCGCCACGCTTTCGCCCAAAGGCTCGACGGGCGGGCTGGTCAACGTCATCGCCGGCATCAACGGCATGACCGTGTCGCGGCAGGTGCTGGTCAAGCTGATCGTGCCGTCGCAGAACGGCGCCACCGGCAATCCCGCCGAGCAGTCGCAGGTGGCGACCACCGTCGCGCAGCTCACCGCCGGCGGCGGCGTCGGCGGAGTCGGCGGCGAAGGCCTGGGCGCGCAAGTCGTCGACACCGCCACGCTCAACGCGCTCGCGGTGCCGTCGGGAAACGGCCAGTCGCAGGGCCTCGCGTTCCTCTATCCGTACGACAAGACGGTGTGGCCGCGCGGGCTGCCGGCGCCGCTGGTGATGTGGAGGTGGTCGATCGGCGACGCCGACGCGATCCAGCTCTCGCTCACGACGACCAGCGGATCGTTCTCGTGGACCGGCGCGTTCGCGCGGCCGCCGATCCTCTCGCAGACCGGCGGGAAGTTCATCCGCCACCCGATTCCGCAAGACGTGTGGACCATGGCCACCAACACCGCCGGCGCCGCGTCGGCGAACGGCATGAGCGATCAGCTGATCGTGAGCTTGACGGTGGCGAGCGGCGGCCAGGCGTACGGCCCGATCAGCGAGACGTGGACGGTCGCGCCCGCGCGGCTCTCGGGCATCATCTATTACAACTCGTACGGCACGCAGCTGGCGCAGAACTACACCGGCGCGGTCGGCGGCAACGGCAAGTTCGGCGGCGCGGTGCTGTCGATCCACGTCGGCGACACGTCGCCGAAGCTGGCGGCGGGCACCAACGGCACTGCGGCAAATTGCCGCGTGTGTCACTCGGTGGCGGCCAGCGGCTCGAGCCTGGTGGCGCAGCACGGCGACGTCACCAGCACCAGCTCGACGTACACGCTCAGCGCGAGCGGCATCACCGAGACGACGATGAACAACGGCGCCGCGTTCCCCGCCATCTTCCCCGACGGCAGCTTCGCGCTCTCCGAGGCGGGGCAGCTGATTCCGCTGCCGGGCGGCGCGACCGCCACGACGCCGATCGGGCTGGCCGCGGTGTCGACCGACGTCGGCTCGCCGGCGTTCGCGCCGTCGGGCACGCTGGTGGCGTTCAACCCGATGGCCGGCCCGACGGCCAATCCCACGCAAAAACTTTTCGTCATGGCGTTCAACTCGATGACGAGCACGTTCTCGAATCCGGTGCTGGTCGTCGACGACACCGGTCAGCCGGCGGAGACGCGGCCCGGTTGGCCGGCCTTCTTCCCCGACGGGAAATCGGTGGTGTTCCATCACCAGAGCGCGGCGGGCGCGGACGGCAACTCGCTCGGCACGATGAACACGCGCAAAGGCGCCAAGGCGCAGCTCGCGTGGACCAACGTCACCGACGCCACGCACGTGACCGCGCTCAATCAGCTCAACGGCAAGGACGCCGCGGGCAACGTCTACCTGCCCAAGCTGCCGGCGGCGATCTCGATGAGCTGTACCGGCGACGGCGTGCAGGTCGGCAATATCGACGCCGATCACGGCGACGACGTGAACCTCAACTACGAGCCGACGGTGAACCCGGTGGCGTCGGGCGGCTTCGCGTGGGTGGTGTTCACCAGCCGGCGGCTGTACGGCAACGAGGCGACCATTCCGCCGTTCTGCAGCGATCCGCGCGGCGTCGATCTGATCTCGAACATCACCACCAAGAAGCTGTGGGTCGCCGCCGTCGACGTGAGCGGCCAGCCGGGCGCCGACGCCAGCCATCCCGCGTTCTACCTGCCGGCGCAGGAGCTGCTCGCCGGCAACTCGCGCGGCTTCTGGGTGCTCGATCCGTGCAAGCCCGACGGCACGACGTGCGACACCGGCGATCAGTGCTGCAACGGCTACTGCGAGCCCGCCGCCGACGGCGGCCTCGTCTGCTCCAACACGCCGCCGAACGGCCATTGCTCGCAGGTGCAGGAGAAGTGCACCACCGCCGCCGACTGCTGCGATCAAACCAATCTCTGCATCAACGGCTTCTGCGCCTCGATGCAGATCCCGTAATCGATCCACGATTCGATCCACGATCCGGAATCAAGTTTGATGGTTCGAAACGGTTAAAGGGGGGATCCACGGTCTGAAGACCGCGGCTCCGACAGACCTCCACCATATTCGCGGGGTCAAGCCCTGCGGGCTCCCTCCGTGAGACTCAACATCCCCGAATCGCAGCCCGCGGGGCTTCCCTCTGTCGGAGCCGCGGTCTTCAGACCGTGGATCCCCCTTATCCCGATCGCCGCGAACCAGCGACGACAGATCAATCGATCGCCGATTAATCAATCGATCGCCGATTAACCAACCGATCACCGAATAATCAATTGATCGCCATTAATCGATCGACCGCCGATTAATCAATCAATCAATCAACCGGCTAATCAATCAATGGTTGGCGACTAATACAGAAACGGGATCATGCGGAACTTCGCGCGCGCGCGGTAGGCCTGCCACAAGTCGCCGTACTTGGCGCTGCAGCGCTGCTCGTCGCGCCAGGCGCGGTGCGTGAACAGCACGGCCAGCCAGATCGGCAGGATATAGGGAACGATCGATTGAAAGCCGGTGGTGAGCGTCCAGGCCGTATAGACCATCAGCTCGCCGGTGTAGTTCAATTTGCGGCCGATTCCCCAGAATCCCGAGACCAATAACTTACCGCCGAGCGCCTCGGCCGGTTTGCCCCAGATCTTGACCTGCGGATTGGCTTTGTATTGATGCTTCTGCTCGTTGGTGCCGCGAAACAGAATGAACCCGCAGAGCCAGAGCGCGCCGAGCGCCACCAGCTTCCACGTCTCGAGCGATTCGGTATAACCGAGCAGATACCACGCCGGAATCGAATAAAAGAAGGGCACCAAGACGTAATCGCCCCAAACCAACATCCAGCCGAAGTTCTCGGCGATGATGTCCCACGTGTAGATCATTCCGTATTCGAATTGAAAGTAATTGGTCAGATATAGGAAATAAACGATCTGATAAAACCACATGCGCGTGGTGAGCGCGCCGAGCGCTTCGTATTGCGCCGCCGCGAACGCCCAGTTGATCACGCCGAGGCCGATCAGCGACGGGCGATAGGCGAACATCTTGAGATCGACGCCGAGCCACGTCGGGTTCAGCTCGGTGCCGTAGAACGCGTCGACGATCGGATTGCCGCGCAGCTCGACGCCCGCACGGCGCCCTTGAAAATAGAGAATCGCGGTGAGCGTGAACGCGAACACGTTGGCCACCGCCAATAGCGGCCAATAGTATTTCACGACAATCGATAACGAGAACCATTTGAAATACTGCGCCGCCGCCAATACCGCGACCGTCAATAGATAGAGCCACAATCCATTGAGGCGATATTGTTTGCGCGTGCCGTCGGCGAGCGGCACGCCCTCGAGCCGCTGCCCGGGCACCACCATCGACGCGACGAACAGGAACAGCACGAAGCCGCCATAGAGCGCGGCCGCGACGGCGAGATTGTGCGGGGTCAACGAATCGAGTACGGAGCGCATGCAGCGATGGATGCTATCCGCGGCTGATCTGCGCCAGCACGACGCGCATCTCGTCGACGACGCCGGCCTTCTTGATCATCGGCTTGCCGTCGTCGAGCTCGATCTGCTTGGCCAGCGCGGCGCGCACCTCGGGGCTGGCCTTGCCCGCCTGCGCCAGGCCGACCAGCACCGTCATGCGCACCGAAAGATCGGACACGCCCACCGCCTTGGCCAGCTCGTCGACGCCCGGCTTGCCGAGCCGCCCGAGCATCAGCGCCGCCTTCTCCGCCTTGGCCGAGTCCTTGTCGTCGAGCATCTTGGCGTAGCAGGCGACGTCCTTCTTGCACGCCTTGGCGACCTCGAGCCGCGCGCTCGCGTTCTTGAACACCACGTGCGCGTCGGACTCCTCGAGATCGGCCGGCAGCTTCTGCCACGTGACGTTGGCTTGCTCGGCCCACGCCAGGCGCGAGTACGCCGTCGCCGCGGCGGCCACCAGCGCGCCGTGCTCGGCGTCGATCTCGTGGCTCTTCATGTTGATGAAGCTCTCGTTCGCGATCTTGAGCAGCGCCGGCAGCGCCGAGGTGTCGCCCGCGCCGTTGAGCGCCTCGGCGGCGGCGGCGCGCAGCTTGTTCGGCTGCTTGGCGTCGGTGAGGATGGCCAGGAGCGGCGCCTTCACGTCGGGCGAGCCGATGAGCCCGAGCGCGATGATCACCGACTGGTGACCCGACACGCCCTTCTTCAAACCGTCGTCGGGCTTCTTCAGCTCGGCGAGCAGCGCCGGCACCGCCGTCTTCGAGCGGATGTCGCCGAGCAGGATCGCCGTCTTCTGCACGATGATGCCGGGGATGAACTCGTACTTCTTGGCGTCGGCCTCGAGCTCGGCGTTCTTGCGGTTCATCGCGTCGACGAGCGGCTGCACCGCCGGCTCGCCGATGCCGACCAGCGCCGTGCGGCACTCGGCGAAGATGTCGGCGCCGCGTCCGGTCATGAACAAGCCGCGGATGAGGAACGGCACCGACTTCGGATCGTTGAACCGGGCGAGCTGCCCCGCCGCCGTCTTGTTGAGGAAGAAGTCCTGATCGTCGGCCGACGTCGACAGCACCTTGTCGAGCGCGTCGACGGCGCGCTTGTCGCCGATCTTGCCGAGCGCCTTCATCGCCTCGAGCTTGACGATGTTCGCGCGCGTCTTGATCGGCAGCGGCTTCTTGAGCGTGGCCATCAGCGGCTCGACGGCGCTCGGATCGGGCGTGTCGCCGAGCGCGTTGGCGGCGATGGCCGCGGCGTCGAACGAGTCCTCCGAGTAGTCGAGCGCGTCGATCATGATCGGCACCGCGCGCGGATCTTTGAACGTCGAGATCGCGCGCAGCACCTCCGCGTCTTTGCCCTTCTTGTAGAGATCGATCAGCGGCGGCACCGCGGCCTTGTCTTTGATCTTCACGAGCTCGCGCACGGCGTCTTTGCCCTCGCGCGGATCGTTGAGCTTCTTGATCCAGGTGTTGGGATCGCGCGGATCATCGACGCATCCGACGACCAGCAGCGAAACCGCGAGTGCCAGCGAGCGCCTCATCCCGAACCTCCCCTTGCAATGTTCGCCGTAAAAAAGAAAAAGCGCCGGAAGGATATCCCTTCCGGCGCTCTTTGATCAAACGAATTTCCTCGCGTCAGCCGCCTTTTGCTTTCTGATTCACGGCGAAGTTCACGTTCGCATATCCGGCGACGGCGCACGAGTACATCACCTTCTTGATGACCTTGAAATCGACGCCCTTGTCCGCCTGCACGATCACCGTGCCGGCGAAGTTCTCCGACGGGTGCAGCAGCTTGAAGTTGTTCTTGAGCGTCACCAGCTGATCGTGCAGATCGGTGATCTTCCAATCGGCGGTGTTCTCCGCGTTGAGCTGCTCCGCGTTGGCCACCATGCGACCGTCGAGCGTGACCGAGTCCTTCGAGACGGCCACGATGGGCGCCGACTCGAGGTCCTTGAAGTTGGTCGCCTCGGGCAGAACGATGTTCTTCTGCACCGTGAGGAGCTCGCCCGAAGCCGAGAACGTCTGCAGGAGGAACACGACGAGAATGGTCAACATGTCGACCATCGACGTCAGGTTCAGCTCCGCGTAGACGCTCTTGCTGCCGTGCCCGCCGCCGCGCACGAACTTCAGCGGCACGTACTTGC
>DASREC010000529.1:0-30462 GCA_035652295.1 Polyangia bacterium
CGGCCAGCGCTGGGGCCGCGTGCTCAGCTTGATCGCCGCGGGCTCGACGCTGCTCGGCGTGCTGGTGGCCGCGTCGATGCCGCGAATCGCCGAGGGCCTCGCGTCGCTGAATTACAACGGGCCGTCCTTCAGCGTGCCCACGGGCGCGCCCGTGCTGTCACCGCTCTGGGGAATCGCGCTCCTGGTGCTGCTCAACCTGCGCGACGTGCGCCTGTGGGCGCGCGGAATCACCCCCGCAGAGGCCGCGGCGCAAGGCACGCCCGAGCGCACGCACGGCCTCGCGGTGGCGAGCTTCGTGCTGTCGTTGATTCCATTCATGCTCGTCACGCAGCTCGTCGGCCTGATCCTCGGCCTCATAGCGCTGAGCCAGATCAAGGCCGCCGGCGGAAAGCTCGGTGGCCGCGGCTTCGCCGTCGCCGGCGTCGCGATCGCCGGTTCGATCTTCGCGCTCGTCGCCGCCATCGTCCTGCTCATCGTGCTCGCGCCCAAACATCCTTGATCCGCCCGCCGGTAAATAAACCGCCCCCGCGCACGTTCAGAACCAATGATGCGGCTCTCGATCGTGGCGCTGGTCCTGGCCTCGGGTTGCGCGCCGACCTTCGCCGAATACCAGCGCGCCTCGTTCGAGCTGAATTGCCCCGAGCAGCAGCTCACCGCGATCAAGCTGCCTCCCACCACGGTCGACGGCGACCTGATCGGCGTCACCGGCTGCGGTCGCCGAGCACTCTATCGATGGGATCTTCGTATCGGCGGTTGGTCGACGCAGTCCGTGTCCGCTCAATAGCCGCCCGCCGTCGCTAGCGCGCGAGGGCGTCGTGCAGCTCGGCGAGCACATCGCGCCGCTCGTCGGGCCCGAGCAGCCGCAGCCGCCCTTCGAACATCCGCGCCCAGCGCCGCGCGTCTTCGACCTGGTCCTCGTCCGCCGCGCGCCGCATCGACTCCTTGAACAGCTCCCGCTCCTCGCGCTCGCGCTCGCGTCCGCTCCGCCCACTCATCTCGCCGAGCCGCGCCGGATCGCCGCGCGTAAAGATCGCCTCGCCAAACCGCCGCAGCTCGGGCAAGAGGTTGTGCAGCTCCTCCGTCCCCGAGTCATCCGCCTCGACGAAGATCTCCGGCGAGAGCGGCCTGAGCGGATTCATCGCCGCCCACACCACGAGCCCGAGCCGCACGAACTCGTGCACGAGCAGCGCCGCCACCTCCGCATACCGCGGCGGCTCCTCCTCGCCCGCGCCGTCGGCCGCATCAAACGCCGCCCGATACCGATCGACCGTCTCGAACGCCTGCCCCTCGCCGCCCTTCACGGCGCACCGCCGGGAGGAACGCTCTTGCTGCAATCCGTGGGTTGTGAAACTTTGCGCCTCAGACTCATGATGGCTAACCCCCGTCATGGGTTCAGGCTCCGGTCGGGAGTGTCAGCTCTCGGCCGGGGCCGCTTCTCTTCGCGCCGCACCACGCCGCGCGTATGTTGATTCGATTCTACATTTGGATTTCTAATGTCAAACAGTTAAAGGTTGAACATCGAGAACGGCCGATGTTTTGATTCTTGGATGTAGAAGAGTTAGAGTGAGCCATGCCACGCGGAAAAGACAAGAAGGTCGGCGTAACTGAGTCGGGCGCCGACAAGACCGATCGAAAGCAAACGACAATCTATCTCCCGAAGGATCAATATCGTTCGCTAAAGGTCTACGCCGCACAAAACGATCTGGAGATGAGCGAGGTCGTGTCGGAAGCACTCAAGAAATTTGGGATTCATTGACAAGCATTCGGCATCACGATCAGCAGTCGGCGTAACGATCAATTATTGGACCGGCGTTGTCGACACATCTCGATGTAAGATCGACCACGCCAATGATCACGCTCGAACCGTGTCAATACGCCACCAATCAGCCGGGTCCGGACGGCGAGACTTCATCGACGTACGCGCTCAACCCATTGTCGATGTTGGCGCACCCAATTCAGCAGTCAGTCATGCCGCTCATCGTCAAGTTTGGCGCGGAGTGGTACCCCGTCGGCACGGGATTCGTGATTTCGAATGACCTGATCGTGACAGCCGGGCACGTACTGGATTACGCCGAGAGCAAGAAGCGTCGAGTAAACGACGGCACCGGTCGCTTCTATGATCATTACGAGCTGTACGCGCTGTACCTCCGAGACGAAGAAATACCTGGCGCTGGGGCGAGGATCGGAGGCGTGCTCTCGATCGAGCAGGTGTGGCGGCCGGTCGAGACCGACATCGGCTTCTGCCGCTTTCGGAACCTCATCCGCGGCGACACCGGCGACTTGCTGCAGGTGCCCGCGCTGCGTTTAAGTCCGGGTGTGCCGCACGTTGGAGAAGCGATTGCCGCGGTCGGTTACTACGCAATGGAAACCGAGTTTGTAGACGAAGATGCTCTCGTCGTTCATCATGCCCAGCGGACTGCTGTCGCCACAGGTAACATCACGGCTCTTCACCCGAGCGGCGGGCGCATGGGTAGATTCCCTGTTTTCCAATCGTCTGCTCCCGTCGATGCAGGCATGAGCGGTGGGCCGATCTTCAATAGAGAAGGCAATGTCTGCGGCGTCTGCTCGTGGTCGATCGCTCCAACTGACGGCTGTAGCGAGTGGGAGTCATATGGCTCTCTCTTGTTTCCTGCGATGGGTGCTGAGATTGACGTCGTTGATGCGCCGGGTACGCCTGCCTCGCGCATCCTTATTGCCGACCTCGTCCGACGCGGTGCGATCCCAGTCGATCAGTCTTTCGAGGATGTTCACGTTGTGCAGCTTGCCGACGGCCGGCGCACCGTATCCGTCCGGCAGCGACGATAAAGAGAGACATCGAGCGCGACATCGGACGCGACCGATGTCTCTCAAGGGCGCCGCAGCACAATCAGCTTGACCCGTACGTGGCGGATAGGCCACGTTCGAGCCGCATGATCGTGCGTGGTGGACCTCGCATCGGAGCGTCAGATCCGGAGGGTCAGGTGGTGGGTTCGTATGAAAACATCGACGCAGCAGTCGCAGATTTTCTGTTCAGGGCTAAGCCCAATCTCTCCCGCTCATGTGTGGCGCAGGTAGCTGCGCTATACTGCGGCGGCAACGGACTTGCCGTACGTGTTGTACTGGTTCCGCCGTCGCTCAGCAGCAGCTTGCGCACACGAAGCCAGCAGTGGGGGAGTGTCGGGGCATTAGAGGCCGTCATTCCGAATGAAGACGTGACATCGTTCGTGGCGGAAATCGCTAACGGTCGGCTTGAGGGGGCTCGCTTTCGAGGCGTGTTAGAACAGGATGTTTGTTTTCCGAAGTTGAATGCTTGGAAGTACGACTATCTCGGTACTCCGGCGCGCGCGCCGGATCGCGGTTTCAAGTCTATCGTGATCCGCCTGTCACCAGATCACCAGAGTCACGGGCTGCGTCAGTTGATCGGCCACGACAAGTTAGACGAATTGGAGGGCAAGCTGCTAAGCAGCCTACCTCCATACGGAGGACTGGGCGACCTTTTGCGAGACTGGTGCCTTGGTACAGAGATCAACGGTGAGAGCAAAGCACAGATAGACTTGGTCACTCCATTCTGGACACGATTCAGCGAAATCTGGATCGATCTCAAGACGCGTGTAGTAACGGTCGGAGTGGATTCAAAATGGGAGCGAAGTAACAACGAGGCCATTGTAACTCTGCTCCAAAAGACCGGCACCGCCGAGTCAAGTCGTCAGGTGCGCCAGCTATGCGACACTACATGGATACAGTCCGACGGCGCAGATCCCGCCTTGTGGGAGACTGCCTTCGGGCCGCTGCCAACCGACCCGAGCCCGGTCACGGTCATCCTTAGCTACTGCGGTGAGCGCATCGGTGAGGTTGAAACGGGGCTCCCTAGCCCTCGAATAACGGCGCATCTCGCCGTTGATCCCGACTTCGAGGAACTAAAATTCCATCTCTATGGGTGGCGCGAGACCAAAGCGAAAAACCCAGAAACCCGCAACGTAGAAAGCGGTGTTGCTGAACTCTTCACGCTCTGTGGGTTCGCTGCATTCCGAAGCGGAGGGTTTCGGCGTTCGGGGATCTTTGACGTGTTCGCGTTTCTCGGTCGTCGGCGTGTGGCAGTTATCGAATGTACAACCACGGCAACGCCTCCAAATGGCAAGTTGCGTGATCTCCTTGCGCGTGCGGATGAGGTCAGGGCCGCTCTGGCCGCCACGAACTCCAGCACCGTCGAAGTTGCGGCTGTCCTTGTCGTTCCCATTCCCCGCGCGCGATTGCATGTTCCCATCCTGGATCCCCCGGCGAGCTCACCTATCAGCGTGTTGGCGCAAGAGGACCTCGACGAGATGTTGGACATGGCGGTCCGTGGATACACAGCCCGCGCTATCTACAGTAAATTCATTTCAACGACCATGTGGATACTCGAAGAACGCGAAGACGAGTAGCGCGGCTCGGCGCCATATTGTCGCTCGCGATACGGCAGAATCGGATCGCTGAATGGACTTGGATTTGTCCAGATTGATGTTGAAGCAACTCCGACTGGTTCGGGAGTCGGGCGTTGCGGCTGAAGTCGTCCGGCGGCGCGTGGACGGACCCGGGATCACCGCTCACCATGAGGCTGGGCATGCGGTGATTGGCTATCACTACTCCTTCGTGATCAAGTCCATCGAAATAGGAAGGAATGCGGAGGCTGAGGCAGCTAGCGGCATGGCCGAAGGGCGCTTCTCTGCGGGCAATACTTTGATCGATTTTGGAAACGACGATCCTCACGGCCCTTACGTGTCGCTCAAAGCCGAAGCTATCGCCTGTCAACAGTTTGCCGGTCATATCGCGTCAACATTTTTTGCGCCGGACGTGAGCGTCACGCTGGCCAAATCGGACTATGAAAGCGCGCGCGACGTCTTGTTGCAGTATGGGCGGCCGACTGGGAAGCGGCGAGATCTCGAGCGATACGTTGAAGAGCTTGAGAAGCGCACTGCCAGCCTCGTCGAGAAACATTGGCAAGTCGTGAACGCGCTCGCCAAGGATCTCGTCCAGCGAACCAAGCTTCCCGGACGGCGCGCGACAGCGATCGTGGAAATGCACTATCAAGGAGTACGCCCGCCGCCGCTCTGGCGCTCGCCACTAGGTTGATTAGGACACGACAGTGGTGGTTTCTAGCCAATCCCGGCGAGTAGGCGGATTATCGGGAGATCGCGGTCCACGTCGTCGCGTGTCGATGCCGCAGCACGTCCTTCGCAAGTGAGATCCTCCACATCACTAGGCGCCGCGATAAGTTCGTCGTCGGGGTCGTCGAAACGATCCACATCGATGGCCGCCATGATGGAGTTCAGAGTTGCCGTCGCGTTCGGAAGGAGAGTTTCGACGTAACGACCGAGATCGAACGACAGACTAGTGGCTTCGGAATTCCTCAAGCCCCACGATTCAAGTCCGCCAAGGCGTTCGGCCGCGTCGAGAAGCCGCTGGCGATTCCGTTCAGGGACTGAGACATGATAATTGGCCACTTCTCCGTTCGGATGCAGAAGGCCGATAAGGTGAAAGGTCTCCCCGTGCACCGTATTCCGGAGGGCGAAAAGCATTTCGATCACATCCAGGCAGCGTTGATCGAGGACTGACGAAAGCGATGGCTCGACTGCGACCAGCCGATTGCGCCAAGGCGTGTCTCTCCAACTGATATGGTCGCGCGAGACTTTGTACGCCCGCGCAGCGACCTGAGCTGCGGCGTCGAAAGCACCGGCGAGTGCAACGAGGAATCCATCGAAGTAAAAGAGCGCCTCGTCGACGGCAGCTTCCGACGGTATGCGAAGGAGATATCCGTGCATCCGATCTCTCGCCCGCAACGCCCGACTGACGCGCGACGGGACTGCGCGTGCTAGCCCGGCTGTGGAGGGCCCGAGTAACACCTCGGTGCCGGGACAACAGTCAGTCCACCGTTCTGCTTCGCGCAAGAGATCGTGCGCGACGAGCGAATAATAGCCCGTCCCGTTAGTTTGATAACGAGACGGACCGTTTTGCCGAATGACGAAGTCCTCGCGCAATCGGAGATGAAGGCCGATGACCGATAGCGCTGTTTCTGGTGCAAGCGGATTGCTCTCCTTCGCAAAGGCTTCCGCAATTCTCCGCAGGCCTGACGATTCGGTTACGAAGGCGTCACACCCGACGCTTCCGGCGAGACCCACGGCGATCCCGATTCGCTCTTCGATGTTTGGCTCGTTCGGCAGTTCAAATCCCCACCCTCGAATCGCTTCGAGAGTGCTAGCCACGGGCACGAGATGTTGAGTCGTCCTGCTACCGTGAGACCGGGTGAGGCTCCCTCTCCAGTCGGAACCGATCTCGATCTGAGACGCACGTACATCCTCAACGTAAACGTTGGGGTTCCCTCCGAAGGTTCGAATTGTTTGGGCGAGCGGCCCGCTGCATCCATCGGCATCGACGAAGACTCGTAGGGGGCGCTCCGATGGTCCGCGCTCGAACGCCGAGCGAGGGAGCGATTCTCGCGTTGGACCCAACCGGCAAGCTACATCGTCGCGCATGGGCAGGATGCGGGGAATCACTGCTACAAGCATAGCCCAGCGCCGGTCTCGGCCGCGACCCCGAGCGCGCCTTGCCAACTTGACTCACTCGCGCCAGTGGCGCTGCGCCCTTGCTGCGCCTTCAACGGAACGGCTTGTTCTGCCGGCGTGGCATAACGTTGTCGTGGGAGACGCGCTCAATCTTGGTCGGTGTGCACCTGCGCCGCCACTAGCGCCCAGGGGCGGTGCACGACGGGATTGGTGAGCCAGGGGAGCTCGCGGCGCGTCTCCTTCGCGGGACGGACGAAGATGTTGACGATCACCTTGACCTCGATGCCGTGGAGGAAGGCGGCGTCGAGGCGGGTGCCGTGTGCGGCCTTGGGGGCGTAGACGGTGGTCTCGAAGGGGATCGGGTCGCCGTCGGGGTCGACCGCGGAGATGTTGCGGCGGATGCGGACGTACGCGGCGCCGCGGCCTTGCTCCGCTTTCAGCAGGTGCGCGGCATCGGACGGGATCGCGTGGACCTGGTGGACGGTGCCGGCGACGACGTACGGGCGCTTGATGCTCTTGTACTGCGTCTCGCACTCGTGCAGATGCAGATAGCCCATGAGCAGGTAGTCTTTGCCGCCCAGCTCGAGGGTGGCCTTGTCGAGGCCGTGGTCGTGCTCGACCCGAGCGAGCTTTGCAGCGGTGCTGGTGCGGACGAGCTCGGCCATCGGCGGGCCGGGGGCCGGCGGCTTTACGCGGGCTGCGAGCTGGGCGCGCTTGAACCCGTCGCCGTCGGGGTTGGTGTCGAAATAGGCGAACTTCTCCCGCTCGCATTTGAGCGCGTCGGCGAGGCGGTCGAGGGTCTCTGCGGTCGGCGATCGGTCGACGCCCGCTTCGAAGTCGACGATGGTGGACACGTTGAGGCCGGCGAGCTTGGCGAGCGCGTGCTGGGTCAGGCCGCGCTTGGCGCGGAGCTCGCGTAGCGCGCCCGGGAGCATCACCCAGCGCGGAGAGCTTGTCTTGCGAGTGGGCATCGATCGCGCCTGATAACGGATCTTGCGCGAATCGCCGCGCGAAGTCGAGCGACTGAGGCGCGCGCAAGATGCGTGATCGATCCGCGATCGATACCCACTGACAAACCGCGTGGCGGTGGGCATCAATGACTCATCGAAACGAGGGAACGATGAAGCGCGGCGCTCGGACGTTCAAGCAAACGGGTAGGACGTCCAAGCAAACGGGTAGGACGTCCAAGCAAACGGGTAGGACGTCCAAGCAAACGGGTAGGACGTTCAAGCAAACGGGTAGGACGTTCAAGCAAACGGGTAGGACGTTCAAGCAAACGGGTAGGACGAGCTCGTCGACCTCTACAACCCTTTAGAGGAGGGGGACCATGAAGAACGCAATGAAGATCGCGACGCCTTCGGAGAAGCAGATCGAGAAGCTCCTGCGGGAGCTTCAGGACGTGAACGACGGGCTCGCTCGCTACGTCGTCCAGATGTCGACGGGCGAGAAGCAGCGCAGCGTGAAGCCGCGGCGGGGCGGAGAGAGCGTGGGCGAGCTGATCGCCAACGTCATCTCGAAGCGCAAGCTCACCATCCCGGGTGTGTCACCGGGTGAGATCGCCGCCGAGCGGGCGAGGGCGGCGCGGCTTCGCCCGCTGCAGCTCGCGGCCAAGACGCTGGCGCGCTCGCTCGGCGACGCGGTGTTCGCTGCGGAGTCGAAGGCGTGGGCGACGACCGTCAATCTCTACTCGGTGCTCACCAAGCTCTCCGATCGCGACAAGACGCTCAAGCCGGAGCTCGCGCCGGCGACGGAGTTCTTCGCGCTCGGCAAGCGCAAGCCCAAGCCGACTCCGCCGGCGCCGCCCGCGACGAAGTAGCTGTCGTAGGGAACGCACGTCTCGTCTGCCTCAAAACCTGACGGCGAATGACAGGCCGCTGTAGCTGCGCCCGACCACCGGCGCGAAGGACAGCGCCTTGTAGACGCCCACGTTGACGCGCGCGCCTGCGCTGAGGCTAGTCGTCGTACAGCTTGTCGTCGGGGGCGTTGGGGTGCGCGACCCAGCCGCGGAAGTCTGCTTTGTGCAGCGCGAGGATGCAGGCTTTGCAGAACGCCGTCGGCGGATCGGCGAGATCGGCGGCGCCGTACATGATGCACGTGGTTTTTTTGCAGTGCGAGCCTTGGTGCGAGTCTTTTCCTTCGTCTTCGTATTGATTGTCCGGCTTGTCCAGTCGCGAGCGGCTCTTCGCGTTCGTCTTGCCGTCGGTGCCGTCGGGGACCATGCCGAGCTTGTGTCCGATCTCGTGCAAGAGGATGGCGCGCATCGTGCCGGCGCTCGTCGTGCGGCCGTCGGGACGGCCCGCCACGAAGATCACGTCGGTATCGGGCGGACCGAGCCCGAGGAACTCGCTGTTGGCGACGTTGAACTCGTAACAGAAGCGGTACTTCGTCTCCGGCGCCACCTTCGCCGCCTTTCGCACCGCGACCTTGTCGAGCGAGAGCGCATTGTAGTGCCCGTCAGGGCAAGCGGTCGCGTGGGGCGTCAGCAAGTTGGGATCGAGCACGATCCGACTCTTCTCGTCGCCGGGGTTGGCGCCCTCCGCCACCAGGAAGCACTTGTTCACCCATGGGCCGGGGTCCATGGTGGCGAAGACGCCGTGCCACAAGTACCGCTTGTCCGCGTCCGGCAACGCGAGCGGCGTAACCACTGCGTTCGCGACGGAGTCCGCCGGAAAGTTGAGCCACATGGCGCGCTCGAGGGTCTTTGGTCTCACGTAGTCCCACGTGAAGAAGAACGTCAACAGGTGTGGCCGATACGCGTCGACGTTCGGCCCGCCGCGGAGCACGTCCCTCACCATGTTGTTGCGCGCGGGCGTGCCTTGATAGAAGCCGTCGACCACGCGGTCGGCGCCGACCTGTACGAGATCGATGAAGCGCTCGCGCATCGCCGCGATCACGGGCCCGAGGTCCGGCACGGTCACGTCGCGCATCGCGATCACGCGAAAAAAGATCTTGCGCCAAACGATGACGGTGTTGCTCGTCTTGCTCTCTCCGCCGGACGTGGCCGTGACGCGGTAACTGCGTCCGCCGACGACCGGCACCCGAACCGACTTCACGGTCTGGTGGTGGCCGTCGAGCGGCGCGCCGTCGTCGGCGGCGGTAATGTCGAACCGGCGCCGATTGCGTCTTCGCTCCGTGCGGCTGTAACCGCAATCGAGCCCCGGCGGGTCCATGAGCTCGACCGAGATCGTCGGGTCAACGGGGCCGGCGTTGGCAAAAGTCAGCCGCAGTCGGAGCACGTTGCCGAGGCGATCGTTGTGCGTGGCGCCGACCAGCCCTCGCCACGCGCCGCTCACCGGCACGTTCACCCATTGCACCGCGTTGTCGGCGGCGGCGGCGTCGCCGTGGAGGATCTCGCACGAGACGATCTTGTTTTCGGGAGCCACTTTGTCGTCCGAGACGTCGCACGCGGTGGCGGTCGACGGCGGCGCGGACGGGAATCCGCTCATGGGCGAGGGGCTCGAGCCGCCCCCTCCCGAGCTGCTCTTGCCGTCGTCGCTCTTCTTCGCCTTCTTCGCCGGCGTCGGCGCCGACATCGACGACGGCATCGGGCCGGGGACGGCGCCGTCATCGCTCCCGCGATACACCAGCGCCTTGTCGCAGAAGGGACATTGCGGCCACACGCTCGGCCACTCGCTGACCCACGTGGCGAATTGGGATTCGCAGTCGCAACCGAACTCGTGCATCAGCCGCCTCCCCCGGCGCCCCGGGCTTCGCTCCACTCCTCCTTGGAGAGGCGCAACATCAGCCAGCGCACGCGCTTCTCCAGCGGCACGACCTCGTCCCGCAAGATGGCGCGCACCGGCGGATACTCATCGAAGCGCGCGCCGACCGAGAAATACAACGACACGAAGTCGGCGATCGTCGACTCGTGGCGAAACCCGTGGCCGCGCGCGCGCGCAATCGCGACGCGCACCTCGGCGCGCAGCTCCTCGTCGGAGCGATCGCGCACGGCGAGCGGGTGGTGCGCGCGCATGGCGATCATCAAACGGCGCTCGAAGTCCTCCTCGGCGGCGCGCTCGAAGATCGCCATCTGCTCGCGGCGGATGATCAGCATGGCTCGCTCGTGAGGCCGGCCCACCACGCCGCCTTCCATTCGTCGCGCGCGCGCTGCGCGGGCTGGTAGTTGGGATCGAGCGCCAGCGCCGCCTCGAGCGCGCGCGCGGCGCGGGCGAGATCGCCGCGCGCGTGGTGCACGATCGCGAGATTGCAATGCGTCGCCGCGTCGGGCGCGCGCGCGATCGATCGCTCGAAGCACGCGATCGCGCGCTCGAGCTCGCCGCAGCCGTGGTGCGCGTTGCCGAGGTGAAAGTCGAAGTCGTGCTCCGCCGCGCCGTCGAGCTCGCGCCCGCGCGTCAGGATCTCCAGCGCGCGCGCCGGCTCGCCCGCGGCCGTCCAGGACTGGCCGAGCTCGAAGTGCAAGAGCGCGCTGTCGGGTTCGAGCTTGAGCGCGCGCGTGAACATGCGCGCCCCGCGCGCGAAGTCGCCCGCGTGATTGAGCGCGCGCGCCGCGGCGGCGAAATCGAGCAGGTCGGAGCCGTCGCTGCGCTGCGCGAACACGCGCCGGAACGCCTCGCGCGCCGGCGGCGCCAGCTCGCCGCGCGTCAGCAGCGCCTGCACGAGCAAACGCTCCCCGTTGGTGACGCGCTCGACCGACCAGCGCGCGGCCGCCGCGAACCGATCGAAGATCGCGAACTCGACCGCGTGATTGAGCGACGCGCCGTAGAGCTTCGGGCGCACTTTGCCGGTCGGCGTGCGATGGTGATCCGCGGTCCCGAAGTCGCTCACCATCACGAGCTCGCCGCCGCCGCCGAGGCCGCGCAGGAAATCGATGAAGCCGAGCGGATACGACAGTGCGCCGTCCCCGCGCTCCTCGAAGTAGCGGGTGATCAGCTCGACGTGGAAGCGGTCGGCGAACGCGTCCTCCAGCGCGCACCGCAACCACGCGAGCTCGAGGCCGTCGGGTGAAGACGGAGTCGCAGGCGTGTGCAGCACGCGCCAATGACCCTGGCGGCGCTCGACGCCGGCGGTCGCGAGCACGCACGCGACGTAGTTGGCGATCACGAGGCCGGCGCGGAACGAGAGCGATTTGCCGTCGAGCGCGCGCGGCGGATCGGCGTGCCGCGCGTCGTACAGCGCCGGCACCACGATCCCGCGCTCGATCCAAGGACGCAGCGGCGGGCGCGCGGCGGCTTCGCCGATTGTCTTCTCGCTGTGATCGGAGACTACGTAGCGCAGGCGCCCGAGCAGCGCCCGCCCCTCGTCGCCGAGGCGCTCGAGCGCGCGCAAGAAGTTGGCGGCGAAGCGGCAGGCGCCGGCGCCGACCTCGTGGATCCAAACCTCGTCGCGTCCCGCGCCGAGGAGCGCGAGGGTGAGCTCGGCGTGCTGCCGCGCGACGGCGTAGTTGCTCGTCGACTTCCACGGAATGTCCCCGTCCCACGCTTCGAGCCCGCGCTCGAAGTAGTAGGCGTCGTGGCGCTCCCAGAGCGGGCTCAGATGATAGGGCACATAGCGCGCGACGCTCACGAGCGTGCCCCCGACCGCGCGAGCGCGATCACCTCGCCCGCGTCATCCTCGACGAGGAATTGCTCGATGGGTCCGAACAGCCGCGCGCGTTCGTCGGGCGTGCACGTCGGCGCGTACAGGCGCAGCACACGCGGATCGTAGAAGCGAAACAGCAGCACGCGCCCGTCGGGATCGCGCACTCGCAGGAGCGTGCGCAGGTGGCGCCGCAAGTCGTCGAGCGCGACGTGGCTCGCGGCGTAGATGCCCCACGCCTCGCCCCAACCGTGCGCGATCAGATCGGCCACGAACGGCGCGTTGGCTTGCAGGCGCACGAGATAGGGCGCCGCTTCGCGCAGCGGGTTGGGCGGATCGCCGTCATAGAGACACGCCGTCTCGAGCGCGCAGTCGCGCACGAGCGGGTAGGCGCGCGGGCTGCGGGCGCAGTCGACGATGGCATAGAGCGGCGCGGGCGCGCGCGCGAACAAGGTGGCGCGCAGGCGATCCATATCCGACCACGAGAGCGGGTGGACCGACATCAGGTGATCGCACCGCCGCAGCAGTCGCACTCTTCGCAGAATGGCGAGCCATTCGCCGCGGCTCGTTGCAAGTTCTTCGCGGCGGCGGCCGCAGGCGGCGTCGCTCCTGCGGGCGCGGCGGCGCCACCCGGCGGCGCGCCTGCGCTGCTCTGCGCGCCGGCCTCGCCGCTCGCGTTGTTCGCGCCGCCGGCCGTGTTGCTGGAGCTGCCGCCGGCGCCGCTGCTCGAACCGGCGCCGCTGCTCGAACCGCCGCCGCTCGCGCCGCTCCCGCTCGCGCCTGCGCCGCTCGAACCGCCGGCCCCGCCGCTGTCGCCGACGATGACGTCGCTCGAGCCTTCGATCAGTTGTCCGTTGCCGCCGCAGTGCTTGGTCTGGTCGTTCATGCGGTGCGCGGCCTTGCCGTTGATGAAGACGGTCGCCGAGCCCTGCTGCGCCGTCCACATGTTCGGGCCACAGCAAACCGCGTGAATGCCCATGTCATCGACGCGCAACGCCGGCAGGCCGTTCACGAGCACGTCCGGCGAGCCGCTGATCGCGGGTCCCGTTCCCGGATGCGGGCAGCCCGGGCATCCGTGGGCGTCGGCGCTGATGTTGGCCTTGTCACCGAGCCGTCCCTGTCCAGGCATGCTCTCCTCGACGAAGACCACTCTACGCGACTCGCCGCGTCCCAGCCTGCGACATATTGTCGCAGGCCCCCCTTTTGTCAGTTTTCAATTTGTCGGCGGTGGAAACGTGGTTTAAGACGATTGACTCAATCGCCGAGCAGCTTCTTCTTCGCCGCGGCGAGCTCGGCCGCGTCGAGCACGCCGCGCGAGTGAAGGTTCGCCAGCTTTTCCAGCTCCTCGGCGATGTTCGAAGGCGCCGCGTGCGATCGAGGCTGTGGATGCGGCTCGGCGGGCTGCGCCGGCGCTCGCGTCGACTTGCTGTCGTCGGGGACGAGGTGCTGCGGCCGGTTCGGATCGACCAGCACGCGCAGCCGGTCGCCCACCTTCGGGATCTCGCCGAGCATGAACGTGCCTTTCAGCCGCGCCTCGTACGCCGGCGCGCCGTCGTCGCGCGCGATGCGCAGTCGGACCGTGCGCCGAATGTAGACGTTGTTGATGACCACGTTCATCAGCGGTTCGATGACCTCGAGCACCTCGCCGCTCGCGCGCAGCCCGTGCTCGGTCATGAACCGCGCCGCGCCGGCGACGCTCGCGATCCACCAGGCCACCGCGGCGGTGGCCGCGAGACAAAGCAAAAAGTACTCGTACGAGACCGCTGCCGACCAATCGCAGATCCACGGTAGGAGCGAAGCGACGAACCACCACAGCACCCTCATCTCGCCGACGGCTCTCATGAGCGCCATGAAGACAAAGAGCTGAGCCATGTAGCCGACGATCCACGCGGCCACGAGCGCGCCGCTGGGCGTAGCGCTGTGGCGCGTGAACACGATCGGGCCGTGGTGCCCCAACGCGCCGGCGGCGTCGAGCGCGCCGGGCGCGAGCAGGAGCGCGCACCAAGCGATTAGCAGGTTGTTCACTCGACCCATCGACTCTGCCCGAGGTTTGATGGCCGTTTTAACACGAGGCACGCGGCAACGGGTCGCGGGTGAAGTCGGGTAGACTTGCCGGGTGCGAACCTACCTGACGCGGGAGCGGCAGTCTCAGCAACGTGAGGCATCGCCGGGCGGGCCCCTGCCGCAGATGGCGCGCGCCTTCTTCGAGCCGCGCACGAAGCTGGTTCCGGGGACGCTGCTCGAAATTTTCAAGCTGCCATGAGCCGCGCGGTTTCCATTTTTGCGCTCGCCGGCCTTTTGACTTCGTGGGCGGAGTCGGCGATCGCTGCGACGGCGGGCGAGTGGACCGCAGAGGAGCGGGCCGCGGCGGGACTGCTCGATCAGTCGTGTCGCCTCGTGCTCGCGCGCGAGGCGACGCCGCAAGCCGCGGCGCGCCTCATCGCGCGGCCGGATAATCTCGCGGGCCATCACCCGGTGGTGACGGCGGTGCCGCGGCTCGCCGTCTTTTCGACCGTGCGCTTCGCCAGCCGTGCGCAACGATATCCGCAGGTGGCGGATTGGGCGAAAGGAGCCCGCGACTACGCCGCGCACGACGCCGTGGGATGGATCGATTTCGACGTCGCGCCAACGGTGGAGCTGCGGCTCGATCGCATCTGGCAGATTTTTCCGGTTCGTCCCGAGGTGCCCCGCAAGACCCAGGGCTTCTTGCCCGAAGATGCGATCTTCGTGCGCAACTATCAGTGGAGCGATCGCGCTTGTCACCTGGTCGTCAAGACCGAGAAGGGCAGGCCGTCGCGATTCATACTGTTCGAGGGCGGACTCTAGCGCGCGAACGGGCGGACGATGATCAGGATGACGATGAAGATCATCAGCAGCGTCGGGATCTCGTTCATCACGCGGAAGAACTTGTGCGGCTTGAAGTGCGGCTCGTCGAGGAGGCGCTTGCGCCAGGCGGCGCCGAGGCCGTGCATGACGAGCATGCACGCGACGAGCGCGAGCTTGAGCTGCATGAACGGCTGGTGGAGCAGCGCCGGGTTGAGCCACAGCATGGTCGCGCCGGTGCCGACCGAGAGCACCATCGCCGGCGTGGTGATGGCGCGCAGGAGGCGCCGCTCCATCACTTTGAAGCGCTCCATCACCACCGCTTCGGTCTCCTGCGCGTGATAGACGTACAGGCGAAACAGGTAGAGCATCCCCGCCATCCACGAGATGACGCCGACGAGGTGGAACGCTTTGACCCAGAGATAGGTCATCAGGGCGCGAGCGCCGCCTGCGGACACGGCAGGTACACCGACGCCTGGCCGGTGAGCGCCACGTGCAGCCGCAAGTACGTCTGGTGCGCGTGCACGCCGGTGACCTCGATCTTGTTCACGTCGGCGCGCAGGCAGCCCTGGCCCGAGCCGAAGCTCAGCTCCGACGACAGCTTGGCGCGCACCGAGCGCATGCGCTCGCCGATGTCGAGCCGGAGCGCCGCGCGCGCCTGGTCGCGGATCGAATCGGAGTCGAGCGCCGCCTTGAGCTTGAGCAGGAACTGCGACGTCTCGATCGTCGGCTGGAGATCGGGCACGCGCAGCTCGTTGTCGATCACCTGCGGATGGCCGGTCATGTAGAGATCGCCGTCGAGGTTGAGGTGCAGGCCGAACTTGGCGACCGGGCCGGCGATGTGCAGCTTGACCACGAGCTGATCCTTGGCGGCGTAGACCTCGGGCTTCTCGAGGTAGAGCTGCGGGAACTCTTTCGAGAAGAACAGCTTGCCGTCGGTGAACGCGGCGCTCATCGCGCGCTCGAGCTCCTGGTAGCGCGCGGCGATCGGCACCTCGACGGTGAACGGGCCGGGCGTGAGCGTGGCGACGTTGGCGAGCGGCGGCAGCGGAGAGGGCGCGGCGGGCGTGGCGCACGGCAGCGTGATCGACGGCGCGATCACCAGCGCCAGATCTTTTTCGACGCCGTCGGCCAGCACCGTCGGGCCGGCCTCGACGCCGAGCACGCGCAATTCGGCGCACGCGTGCGCGTCGCCGACCGGGATGTCGAGCGGCTTGGCGATGCGCCCGTGCGCCTCTCTCAACAGCGGCTTGAGGTCGAACGCGAAGCCGTCGATCTGCTTCTGCACCTCGCTCTTGATGGCGTCGAGCGCGCCGCCCAGGCTCTGCGCCATCTGCAGCCGCGTATCGGCCGACGAGATGTCCACCTGCGCCGACTGCATGCGCGCCACGTAATCCGACGACACCACCGGCTCGGCGAGGATCTTCAGGTTGATGGGGAAGATCGCTTCACCGACGGGGAGCTGCACGCGGGCGATCACCTGCGCCTGCACGCTGATTCGGCCTTGCAGATACGACACGGCGAGCGAGACGCGCTGCCACAGATATTTGCGCGGGCTGCCGAGCAGCGGGAAGGTGCCGGCGCCGACGGTGGGGATGTTTTGATCGAGGGCGTCTTTGAGCGCGGTGGTGGAGACGGTGGCGTGGACCACGATGCGCGACGGCGTCGGATCGGCGATCGCGTCGCCCGGGGTCGCCGGTGGACGCGACGGGTAGAGCGGGCCGGTTCCGCAGCCGACGAGCGCGCTGATGCAGCCGAAGCAGAGCAGGGCAGGGCGCATGGTGCATTAATGTAGCAGACGCGAGGCTCAGACGACCGGAAGACGCGCGCGATGAAACTTCTCGAGCTCCACGTTGGCGCGCGCGACGATCGCGAGGCGGGCTTCGAGCTTGGAGAGTTGGTCGCCGGGGATCGCGAAGTAGCCTTCGTTGTCGGAGGCGCCGGTGTAGACGCGGTTGCCGATGCAGCCGAAGCTCGAGGACGTGCGGTCGCTGTTGATGGCGTCGGGGAGCACGGCGCACGTCGGGCGGCCCATCGTCGGCGCGCCCGAGCCGAGGTTGGCCGACTGCGCCGCCTCGGTGAGCAGCATCAGCTGGCGCACGTCGCCGCGCACCAGCACCACGTCCGGCGCGACCGGCGATTTTCCGAGCGGCGCGTAGACCACCACGCCGAACGCGCCCCGGCGCGTCGGGATCTTCGGGATCTCGTCCATCGATAGATATTCGAGGCCGACCATCACGCCGATGAGCTGCTCGAGCTCCTTCGCCTTGGCGGCGTCCATCGGCACGCCGTGCGTGTGCGCGCCGACGGGGCAGCCGAGGTGATCGCCGCTCTCGGTGTAGAAGACTTCGCCGGCGGCGGCGCGGCGCCAGTAGCCGCAGCCGGCCGGCTCGGCCGAGGCGACGTGCGCGACACCGGCGGGCGGCGACGGGAGAAACGAGATCGCGACCGGCGTCGAGCGCAGGCCGAGCAGAGCTTCGAGCGTCGTGGTCATGGGGCTCCTCGGGCGGCGAGCATAAGGTCAACGCGCGGCGGGCGCCAGCGCGTGCGTGTGCACCGGCACCGATTCGTCGGGCGCGGCGCCGCGGCGCGCGCGCCACTTGCGGCGCAGCTCGAGATCGAGCTCCTGCGCCACGCGATGGGCGAGGTACTGGGCCTGCGCGCGCTCGGCCTCGTCGGCGCGGCCGAGCTCGGCGAGCGACAGCGCGCGCTGGTACCAGCACTCGTCGAGATCGGGATCGACGGCGCACAGGCGATCGGCGGCGTCGAGCGCGGCGGCCGGATCGCCGTCGAGCCCGCGGATGCGCGCGGCGAGCGCGAGCGCGGCGCGATCGCGCGGGCGCAGCGACAGGAGACGCTCGGCGGGCGCGCGCGCGGGCGCGGCGCGATAGGCGTCGAGGAGGGCGGAGGCGGCGATCCACGGCGGCGCGGGATGCTCGGGGGCGAGCGCGGAGGCGCGCTCGGCGAACGCCACCGCCTCGTCGGTGCGGCCGAGCTTGGACATGAGGCGGGCGAGGCCGATGAGCGGCTCGGGGCGATCGGGGGCGAGCGAGCGGGCGCGCTCCAGGATCGGCTCGGCCTCGGACGCCGAGTCGGCGAGCGCCAGCGCCAGGCCGAGGCCGTGCTCGGTCAGGCGGCGCCAGTCGTCGGGCTCGGCGGCGCCGGCGGCAAGCGTCGCGCGCGCCACTTCGACCGTTGGAACGGCCTCGCAGGCGCGGCGCGCGGCTCGCGGCAAAATGCCGCACGCGCGCTTGGCGTACGCGGCGGTGAACTTGCGATAGAGGAGGCGCGCGCGCACCTGCGCGGTGCCGGGCGGCAGCGTGTAGCGCACCACCTGCGGCTCCGACGGCGAGAGCGACGCATCGAAGGCCACGCCGCGCATGTGCTGCGGATCGCGCCGCTCGAGCGGGCGGCCTTCGCCGTCGACCGGCTGCGCGCGCACGAGGTGCGCGTCGGCGTCGAGCGCGCCGGCGCGATCGAGCGCGCCCGAGCGGCCGACGAGGCCGCCCGCCGCGTCGCGCGCCTCGACCTCGAGCCACACCAGGTTGGAGTCGTTGGTGCCGCCGGGGAAGCGGTGCCCGACGCGCCGGTTGGCCAGCACCACGTCGACGCGATCGGTCTGGCCCGCCGGCGACCACGCCAATTCGAGCGACACCGCGCCGTCGAGAAACGCGGCCTCGCGCGCCGCCTGCTCGGGATCGCCGCGCAGCTGCGGCAGCGCCGAGTTGGCGCCGAGAAAACGGTGCGAGCGGATCTGCCCGTTCTTGGCCGCCGCGTCGCCGAGCACCGCCGGCTCGAGCGGCATGTGGCAATCCTGGCAGCGATTCGTCGACGCCGGGCGGAACGTCGCCGCCGCGCCGTTGCCCGACGCCGCGCTCGCCTGCCACGCGTCGTAGTCGTCCTGGCCGCGCAGCCAGCGATCGTGCGTCACCTCGGGGCCGAGGCCGACCTTGTGGCACGAGCCGCACAGCTCGGGCGCGCCGAGGATCGCCGGCCGGAGCCGCGCGCCGTGCGCCGGCTTCCCCGACGGAAACGGCGCCGGGTGCAGCCGGTAGCCGCCGTTCCCTTCGAGATCGGGCACCTCGTCGATCGAGTGGCACACCAGGCACACGATGCCGGCTTGCGCGTCGGCGCTGGTCACGTCGACCGCGCGCGTGATCGCGCCCGACGCGGCCAGGAGCGGCTCGTGGCACGCGCCGCAAAACTTCGACGCCGCGAACCCGCGCTCGCGGCGAAAGTCCTCGACCGAGATTCGATAGTAGGGATTGTTGAACGACGAGAAGCGGTGCGCCGACGCCGCCCACTGCGCCGCCACGTCCGCATGACAACCGCCGCACGGCCCCGCTCCCGTCGGCTCCCCCGCATAGAACCCGCGCGCCCGCACCTCCCGCGCAATCGCCCGCGCCTGCTCCTTCGTCACCGTCCCCGCGAGCAACGGATCCGCATGCGCGTTCGATTCCCCGACGGCAAAACCGAAACAGAGAAACGCCAGCAGAGCCAAGAGGCCAACAGACCGCCAAAAAAAATAATAAATAAATTTCTGAATTGGCGTCTTGGCGTCTTGGCGTTTCAATCCTCTGTTCACGGCTGGGATTTATGTTGCGGCGCAGCGTGGCCGGGTAGCTTCAGCTCGGGGAGCTTGGTGTGCACGACCTCTTTGAGCGACAGCTTGCCGCGCGGCGCGTCGGCGAGGCCCTTGGCGGCCGACGGCGACGGCGCCTGGCCGTCGGGCGGGCCGCCCCAGTTGCCCCACTCGGGCTTGTCGCACTTGAGCGGCCCGCTCCAGTAGTGACGGATGATGTAGCGCGCCTGGAAGTTGTTGCTGCCGCCGTCCGAGACATGGCCGTCGTTTTCGCCCGAGGCGCCGTTCCACGACGAGCGCCCGCCCTCGGCCGGTTTGGCCTCGCGGAAGATCAGGTCCTCCGACAGGCTCTGCCGATCGTAGCGCGTGTGCAGCCGCGTCAGCACCCACGAGTAGACGTCGGGCGAATCGCCGTCGTCGCCGAGCAGCTTCAGGTCGGCGGCGTCGAGCGGCGGCGTCGGGCAGGGATCGCACGAGCCGGTCTGCCACGCGTACTCGGTCACCACCGCGCGCCCCTGGTGCAGCGCCACCACCGCGTCGAAGAGCTGCGCGTAGAACGACGGGAACGCGGCGCGCACGGCGTCGGCGACCTCGAGGTTGGTCGGCGCGAACACGTTGGGATAGTTCGCCGCCTCGAAGCGCGACGTCGGGCTGAGCACGTAGACGATCAGATCCTGCTTGTCGCGCGCGTTGAGCAGGCCGAGGCGCACCGGCAGCCGCAGGTCGTTCGACTCGAAGCCGAAGCGCAGCGGCGACAGCACCACCTTGCCGTGCTCGTCGCGGTTCACCTTCTTGATGTCGACCTTCGCCACGAAGAACTTCGACTGCTGCCGCACGTAGGGCGCGAGCGCCTCGGCCGCGCCGTCGGGGATCTTGTAGTGGTTGAGGCGCAGCCACTTGTCGAGGCCGCTCGACTCGGTCGCCGAGAGGATCACGATCTCGTATTCGCCGACGACGAACTGCGCCTCGATCTTCACGCCGAGCCCGGCGCCGTCCTCGCGCTCCTTCTCATCGACCATGCCGCCGGGCTTGCCGCCCTTCTTGTATTTCCGCGGGCGCGGCGGGTCGCACGGATCGATCTCCCAATACTCGACGAGCCGCGGCGCCGACAGCGCGTCGACGTGATCGAACACGTTGGCGGCCAGCGTCTTGACGTCCTCCTTGTGCAGCACCACCGGCACCGGCACCACCATCGCGAAGTCTTCGGGCGGGCCCTGGTAGTTGTTGGAGAGCGTCATCGTCGTGCGGTTGCCCTTGCGCAGGAGCGCCACCTGCGACGCGTTGTTGTAGAGCCTGGCGTCCGAGCCGGCGACGAAGAAGCCGCAGAACGCGTGCGCCTCGAGCGAGGCGGCGAGCGACAAGGCGATCCCCGAGGCAACCACGATCGCGCGCATGATCATCCCCCTGACGATGCCGCACGATATCACGAAGTAGTATGCTCGCCGCTCGATGGAGCGCGTGCGCACCTACTGCCGAATCTGCGAAGCCGCGTGCGGCCTCACCGCCGACGTCGAGCGCGGCGAGGTCACGCGGCTTCAGCCCGACGCCGAGCACCCGGTGACGCGCGGCTATGCGTGCGTCAAGGGGCCGGCGATGCTCGACGTGCACCGCGATCCCGATCGGCTGGCGCATCCGCAGCGGCGCGACGGCGGCGCGTGGCACGATCTCTCGTGGCGCGAAGCCACGCGCGCCATCGGCGAGCGCCTTGCGGCAATTCGCCGCACGCACGGCCCCGACTCGGTGGCGGTGTACCTCGGCAACCCGAGCGCGTTCGCCTGGCAGATGGCGGTCTACACCGGCGGCTTCGTCGCGGGGCTCCAGACGCGCAACTTCTTCAGCGCGTCGTCGCTCGACTGCCAGAACAAGTTCGCCGTCGCCGAGCGGATGTTCGGCTCGTACGCGATCCAGCCGATCCCCGATCTCGATCGCACCGACTTCTTTTTGTGCCTCGGCTCGAACCCGGTGGTGTCGCAGATGAGCTTCGTCGCCATGCCGCGGCCGCTCGAGCGGCTGCGCGCGATCGTGGCGCGCGGCGGGCGCGTGGTGATGGTCAACCCGCGCCGCACCGAGACCGCGCGCGCCGTCGGCGAGCAGGTGTTCATCCGGCCCGACACCGACGCGTTCCTGCTGATGGCGATGCTGCGCGTGATCTTCGACGAGGAGCTGGCCGACCGCGCGGCGCTCGAGCGCACCGAGGGCGCCGACGAGCTCGCGCGCGCCGTGCGGCAATTTGCCGTAGCCGATGCGGCAGCGGCGAGCGGCGTGCCGGCCGAGACGATCGTCGAGCTGGCGCGCGCGTTCGCGGCCGCGCCGTCGGCCACCGCCTACTGCTCGACGGGCGTGAACATGGGCTCGGCCGGCTCGCTGGCGTTCTTCGCCGTGCAGGCGCTCAACGTGGTCACCGGCAACCTCGATCGCGCGGGCGGCGCGCTGGTGCCGTCGCGCGCGCTCGGCCTCGCGCGGCTGGCGCGATGGATCGATCGCCTGCGCGCGCCGCGCCCGAGCCGCATTGGAAATTTCGCGCCGGTCGCCGGCACGCTGCCGACCGGCGTGCTCGCCGACGAGATCCTCACGCCCGGCGACGGCCAGGTGCGCGCGCTGTTCGTCATCGCCGGCAATCCACTCTTGTCGGCGCCGGGCGGCGAGCGGCTGCGGCGCGCGCTGGCGTCGCTCGAGCTGATGGTGTCGATCGATCTCTATCGCAACGAGACCGGCGCGCTGGCGCACTACACGCTGCCGACCACCGACTTCCTCGAGCGCGAAGACTTTCCGCTGGTGCAGGTCGGCATGCAGCCCGAGCCCTACGCGCAGATCACGCCGCCGGTGGTCGCGCCGCGCGGCGAGCGCCGCACCGAGGGGCGCATCCTGGTCGATCTCGCGCGCGCGGCGGGTGTGCGCATGTTCCGCGCGCCGGGGGCGAGCTGGCTCCTCGGGCGGCTCGGGCCGGAGCGGCTGCTGCCGCTGGTGTCGCGCGCGCTCGGGTGGCCGGTCGGCGAGGCGCGGCGGCCGGGCGGCGTGCGGCTCGCCGACGACGTGCCGGGCGAGTTCCTGCGCGCCGTCGCGGCGGGCGGCAAGCCGATCCAGCTCGCGCCGCGCGACATCCTCGCCGCCGTGCCGCGCGAGACCGCGCGCCTCGAGCGCGAGGCGTCGGGCGCGCCGCCGCTGCGCCTGATTGGCCGGCGCCAGCGCCGCTCGCACAACTCGTGGATGCACAACCTGCCGCGCCTGCGCCCCGACGGCGACGAGTGCAAGCTGGCGATCCATCCGCTCGACGCCGAGGCGCGCGGCGTGCGCGCGGGCGAACGCGTCGCGCTCGAATCGGCGCGCGGCCGCCTGGAGGTTCCCGTCGAGCTCGACGACGACCTGATGCCCGGCACCGTCAGCTTGCCGCACGGCTGGGGGCACGACGCGGCCGCGAGCTGGCGCGTGGCGGCGCGCGCGGGCGAGACCGGCGCCAACGTCAACGCGCTCGCCGCCGACGGGCCGGACGCGCTCGAGCCGCTCTCGGGCATGGTGCGCTATAGCGGCATCGAGGTCGAGGTGCGCCCGCTTGCCCGCGGATCCTGATCCGATCGCTCCGGTCGACCCGGTCGCGCTCGTCGAGCGCGCCGGCGACGCGGACCGCGACGCGCTCACCGCCGCGCTGCTCGCCGCCGCGCCCGACCTGGTCGCGCGCTGGTTCGCCGAGATCATCTTTCGCGGCCTCTACGATCAGATGGTCGCACTCCTGCGCCGCGATCGCCCGGGCGAGACGCCGGTGTTGCGCGCGCTCGGCGCCGCGCGTCCCGACTACGGCGCGCCCGCGCTCAACGCCGATGCGCTCGAGCTGTTTCGAGCGGGCGGCGCGCGCGCCGAATACGATCTGCTGATCGTGCCGGGTTACACGCCGCTCGACGCGCGCGCGCCGGTCAAGGTCGACGACAACCCGACGGCGCGCGCGCGGCTCGACCTCGCGGCCGAGAACCTGCGCGGCTTCGTCGCGCCGTTCGTGTTCGTCTCCGGCGGCAGCGTGCACCCGCCCGGCACGCCGCTCAACGAAGGCTTGATGATGCGCGAGTACCTGATCGCGCGCGGCATCCCCGCCGCGCGCATCCTCGTCGATCCGTTCGCGCGCCACTCGACCACCAACCTGCGCAACGCCGGCCGCGCGCTGCTCGCCGCGAACCTGAAGCGTGGCTTGATCGTCACCGGCTTCGATAACGACTTCTTCGACCAGTCGTTCTACTTCGCCAACCCGGTCGTCTCCACGTTCCAGCAGCGCTGCCGCTCCGAGCTCGGCTACACCGTCGGCGCGCTCGGCGCCGTCGACGATCACCGCGTCGCCTTCGAGCCCGCGCCCGAGGTGACGACGCTCGACTACCGCGATCCGCTCGACTACTGACGGGCGAATCGCGGGCTGAACGAGAGCCGCAGGAGCAGGGCGACGCCGATCATCGGCGCGACGATCACCAGCCACAGGAGCGGCCCGTCGACGGCGCCGGGGCGCCAGAGATGCCAGATGGCGAACACGCCGAAGGGCGCGGCGAATCCCATCAGCCAGGCGCGCCGGCCCATCGGCAACAGGCGCACGCGGAAACGCAGGAGCACCGCGTCGATCAGCAGAAAGAAGATCCCGAGGCCGCCGCCGATGAGCGTGCCGAAGATCATCCCCAGCAGCCACGTGCCCCACTTGCCGAGCTTGGGATCCCAATGGCCGGTCAACACCGAGATCGTCACGTACGCCCAGAGGGCGAAGAGCGGTCCGAACAGGGCCGGACCGATCCATCTCCCGAGCCGCGTGATCAAGGTGTCGCCCTCGCCTCAGAGTACGCTTGGTGCCGGAAAACCTTCTTTCAGCGAGGGACGTCTACTGCGCCGATTGCACGGCGTTGCACGCGGGAGGGCACTTGCCGCACGAGCCCCGGCACTTCTTCGGCAGCGCGCGTGCGCGGTCGACGCACTCGTTGCGACGCTGGGCGCGCGCGACCGACGCGCGTAGCTCGGCACGCGTCTGGCTCCACCTCTGGTCCGCGCCCTCCTCGGGCCCGCACTCTCGAGCGAGGTCGCCGATGCCCGGCGATGGGGGGCACGCCTGCAAGCAAGCCGTTCGCTGCGTGAGGCAGTCGGTGCAGATGTCGAGCGGTTTGTCGGGCGGCTTCGGCTGGCCGACGCGCGAGCACGCGACCGGGTCGCCCGCGAGGCAGGCCTTCTTGAGCCGCGCCGTCTCCGCCGAGACGGCCGTCTGCGGCGTGGCCTGCTTGAACAGATCGCGAAGCTCCTGGTGGTGCGCCTCGGCCACGCTCAGCGCGCTCGCGGCGCTCGCGGCGCTCGGCGGCGCGGGTGCCGGCGCGGGCTTCGCCGCGGCCCGGTGCGCGAACCGCCGCCCATCCCAGACGCCGCGCACATCGACCGCCTCGCGGCCGTATGCAAGCTTCGCATTGTAGTCCCCGCCGAAAGCGCCCGTAGGCAGACCATCCGGTCCGAAGTTGATGAAGGTCCTGTCGCTGTCGCCTTCGTTCCGTCGCAGTTGCATGCTGGTTGCCGGTCTGCCGTAGCAGTAGACGTACTCGACCTTGTATTCGATCGAAGCTTCGACGCCCGGCGCGGCGCTCTCCCGCCCTCGTCCCTGTACCGACCGGCCGCGGATGTTGAACTCGGCGATCCGATCGTTGGTCCCGGCGACGAAGATCGAGATGTCGGCGACGGCCGGCGGATCGCACTCATAACCGTAGTCGTCGTCCGCGCGTGCCGTCGACGCGGACGCGGCGAGCGCGACGGCGAGCCACCACGGCGACCACTTCATCGGCATGCGGCCTCCAGTTGCTCCTGGGCGCAGCGCTCCACGCACGCGGCGAGATCCTCGTTGGCGACGCCCGACATCGACAGGCAGCGGTCGCCCTCGCTCGCGCACAGCGAGCGCTCGTCGTCGTCGTTGGCCTCGCGCGCGCACGTTCGCGTGGCGGCCAGGCAGGGGAGCACGCCCACCTTGCCGGCGCATTCCTCAGCGCACGTCGACCGTAGCTCGGCTCTTCGGCCGGCGTGGAATTCGGCGAGGCAGCGCGCGCGCTGCTCCTGCTTCGCCGTGGTCTCCTTGATGACTCGCATTCCGTCGATTCGCGCGGCGGCGGCGGGATCCTTTTGCGCCGCGAGCTCGCACGCGTCGTGAAAGCGATACGCCGCGATCATTCCGGCCGCGCCCGGATCGGGCGGATCCTTCTCCGCCGCGGCGCAAAGCTTCATCAGCCGGTCCGTGGGGAGATCTTCCAAGCGCGACCAGACTCCGACGCCGCTCTCCTTGATCGTCTTCGCCAGCGCGGCGAAGCCGGGGCACTTGACGATCTTGTTGACGAGCAGGTAGGCCGCGCCCGCGAGCGCTTGCGCCGCGTCCGAGTCCGCTTCGTGCGGACCGCCGACGCCGAGGCCCCTGCGCGCGAGCAGCGGCACGCCGCGGCGCTCGCCTCCCGTCGACACGAACCCGAACGCCGTCGTCTCCTCTTCCCACGCGGCGAAGCAGACGCGCAGCGGACCGCTTCGCTGCGCCAGCAGATCGTGGGCGTAGCCGCCCGGCTCGATGGTGCGATCCCGCGCCGTCCAGGAGTGCTCGTAATAGCGATTGCCCGAGGACGTGCTGAGATCGTCCACGTCGAGGGAGAACTCGAGATAGCAACGCAGCGGCTGGTTGGGCTGGTAGTGCTCGCACTTCGCGCGGATGGCGACGTCGAAGCCTTTGCCGGGCTGGCGTAGCAGCGCGTCGGCGGTGACGACGTCCACGCCGGCGTCGCGGAAGGCGCGCGCGACCGCGTCGGGAAAGTCGTCGCCGGCCATGTCCCGGCTGCTCCTGTAGACCATCACGCGCAGGCCCTGCACGAGCTCGGGCGGCGCGCGTCCGGCGACCGGCGGAGGAAAGCCCGGCGCGCAGGCCCCGTCGACGAGGGCGGCCGCGGCCGCGAGCGCGACGATGGTGAAGCGCAAGTCAGAACAGGTCGGTGTTGTCATGCTGCTCTTCGCCGGTGGTGACGTCGGGGACGTCGAGCGCGCGCACGCCGCCGCCGTGCTGGATCGATTCGTCGATCACCGAGTCGGGGAAGCGGATGGCGCGCTGATCGAAGTTGCCGTCTTCGTCGATCAAGACCACGTGCGTGTGCGGGACGGTGCCTTTGTGCGAGGTGATCCAGCCGCCGGTGTTGAAGCAGCGCACGCGCCGCCCGTCGACGTCGAGGTCGAACATGTCGCCGCGGTGCACGTGGCCGTAGACCAGCGACACCGGATCGGGCGCGAGGCCGTTCTTGAAGACGAAGCTGCGCAGGAACCAGCGGATGTTGTCCGCCTCGCCGGGGAGGGTGTAGTCCTGCTCGGTGTTGCCGAGCGCGGCGAACTGCGGCACGTCGGCCGAGCCCTTGGCGTTGCACGAGGACCACTTGCGGAAGCGGGTGAGAAACTCCCACGCCTGCGTCTTGAGCGTCTGGCGATCGGTGGTGCGGCCCCACACCGCGTCGATGAACGGCGCGCAGCGCGCCTCGAGATCGGCGGCGTCGGTGGCCTGCATCGGCGCGTTCGGCTTGGCCCACGCGCCGGAGATGACGCTGGTGAAGCGCGCCTTGAACTCGTCGAGGCCGGCCTTGCCGAGGATCATGTCGTCGAAGTACTGCCCGTGATGGAACACCACCGAGCCCTTGCCCAGCCGCTCGACGTGAAACGGGTTGTAGACGGTGACCTTGCCGATGCGCTCGAGCACGTCGGGGCCGAGCATGTTGGCCAGCAGGTGCTGCGCGGCGTCGTCGGCGGCGTCGCCCGAGTCCCACAGCGACCAGCCGTCGAGCGCGTCGAGCGGCTTGCCGATGGTCTGGCAATAATGGGTCCATAACTCGTGATCGTGATTTCCGGGAACCCAGATTAATTCCCCGATATCGGTGCCGTGCGAGCGGTCGCCGGTGAGCGCGTGAAAGAAGGCGCGGGCGATCGGGAACGCCGCGTCCGGCTCCTCGGGCGCCGCCAGCTCCCACACGTCACCGACGAGGATCAGCTTGTCGATGTGGCCGCCGGCGAGGTAGCCGATCATCTTGCCGGCGTAGAGCGGCAGATCGGGGCGCCACAGGAGTGAATACGGCTCGCCGAAATGAATATCGGATAGAGAAACGATATGGGCCATCTTCCCTCCAAAGTTGGCTTCAAAGTTTTCGTCAAAGTCGGTTTCAAAGTAGCTTCAATCGCGCTTGGGCGGATCGTCGAGCTCGGCGCCCAGCCATTCGAGCAGGCGCTCCATCTCGAGCTGCAGGGGATCGGTGTCGGCGTGCATGGCGATCGACTTGTCGTCGGGCAGCTCGGGGCGCGGCTTGCCGAAGCGCAGGCGGCTCTGGTCGATCTCGCCGACACGCACGTCGACGCCCAGCTCGGCCGAGATGCGCTGCCGCCGCGACGCGTAGGTGGCGATCGCCGAGTTGCGGCGAATTGCCGCATAGGCGCGCGACATCACCATGGTCACCGGCGGCACCAGCACGAACGCCAGCGCGCCCAGCCACCACATCGCCGGCGCCACCAGCGCCGCCGACGACACCGACAGCATCGAGTACTCGCGCAGCATGCGCCGCTGCAGCCGCTTCTCCGCCTCGCCGCGCACCTGCTCGCGCACGCGCGGATCCGACAGGTCGAGGCGCGGCACGCCGCACCTGGGGCAGTCGCCGCTGTACGCCGACAGCGAGCGGTAGCAGACGATGCACAAGAAGCGCGGGATCGCCTGCGCGTCGCGGTACGGCCCGGACATCGCGACATCATACTTCTCGTCCGCGCGGCGCGTTTGGCTGGTTGGAGGTGTCCAACTTTGAACGGCGCGGATCGTGAGCTCGCGGGGTTGCGCGGTGGCATGTGACTTGGAAGCTCGTCGCGCAGCCGGAGACAAGCCCATGCGGTTCCCGAAGTGGATCCTGTTCGTCGTCGCCACGAGCGGCTGCTACGACGCGTACGTGGTGAACCAGGCCGACCTCGAGCGCGTCGCGGTGCCGGCGCGCGGAGCGGGTTGGGTGGTGCCGGCGACGCGCGAGGATGGTACGCGCGTGCTGGTGCACACCGCGACCCTGGCCGCCGACGAGGCGTTCCTGCGCGCGCGGCGGGAGGCGACGTCGCCGTCCGGATGCTTCGAGCGCGCCGACGCGTTTCAGCTCGCGGGCCGCTTCAAGGAGGCGGCGGCGCAACTGCGGCTGTGTCTCGGCTACGTCGCGCAGCCGGGCGTCGAAATCTCCGACGAGAATCAGACACAGGTCAAAGACGCGATCCAGCGCCTCGAGGAGGGCGACGGCGCGAACGTGGAGATCCGCGCGCTGGCGATCGCCGCCGCGTGTCTCGGAGGCCGAGCGCCGGGCGTCTCGCCGAGCGCGCTGAGCGCGCTGAACCGGTCGCGCGAGGTGCTCGTGCGCGCGTCGAATCGCCTCCAGACCGCCGGGCTGGTGCTGGCGCTCTCCGGCGGCGTGACGGTGGCGATCGCCGGCATCGCCGCCGGCGCCCTGTCGCCCGGATGCGGCTCGAGCGATCGGATGGGCTGTCTCGGGACGGTCGTCATCGGCGGGATGCTCGGGACCATCGGCGCGGTCCCGCTGCTCACCGGCATCGTGCTGGCGCTCGCCGGGATTCACTACACCGAGGCGAGCCCGAGCTTCGTCGCGCGTCACGAGCCGCGGCTGTCCGATCCGATCGCGCTCGCCGCCTACGCGGCCAACGCGCGCCGCATGGTGATCGGCGGCGGCGTGAGCACGGCGGTCTCGTTCATCGCCGTGGCGGTCGGCGCGGGGCTGGCCGCCAACTACGGCGCGCTCACGCCGCAGAATCCGTCGGCGCCGCAGAAGCTCGCCGCGGGGCAGAGCCTGCTCGGCATCGGGGTCATCGGATCGATCCCGAGCGTGGCCGTGCTCATCGTCGGCTTGACGCAGTCGGCGCGGATGCCGCGCGCCGCCACCGCGAGCGTCGCGCCGTGGTTCACCGGACAAGCGGGCGGGCTCGCGATCACGGGGCGCTTCTAGGTTTCGCGCGAGCGTTGTTGCGCCGCGCACAACACGTGATGCGACGCGGGCAACGGCGCGGGCGCGCGTCGCGGCGGCGCGCGCGGGTGTTCGCGTGGCATCGCGATTGCGAGGGCCGCGCTCATGCGCAAACTCATTGCATGGTCGTGCCTGCTCGCGTTCGCCGCGTGCGGGCGTCCGCCGCTCGATCCCGGCGTGCAGCAGCAACCGATCACCAACGGCACCATCGACTACGGCGATCCGTGGGTCGGCTACCTCGGCGTGGGCTGCACCGCCACGCTCATCGGGCGGCGCACGCTGCTCACCGCCGCGCACTGCATCGACTACGAGGGCGAGCAGATCGAGTTCTGCAATTGCACCGATTGGCACCAGTCGTGTTCCGCGTGCGCGTGGGGCACCGCGCACATCTATCCCGGCTTCGACGGACGGCGCGGCAGCAGCTACGACGATCCCGGCCACGACGCTGCGATCCTCACGCTCGATCGCGACTTCACCGCCGCGTACGGCGCCGTGCCGCGCCGGATCGGCGGCGCGCCCGTCGACGGCGCGCGGATCGAGATCCTCGGCTACGGCTTCTCGACGCCGGGCGACTATTCGACGTCGGGCTACAAGCGATACGGCTACAACAACATCACCGACATCGGATCGGACACGTTCGATTACGACGACACGTCCCAGGCGTACGCGCAGCAGGGCGACTCGGGCGGGCCGGCGCTGAACGCGGGCACCGATTGCGAGGTCGGCGTCTATGCCGCGCAGACGGCGACGCAGATCTGGCCGTTCACGTTCGATACCGATTGGACGCCGACGCGCATCGACACCAAGCTGTCCTGGATCCAGAGCGCCTCGGGCGACCCGACGGTCTACGCGTGCGGCCAGACCGCTTGCGGCGACGGACTCTGCCAATCGCCCGAGACCTGCTCGACGTGCCCGCAAGATTGCGGCGCGTGCCCGCCCGGTCCGTGCGGCGGCCAGCCCGACGGCACGCCGTGCGGTTACGATTGCTGCACCGGAT
>DASREC010000530.1:0-19496 GCA_035652295.1 Polyangia bacterium
CGGCGAGTCGCGGCAGCTCCGGCAGGAGGGCGGCAAGTTCCTGCCGGCGATGGGGCTCGCGCTGGTGCTGATCTTTCTGGTGCTGGCGGCGCAGTTCAACTCGTTCCGCGATCCGTTCGTGATCCTCGCCGGCTCGGTGCCGCTGGCGATGTTCGGCGCGCTCATCTTCACGTTCCTGAAATTCGCCGGGCCGGCGGGCCTGCGCTTTCCGCTCACCGAGGGCTGGACCACCACGCTCAACATCTACTCGCAGGTCGGGCTAGTCACGCTCGTCGGGCTGGTGGCGAAGAACGGGATCTTGATCGTCGAGTTCGCCAACGCGCAGCAGGAGGCGGGCATGGCCAAGCTCGACGCGGTGATGGCCGCGGCGTCGACGCGCCTGCGGCCGATCCTGATGACCACGGTCGCGACCGTGGTCGGCCACTTCCCGCTCACGCTGGTCACCGGCGCGGGCGCGGTCGCGCGCAACTCGATCGGCGTGGTGCTGGTCGGCGGCATGACCATCGGCACCGTGTTCACGCTGTTCATCGTTCCGTCGCTGTACGTGCTGATCGCCAAGGATCACCGCGCGCACGCGGCCGCCGCCGACGACTCGCCCGCGCCCGCGCTCGACGCCGCCGTCGACGGCTGATCCGCTTTCACCGCGCGCGACGGAACAGTCGCGCGCCCGTCATCGTCAAAGCGCTGAGGAGACGACACGACGATGACCACGCGCGCGGTGCTATCGGCTTTATTCATGTCGGCGATTTTTTTTGCGGCGTGCGACCCGGCGCCCGACGACGCGTCGCAGGCGGCGCACGTGCAGCCGGCCGAGCCGCTGCGCCCCGTCGGCGTCTACGCCGTGGTCGACATCTCGCACGTGCGTGGGCAGTACCCGACCATCGCCGATCTGAAGAGCCTCTACAAACAGCTGCTCGATAACCCGGGCGTCTCGGGGCTCTCGCTCGGCGTGCACTGGGACCAGGTTCAGCCAAACAGCGCGAGCGACTGGAAGATCGACACGGTGAACGCGGCGTTCGACGTCGCGTTTAACAACTACAATCCGCCGAAGACGATCATGCTCTCGCTCTCGCCCGGCATTCACACGCCGCAGTGGGTGTTCGACCAGTACGTCTCGCAGTGCGACGGCTACTTCGACAGCGCGTTGCCGACGCCGGCGGCGAATTGCGGCAGCGTGACCTTCGAGCAGTATCCCGAGCAGGGCGACAACGCGCCGCCGGCCGTGTACCCGGTGCCGTGGAACAACAACTATCAAACGCAGTACACGAATTTTTTGACGCAGCTCGCGAGCTACTACTCGGTCCTCGGCCCGCACCCCGAGTACACGCCGCTCTTGGTCGCGGTGCACATCTCGGGGCCGATCGGCGCGTCGCCCGAGATGATCCTGCCGAAGGGGGACATGGGCCAGCCCGACGGCGGGCCGACGACGGGCGTGTCGCCGGACGTCATCTGGAGCACGCTGATGCAGCATCAGCGGCCGCAGCTGGCGGGCACCGAGCAGCCGTTCATCAACGCGTGGAACTCGGCCATCAACGTGCACAACCAGATCTTCACCGGCATCACGCTGGTGCTGACCCCCGACAACGGCGAACGGCTCCCCAACTTCGCCGCGTCGTCGAGCACGATCTCGCAGCAGGTGTGCGTCGCGCCGACGACGAACCTCGACAGCTGCGAGGCGGTCAGCAGCGTCCTCGGGCACTTCTTCGCCAACGTCGGCGGCGCGAACGCGGCCGCGACCTATCTCGGCGGCATGACGGCGTCGAGCCCGATCACGTCGAGCGAGGGCAACGTCGGGCTGCCCGGCATCAAGTACTTCACGTCGACGGCGGTGTCACAGTATCCGACGTTCGCGGGAGCGGCGTTCGATCATTCGGTCACCGACGGCACCCAGGCCGTCGATCCGACCGACCTGGCCTTCGAGGGCTGCCCCAAGTTCCCCGCGCCGTGCGACACCGCGGAGTCGGCGATGTACAACGTGATGAGCGCGTTCTTCTACGGCACGCCGACGGCGCAATACTTTCCGCTCACGGGACAGCCGGCGCAGCCGCCGACGCTGGCGCCGCTCGCGTTCCTCTCCGTCGAGTACCAGGACGTGCTGTACGCGAACCTGAAGCAGAACAACACCTGCGCGACGGTGCAGGGCGGCCTGGGATCGGTGTCGGCGCAGTACCTGATCAGCGCGGCGAACTACTACCTGTCGCAGCCGAACATGGGCCACGCGGCCGTCCTGCCGCCGCCGCCGGCGGTGTCCGGCTGCGTCTACGTCGAGGGTTTGTGATGAGGGCGGCTCAGCGCGCTTTGAGCAGCGGCTCGAGCCAGGCGGCGAACGCGGGATCGTCTTTGGCGCGCGCGCGCACGGCGGCGACGCCCGCGTCCCAGCGCGCGTCGGAGAGCAGCAGCACCAGCAGCTTCAGGCCGTGCGCGCGCTCGTCGGGCGTGAAGCCGTCGAGCTGCTCGAAGATCTTTGCCGGGAATGGTTTGTCGTCGAAGGCGGCGACCCAGGCGCGCGCCACCCATTGGCCGCGCGCCGCTTCGTTCGCTTGATCGGGCGCGGCGGCGAGCGCGCGCAGCGCCGGCTCGCGCGCGCGCAGGAACTCCACGCTCAGCTCGTGGCCGGCGCACGTCGCGGGATTGGGATCGAACGCGACGTCGGCGACCAGCGACCCGCCGATCTGCTCGTACGGCTCGTGCCCCGCCTTGTCGGCGGCGCCGCCCCGCGCGAGCTGCGACAGCGCGAAGTCGAACGACAGCTTCTCCGCCACGGCGTCCGCGGGCTTCGCGCGCAGATGCACCCAGCCGTCGAGCGCCGCCGCGTTGGCCATCACCTGAATGGCGAAGCCGCGCTCACCGTCCGGCGTGGACGCCTTCGGCGCGAGCAGCGGGCGCAGCCGGCGATAGCCGTGCGCCGCGGTGGCGAAGTGAACGTAGAGGCGGTGCACGCGCGGCGCGCCCTCCTCCAGCGTCTTCTCCGCGGCGGCGCGAATCTCGTCGAGGCTCGGCCCGCCCGGCTGATCGCCGAAGTCCGAATAGCCGACCGAGACGGTGATCCCCGGATACTGTTTGTGGACGGAGCTGTGATAGCTGGTGTGACCCTCGCCGGCGAAGAGCAGCGCACAGACGCCGGCGAGCATCGTGAAGCGGCGCACCAGACGATTCTACGCGATCGCGGCGGCGCGGCCAGATCGCCGGGCGGCGCGACGCGTTCGAACGTTCATGAATGACGAGCCGGCGATCGACGCGCTCGTGCGCCTCGGCGAGGCCGCCTACGATCGCATGTACGACGCCCGTGACGCGCGCGCCGCCGCCGTCGAGTACAGCGACTGCAAAGACTACTTTCGCGACGCGATTCGAATGGCGCACGCGGCCGGCCTGACGCAAAGAGTGGTCGAGCTGGAGTCGCGCCTGGCCCACATCAAGGCCGTCTTTCGCAGCCAGTTCGCCTAGCTCAGGAGTTGCGCGCGCGCCGAGCGAAGGCGGCGCTTCACGGTGCGCGTCGAGCAGCGCAGCGCGACCGCGATCTCGTCGAGCGGCAGCTCCTCCAGCTCGTGCATCACGAACGCGGTGCGCTCCTCGAGCTCGAGCCGATCGAGCGCGGCGCGCGCCACGGCCAGGTTGCGCGCGTCGTCGAGCAGCTCGTCGGGCGCGGCGCCGCCCTGCGGCGAGCACGCGTCCTCGGCGTCGCGCTTGAACCAGCCGCGCACGCGCTCGTAGCGGCGCGAGCGCGCGGCCACGCGGTGGCACACCGCGAACACGAACGTCGAGAAGCGCGAGCGCCCCTCGAAGCCGCCGATCGATCGGCACACCTGCTCGAGCGCGTTCTGCACCAGGTCCTCGCGCGCGTCGCGATCGCTGGCGCGCGCGAGGCGGTACATGAAGCGGTGGATGAGCGGGTAGATCGCCACCATCAGCGCGTTGAGCGCGTTGGGATCGCCCGAGCGATGGCGCGCGAAGTGGCCGCGGCAGACGTCCTCGAGCGCGCTTCCGTCGGCGGGCGCGCGTCTGCTTTGAAGGGTTGGGTTGCTCACGTCCGCCGCCTCGGGCGCACGGGGCCTGTTCAAGGACCAGACCAACCGCGCGCGCGCGCAACCCGCGGAGATCCGCGCGATCGCGGCGCTGCCGCCGGGGGAAACCGGCGGGCGCGCACGCCGGGCTAGGGTCAGTTGACCCGATCGGTGTGGCGCTAGCGCAATAGTGAGGCGACGAGCACGGCCGCGCCGGCGAGCCCGCCGAGGCCGATCAGCGCCGCCGACGCGAGCACGACGTACGGGTGGCGATCGACACCGCGCGACAGCCCGCGCAGCCCGCGCTGCGTGAACGTCACCACGCACTCGACCGGCGCCTTGCCGTCGCGCACCGCCTCGAGCCGCTCGCGCATCGCCGCCACCGACGGGTAGCGGCGCGCCGGATCGGGATCGAGCCCGTGCCGCACGAAGTGCGCGAGCGCCGGCGGTGCGCCCACGCGGCCGAAGTCGAGGATGACGCGCGTCTTCGAGATCGGCTCGTCGATCACCGACGCGATCATCTCCGCCACCGTCGCGCAGTGGCGGCGCGGATGCTCGAGGCACAGCAGCTCGTAGAACATCACCGCGAGACTGTAGACGTCGCTGCGCGCGTCGACCTCGTCGAGCCGCCCCGCCGCCTGCTCGGGCGCCATGTACGCCGGCGTGCCGAGCAGCGCGCCCGCGTGCGTGGCGAACAGCCGCGCGCGCTCGTCGCCCGCCGGCGCGCCGCCGTCGCCGCTCGCCGCCGGCAGGGGCGCGCCGTCGAGCCGCTTGGCCAGCCCCCAGTCCATGATCACCACCTCGCCGAGCGAGCCGATCATGACGTTGCCCGGCTTGAGATCGCGGTGCACGATGCCGAGCTCGTGCGCGTGCTGCACGCCGCGCAGCACCTCCATGCAGATCTGCAGGCGCTGCTCGATGGTGTAGCGGCGCGCGTACGCCTCGTCGCCGGCGCGCAGCTTCTCGATGATCGACTCGAGCGTCTCGCCCTCGACGTACTTCATGACGAAGAAGTAGCGGCCGTGCTCGTCGACGCCGACGTCGTGGATGGGGACGATGTTGGGATGCTCGAGCTGACCGACGACGCGGATCTCCTCGACGAAGCGCAGCAGCGACGCCTCGTCGGTGCGCTCGGGCAGGAGCCGCTTGACCGCCACCGCGCGATCGATGTCGTGATCGCGCGTCAGCGTCACCTCGGCCTGTCCGCCGGCGCCGAGCGCGCTCAGCTCCTGATAGCGCGGCCGGCCTTCGAGCACCACGCGCGGCGCGCCTTCGCGGCGCTCCATGCGCGGCAGCACCGTCGAGCGCACATTGGACGCGCTCGCCGACACCGCGTCGACCGGCGCGGCCGCCGCCGGCGCGGGCAGGGTCTCGTCGATCCCCGCCGCGCGCCGCGGCCGGTCGCCGTACGCCAACGTCCCCGACGAGTGATCCCCCGACGCGCCGCGCTTTTCCATCTTCACCCTCCGAGAGAATCTTAGATGAGTCGCGGCGGCGGGCGAAGCGTTACAACGCGGCTACGGCCACTCGGCGCGCGCGGCGTCGAGCTCGGCGCGAAAGCGCGCGTCGCGTTCGAGGCGCGCGAACAGCAGCTCGCCGAGCGCGCGGCTGGCGGCCGAGTCGCTCGGGTAGTGCAGCCCGGCGATCTCGCGCTCGCGGCCGATCTGGACGCCGAGCGCCAACAGCGTCTCGCGCTCGCGCGGCACGAGCGACGCCAGCACGCGCGCGACCAGGTGGCCCTGCAGCGCGTGCCCGCTCGGATACGCCGGATGCGGCGGCACCGGGATCGACGGCGCGAGCCTCGGCTCGAGCTGGTGCGGCCGCGCGCGCTCGAAGCGGCGCTTGGCGTTGAACACCGCCACCGTCGCGTCCTGGTCGACGTGCTCGAGCAGCGCCATCGTCTTCGGCGCCGACGCCGGCGCGCGGTGGAGCGCGGCGAAGAACGCGCCGCACACGCCGGCGTACTCGCGATGCTGCTCGATCGATCGCCGCTCCGCCTGCGTGCGCGCGCGCTCGAGCTCGAGCAGCTCGTCGAGCTCGCGGCGCGTCGACGGCGCGCTGTTGGCCGGCGGCGCGGCGACGGGAAACGCCAGCAGCTCCTCGCGCGGGAGAAAATACGGGCGGCGATCGAGGAACGAGAGCGGCAGCGCGCCCCAGTGCGTGAAGCGGATTTGATCGAGCGGCTCGGCGGACGCGGGGGGCGAGAGCGAGAGCGAGACGACCAGCAGCGCCGGAGCGAGCTTGATCATCGCCTCGGCGTCCGCAGCGAGATCAGCACCGCCTCGCTCGGCCGATCGCGGCACTCGTGCTCGCCGCAGCGGATGCACGTCTTGCCGAGCTCGTGCGCGTCGAGGATGCGCCGCTCCGAGCGCGCCACCTCCTCGACGGCGACGAGCGCGCCGGCGGCGTCGACGCGGCGGCGCATCACGCGGCTGCGACGCACGCGATCGGCGCCGCGCTGGCCGATCGATTCGTCGAGCGAGAGCTCGATGCGCTCGCGCGGCGGCTCGGCGGCGAACGCGGCGACGTGCAGCGCGTCGGCGTCGATCGCCACCGACAGTCGCGCGGCGCCGTGCCGCGGCGCGAACACCAGGTCGACGTCGGGCCACGCCACCGTCGCGTCGAGCGGCACGCTGCCGGGCGCGGGCGGAATCGCCTCGAGCGAGTGGCCGTGCCGCTCGAGGATGCGCCAGCCGGCGCGCACCGCCAGCTCGAACAGCGCGTTCGACAGCAGGCACAGCCCGCCCGCGATCGCCGGCACCACGCAGCCGCCGCGCAGCTCCATGCCCCACGTGTAGCCGCGATCCGCGCCCGCGCGGCCGAGCGTGCGCCAGAACGAGAGCGGCCGATCGGGCGCCAGCACCACGCCGTCGAACGCCGGCGCCGCGAGCGCCAGGTTCTTGCGCTTGCCCGCCTCCAGCGCCGCGTCGGCGAAACCGTCGGCGCGCGCCAGCGCCACGCGCAATTCGCCGGCGGGCGCGTCGAGCGATCCGTGGCGCGCGGCCGCGTAGCGCTCGGGCGTCGGCCAGCGCGCCGGCGTCCACCACCACGCCGCCAGCCGCGCGCCCTGCAGCGCCGCGCGCCTCGTGCGATGGCTCATTACCGCCCAGGCGCTCTTCGGCCGGTTCACATCATTAATATACGGAAGCGCGCGGCGGTTTGGTCTAACGGACTCACGAGGCCCGCGGCTGCTCGCCGCCCAGGCCCAGCGCGAGGCGCATCTCGTCGACGGTGAGCGGCCTGCCGTAGAGCGGGCCGCCGTTCTGGTGCAGGCGCCCGCCGGGGGCCAGCCCGTCGAGATCGATCGGGTCGAAGCCCACCTGGTCGATGAGCTGCGCCACCACGCGCTTGGCCTCGGGGAACTCGCTCGACAGCGGCAGCGCGATCCGATCGGGCGCGCCGCGAGGCCGCGCGCGCTCGGCCAGCACGCGCATCGGCAGGCTGTTGAACGCCTTCACGATGCGCGCGTCCGCGAGGTGGCGGGCGGTGAGCTCGCTCGACGTGACGCGCCCTTCGCGCAGCTCGGGAAAATCGCCGTCGCGCTCCGGATAGTAGTTGGTCGCGTCGATCACGATCTTGTTCGTGAACGGCTCGCGCGGCAGCTCGCCGAGCTTGCCGAACGGGATCGCCAGCACCACCGCGTCGCCGAACCGCGCCGCCTCCTCGACGGTGCCCGCGTACGCCCGCTCGCCCAGCCGGGCGACGAGGCCGCGCAGCTCGAGGGGCGAGCCCTGGTGAGAGAGCGTCACGTCGTGTCCCGCGCGGATCAACAGCTCGGCGAGCGTGCTGCCGACGTTCCCGGCGCCGATCATTCCGATGCGCATCGCGTTCACCTCCTTTCGCCGTCGAGTGCAGATCCGGATCCAGGCGCGTCGAGCACCTCCTGGCAGCGCGCGGGCAGCACCGGCGCCGAGCCGATGCGCGACTGGTAGTCGTGGTGTTGCTTGTCGCGCTCGGCGACGCTCTTCGGCTTGAGCCACCAGTCGAGCTCGTCGCAGCCGTCGCCCGGCGGCAGCGGCGCTTGCGCCTCGCAGTCGGGGCTGCCCGACGGGCACGCGAGCCGCACGTGAAAATGTTCGTGGTGCGCCCACCACGGCCGCACCTTGCGCAGCCACGCGCGATCGGCGCCGGCGCGATCGCACAGCGCGCGCTTGACCACCGGGTTGACGAACACGCGATCGACGCGCGCGTCGGCGACCACCAGCTGGAGCACGCGCGCGATGCGCGGCGAAAAGCTGCTCGTGAGGCGGCGCCGCGCGACGTCGACCACCGGGCTCGGCTCGCGCGCGCGCGAAGCCGGATCGAGCAGGTACCAGACGTCGACGTCGAGGCCGGTCTGGTGGCTGGCGTGTCCCGTCGGCGCGGGCCCGCCGCGCGGCTGTCCGAGATCGCCGACGCGCAGGAGGCCGACGCGGCGGGCGAGCACGCGCGCGCCCAGCTCGCGCAAGAACGCCACCAGGCTCGGCTGGCCGAACACGCGCCCGCGCTCGGGGCGCATCACCACGAAGCCGCGCCCGCTCGACGGCAGCTCGACCGCGCCGCGCATGCAGCCCGCGCTGTAGCCGCCGATCGCCTCCGCCGGTCCCGCCGCCGGCCCGTGCACGCGGCTCCACGGAAACGCGCCGCTCTCCTCGCCGCGCGCGCCGCCGTCGAGCCCGAGCGCGCCGAGCAGCACCACCGGCGCGAGCCACGCACGTCTCGTCACCCGGAAAAGATACCGCGCCCCGCGACCGGCGCCACCGCCGCTGCTCACGGCGCGGCGACGAGCGTGATGCGCGCGAGCGTTCGCCCGTCGTGCTTCTCGAACGTCATCGTGCCGCCGAAGCTCTGCACGATCCCTTCGCACAGCGCGAGCCCGAGGACGGTGCCCTCGCCGATCGACCAGGCGGGCACCAGCGCCGCCTGGCCCTTCTCGCCGGTGGTCGAGACGCCGTGGCCCGCGTCGCTCACCTCCAGCACCACCGCCGGGCCGAGCACCCGCGCCTCGACGAGGATCTGGTGCTCGGCGGCGTGTCCTTCGGGGATCGCCTGCGCCGCGTTGATCACCAGGTTGAGCACCACCTCCGCCAATCGCGCGACGTCGGCCATCACCTTGGGCAGCGCCGCGGCGAGCCGCGTCTCGACCCGGGCGCGCGCGCGCGTGAACGACTGCGCCATCTGCAGCGCCACGTCGATCGACTCCTCGATCTTCACCGCCTGCAGCGGACCTTCGCGCGGCTGGGCGAACAGCCGCATGTTCGCCACCACGCGCCCGATGCGCTCGGCGCCGTCGACGGCGTCGTGGATCGCGGCGGTGAGATCGGCCGGCACCTCGGGCGGCAGCGACTCGGCGAGCAGGTGCAGGTTGCCCATCACGTACGTGAGCGGATTGTTGATCTCGTGCGCGGTCGCCGCCGCGATCCGCCCGAGCGACGCCAGCCGCTCCGCCTCCGCGAGCTGCGCCTTGGCCACCGCCTTGACGCGCTCGAGCTCGGCCGACTGCCGGCGCGCGTCCAGCTCGGCGATGTGCCGCTGCGCCGCGTCCTTCTTGCGCTCGTAGAGCACCGCGATCGAGAACAGCACCACCGTCGAGCCGGCGAGCACGAAGTGATCGTTGAACAGCCGGTGCTCCGCCGGCAGCCGATCGACGATCAACCCCGCGCGCCCGAGCAGCCCGATGACGATGCTCGCCGCCGTCGAGAGGATCGCCCACACCGCGCCGCCGCGCACGCCGACGAGGAACGTGGCCATGAGCGGGAGCTGCGCGAGCAACACCGTGGCGCCGCTCAGCCCGGCGCCGCGCAAGAGGAGCGGCACCGAGACGTACTTGCAGAAGTTGACCGCCAGCACCACGTGACAGAGCAGCACCAGCCGTCCGAAGCGCCGCAGCGCGAACGGCACCGCGAAGCACAGCGCCGCCGACGCCGCGTTGAGCACCACCACGGCGCGGGTGTTCGCCGACGCCTGGACGAACGACGCCACGAGAAAGATGGACCCCGCGATCCAGGAGAGCCCCACCGCGAAGCGCGCCCGGCGCGCGTCCTCGGGCGATCGCTCGATCAGCTCGGGCGGGACGAAGCGATCGGCCAGCGCCTCGAGGCGCTGCAGCCAGCCCACCCGCTCGCCGCTCGGCATGCCCAACTATCGCACGCGGCGCCGGTTGTCGTATCGTTCGCTTCATGTCGATGAAACGAACCAAGCAGCGCTCCTCCGGCGGCTCGCGGTCCTCCGACGACGTCGCGCCCATCTTCGCCAAGCCGGTCGAGAAGGAGAAGACGTGGGACGAGTGGATCGCGGGGCAGCCCGACGAGGCGTTCGCGGCCTACTCGCTCAAGACCCACTACGCACGCGGCGCGCTGATCCAGCACGTCAAGTTCGGCAAGGGCGCGGTGGTCGCCATCGAGGGGACCACGGTGGTGGTGCTGTTCGCCGACGGGCGCAAGAAGCTCGGCCACGCTCCCGCCTAGCCGGCGAGGAGCCGCGCGAGCGCGGCGGGCTGCGAGTAGAACGGCGAGTGGCTCGACGCGAGGCGCTCGACGCGGCAGGGCTGCGCCGCGTGCATGCGCCGCTGCAGCGACGGGCCGAGCGCGCGATCGTCGGTGCACTCGACGTAGGTGCGCGGCACGCGGCCGAAGCGCTCGGCGGTGGTCGCGACCGGCGCCGCCACCACCGCCAGCGGCTCGCGGCCGAGCCGCGCGATCGCCCGCTCGGCGTCGGCCTCGGCGCAGTCGTGGTAGAACGCCACGCGCGCGCCGTCCGCGCGCACGTGGTGCAGCCCGCTCGCCTCGTCGATCACCAGCGCCGGCATCAGCGCGCTCTCGGTGTCGCTCTTCGCCAGCTCGAGCAGCGACTGACCGCTCGCCGGCAGGAACGCGCAGACGTAGACCAGGCGCGCGAGCCGCTCCGGCATCCGCTCGGCGACGGCGGTGATCACCACGCCGCCCATGCTGTGCCCGACCAGCACCACCGGCTCCGCCTGCGCCGCGATCACCTCGCCGATGCTGCGCGCGTACGCGTCGAGCGTCTGCGTCGCGTCGCCGCCGCGCCCCGGCAGATCGGGCGCGAGCGCGCGATGGCCCAACGCGACTAACTCCGGCACGACGCGCTCCCAACACCAGCCGCCGTGAAACGATCCGTGCACCAACACGAACGTGCTCATGAACCATCCTACGATGGCCCGGCGCGATCGGATCGGCGCGGCGTCAGGCCTGCTGCGGCGCCCGCGCGCCGAGCAGCTCGTCTACCGACCGGGCGAGCTTGCGCATGCGCACCAGCATGATCGCCTCGAGCGCGATCAAGCCGCCCATGATCGCCATCGGGACGAACGGCACGATCGGAAAGAACGGCGCCTTGCGAATTCTCTTCAGCATCGAGGTCATCCCCGGCGTTCGTGCAGCCGCCGCGCCAAGCGCATCGCGCGCGCGATCGCGCTCAGCGCAAGAGCAGGTACGCCGCCGCGCCCGCCGCCGCCAGGCCGATGATCCACCACGTCAGCTTGCCGCGCTTGAGATCGGCGACGGGGATCGAGTCCTGCAGCTCGAGCCGCTTCCAGTCGACCTCGGTCATCACCTGCTTGAGCGCGTGGCTCGCGTGGTGCGCCAGGTTCACGCCGCGCAAATTGAAGTGCAGCGTCAGCGTCTGCTGCTGATAGCCGCCGAACAGATCTTTGCCCGGGCTGCGCTCGCTGTCGATGCCCTGCACCGTGTTGCCGCCCGCCGCCTCGCGCAGGCGATCGAACTCCGAGGTGCCGCGCCCTTCGGCGGCGAGCAGCGCGCGCGCGTGATCGAGGTGCTCCCAGATCGACGGATAGGTGCGGTTGGCGTCGCCGATCTGCGCGCTCATCTCCAGCTCGTCGCGGCCGAGCGAGCGGCGCACCTTGTCCACCGCGCGCACGTAGTGTTGGATCAGCGTGTCGGCGGTGAGGATCGCCTGCACCGCCGGACGCGTGTCGACGTTCTCCATGCGGCGCGGCGGCTAGCGATCGACGTCGTGGCCGGCGGCGGCGATCACCGGCTCGGCGACCAGGATCGGCGCCCGGCGTCCGAGCGCGAGCGCGAGCGCGTCCGACGGGCGCGCGTCGACGTCGATGGTGCGCGAGCCCTGGCGCACGATCAGCGAGCCGTGAAAGGTGTTGTCGCGCAGCTCGTCGATCTGCACGCGCTCGAGCTCGCCGCCGAGCTCGCGCAGCACCGAGTCGAGCAGGTCCATGCTCAGCGGGCGCGGATAGCGGCGGCCCTCGACGCGCAGCGAGATCGCCAGCCCTTCGCTCGCGCCGACGTAGACGGTGATCGACCGCGAGCGGCCGGCGTCGGCGAGCTGCACCGCGTAGCCGGCGCTGCCGGTCGGCGTCACGGCGGTGACCTCCATCGCGCGATAGCCGGCGGGCGCGTGCGTCGCGCGGCGCGGCGCCGACAGGAACAGCGCGAGCCCGCCCGCCGCCAGCACGGCGACGGTGGCGACCACGAGCGCGCGAGGACGAGGCGCTTCGACGGGGATCATGGGGGACCTCCACGCTGCGGATCCTTTATACCGCAATTCGCGCCGCCTCTTCCCGCTCAGGGCGTGGCGGCGGGCGCGCTGGCGGCGCCGGGCGTGCCGTCGCAGGCGATCGGCGTGACGCGCACGAAGCCGTCGAGCGCGGGCGCGTTCCACGGCAGCGCGAGATCGCTGGCGCACGCGGCGCAGACCAGGCTCCACGGACCGGTGGCGTCGGCGGCGGTCTCGACGGTGTACGCGGCCGCGGCGGCCGAGCCGCGCCAGGTGAGCGCGACGCCGCCGGCCGCGGGCGCGGCCATCACCAGCGTCGGCGCGGGCGGCGGCGCCCACGCCGGCAGCGGCGCGCCGCGGATCGCGAACGCGTGCGCGCGCAGCGATCCGACCCGCTGCTGCCGTCCTCCGTCGTCGCCCGGCACGTGCAGCGAATAGAGGTCGCCGCCCGCATAGCCATAGGTATCGGTGTGGCCCCACAGGCTCCAATACAAATCGCCCGATACGTCCGGGTTTTGCTCGATGATTTTGAGCATGATTTGCAAAGCGATTGGCGTGTCCTGCGTCCAGTCGTATTCGCCGATATAGAAAACCTTTCCCGCCGCGGCGACCGGCGCCGCCGCGCGTGCGATGTCGCCCGGATCGGCGGTGCAGTTGTAGAAGTGCGTGGTGTAGAGATCGATCTCGGCGATCGCCAGCCCCGCCGGATCGTGCGACGCCTTGGCGCTCCCGTCGGCAATCAGGTGGCGCGCGTCGATCGTCTTGATGAAGCGCGCGATCGCCGCCGACCACGGCACGTAGAGCGATCCCTTATCCGGATCCAGCTCGTTGCCCAGCTCCCACGCCAGGATCGTCGGCTCGTCTTTGTAGGCGATCCCGGTCAGCGGATTGACGTGCAGCAAAAGCCGCTCAATGTACGCTTCAAAGTCTTTGATTACGGTTTGGTCGGTAAAGAAGTCGTCGCCGTGGAAATAGTCGTCGAGCCCGTGCCAGCGCGTGAAGTCGAATCGCCCGCCGGTGAAGTAGCGATAGTTGTCGGTGAGCGGCACGATCAGCCGGATGCCGAGCTGCTTCGCCTGCGCGATGGCGCGATCGCCGGCGGCCAGCGCCGCGTCGTTGAACTGGCCGAGCGCCGGCTCGAACGACTGCGAGTTGCCGGTGGAGATGCCGAGCGAGTGCGCGCGCACCACGGTCGCGCCCATCTGCCACGCGGCCTGGAGCGCGTCGTCCTGGCGGAACGGCGTCGGCGGATGAACGCCGTACCACTCGTCGAGCCCGAGCCAGTAGATGTTGGGGCCGGCGATGCGGAACGGCGCGCCGTCGACGAACAGGCGGTTGCCGTCGCGCGTGACGAAGGACGTCGGCGGAATGCCGGGCGCGAGCGCGGGCAGCCCCGGCACCTGCGGCGAGTGCAGGCACGGCTCGGGCAGCAGCTCGTCGCCGTCGGCGGCGCCGAAGGGACACGTGGGAGCGCACGCGGCCAGCGCGACGCCGAATCCCGCGAGTCGCCACATCCCGTCTCAGCATCGGGCATGTCGCCGGCTTTGGCAACGCGCGCGCGGTTCGTTGATCTTTGCGCGGGCGCGGGCTTCAATCGGGAGATGAGGCGGTTTGCGCTCGCGCTGGCGGCGGCGTGGCTCGGCTGCGGCGGCGCGCCCGGGATCATGCGCGGCGGCGGCGTGAACTGCGGCGGGCGCGCGTGCCCGACGGGGCTCGTCTGCTGCGCCGATTTTTCGGCGAGCCCGACGAGCTACGCCTGCGCCGCCGCGTGCGCGGGCATGACCGTGACCGTGAGCTGCGACGGCACCGAGGACTGCGATCCCAACGGCGCGCGCTACTGCTGCGCGGAGGTCGCGCGCTTCGCCGCGCCGCCGGGCCGGACGAGCTGCGCCCAGTCGGGCGCCTTCCAGTGCCGGTCGAGCTGCCAGGACACCGGCGCGATCGCCGGCTGCTCGGGCGGCGGGACATCGCGCCTGTGCCGCACCAACGGCGACTGCGAGGGCGATCTCGGCTTCGCGAGCTGCTGCGGCCGCGCGTCCGAGGCGTGGTCCTCCTGCGTCGACGACGCCACGCGCGCGTCGCTGCTCGCCGCCGGCGGCCAGTGCGCCTGACGCGCGGAGTGATTAAACGCCAAGACGCCAGGTCAGAAATCAATAATTCTGAATTGGCGTCTTGGCGTCTTGGCGTTTAATCCTCTGCTGCGCCGGCGCTGACCACTTGCGGCAAATTGCCGCAGGCGGCGGCCGGCTCGGCGGCGATCGCGGCGGGCGCCGAGCACTCGCGCGCGGCCTGCTCCACCGCCGCCGCCACCGCGTTGAACTCGTGCGCCAGCAACCGCCCCGGGTTGCACGCCAGCGTCAGCGCATCGGTCACGTGCCAGCCGCGCACCGGCACCTCGACGAGCCGCCCGGCCTCGACCTCTGCGCGCGCGGCCACGATCGGCGCGAACAGGAGCTGATCGACGCCCGCCGCCAGGTCGAGCGCCACCCGCAGCGTCTGCGTCTTGTGCCCCAGCTTGCGCTCGCCGAATCCGAGCGGACAGTCGTCGTCGGCCTGCACGAACTGTCCGTTGAGCGTGTAGATCGGCGTGATGAACGGCCACGCGTGCAGCTGCGCCGGCTCGACGGGAAACGGCCGCAGCCGCTCGGCGAGCTGCGGCCGCGCGAACAGCCCGCGCCGCACCTGCCCCACCGCGCGCAGGTGCCAGCTCCGCGGCAGCGACACGCGCCCGGCGATCAGGCTGATCTCGAATTGGTTCTCGGGCGCCATCGCGCGCAGGATCGCCGGCGGCAGCTCGAGCGCATACAGCCGCGCGCGCGGCAGCGCCTGCGCGATCGCCGGCAGCAGCAGCGACACCAGGAACGACGGCCCCGCGCAGTTGAGCACGCGCGACTCTTCGTGCCCGCCCTTGAACGCGCGCTCGAGGTGAACCATCGCCTGCTCCAGCTCCGGCAGGATGCGCAGCGCCTCGTCGGTGGGCGTGACGCCGTGCGCGCCGCGGCTGAGCAGCACCACCTGGAGCTGCGCCTCCAGCCGCGCGATCGCCTTGCTCACGTGCGACGGCGAGACGCCGAGCACGCGCGCCGCGCTGGTGACCGCGCCGCAGCGGCGCACCGCGAAGAACGTCTCGAGATCGCCGAGCCGCAGCTCGAGCGGAAACCCGCGCCGCTCGTGCGAGCGGGCGATCATGATTGGTTCTTCCGAAAACTTCCCACGAGCGTTGCGTAGGCACGGAGCGCGCCACGTCCATCCGTTTCCCCGACGGAAACGGCCGTTGCCCGCCGCGCGCTCGGCACGCCGCGCGCACACCTGGGTGGCGATCCGCACGAAGGAGGAAGCGACATGCTTCATCGAGGAACCGCAGTTGCCTTTCTGTTCCCGCTCGTCGCCTGCAGCGCCGCGCCGAGCGGCGAGCCGAGCGGCGCCGCGGCCAGCACCATCGAGGCGTATTACGGCGGCGAGCTGTTCACCGCTTCGTATCGCGAGTTCGAGGCGCAGGACGACGCGGCCGGCGAATCGGTGAGCATCCTCTATCAATCCGATCCGGGGATCGCCGGCGGCGGCGCGTTCGTGAGCGTGCTGAGCGCGATGTCGAGCGGCTCGAACCCGGTGTGGCACGAGGTGCAGTTGAGCGGCAATCAATGTCCGCGCGGCGAGGTGTGCGCGGTGCCGGTGCAGTTCACCTCGGCCGCGGAGATCCTGGCGGCGGTGGGCGACGGGCCGGAGCAGATCCGGCTGGTACCGACCGACACGCGCTGCTCGGTGCTCGGCTTGCGTCCCGCGAGCGCGCGCCGGCCGATCGATCCGGGCGTGACGCAGGCGCCGGCGTTCGAAGCCGCGCTGCCGAACCGTTAGCGCGATGATCGGATGAGTTGGACGAATCGCGCTCGATCACCGCTGCACTCCGCTACGCTAGCGTAAAACGCCTCGATTTGCCGATTCTCACGCCTTTACCGATCCAAGCACATGGCGGAGTGGAGCGTGCCGGCCGGCGCGCGGAACGCAGCGCGTTCGGTCGAGCGCGACTCGGGTGATCGACGCTCCAGCGATTGGCGACGTGACCGATCCGCGCACGCCTCTTTCCATTTCGGCAAGCGGGTTGCAGCCCGCTTTGGCGATCGCATTGCACCTCTGCGGGGTCGGAGGTGCTCCATGAAGCAGCCACTGATGTTGTTGGCGTGTGTGTTGGGCGCGGCGATTGGTTGCGGTGGGGAGACACCGGCGCCGGCACCGACGCCCGCGCCCACGCCCACGCCCAGCTCGATGCCGCCGCCGACGACCGGCGCGACCACGCACACGGTGACGGTCGGGCCGAACGGATCGATGATGTTCGCGCCGTCGCAGATCTCGATCAACGTCGGCGACACGGTCGAGTGGAATTGGCCCGCCGGCAGTTTGCCGCACACCGTGACCTCGGGAACGCCGGGCGCGCCCGACGGGCAGTTCTGCAGCAACGGGCAGCAGCCGAGCGTGCAGGCGTGCAGCGGCGCGGCGTACGCGATGACCGGACCCGCGACGTACTCGCATACTTTTTCCGCGGCGGGGAGCTTCCCGTACTTCTGCCAGGTGCACGGCGCGTTGATGACCGGCATGGTGACCGTCAACCCGTAGCGGCGGCGGCTACCGGCGTCGCGCTCGGAAGCAGCAGACCAGCAGCGCCATCGATCCCAACACCAGCAGCGGCGCAGGCGGCGCGCGCGGCGTGACGGCACAGCCGGACGCGCGCGCCGTCGAGACGCCGGGCGCCGAGACGCACTCGCCCGCGCTGCACCATTGATCGCCGGCGCAGCGGCCGCCGCACGCGCGCTGCTCGGCGGCGAGCGCCAGCGCCGCGTCGAGGTCGAGCAGCCCGCCGCCGCAACCTTCGGCGCAGCGCCCGCCCGCGCCGGCCGACGCTGAGAGGATCGCGCGCGCGCGCAGCGGCGAGAGCGCGGGATCGATCGACTTCATCAGCGCGATCGCGCCGGCGACGTACGGCGCCGCCTGCGACGTGCCCGCGTAGTAGACGTAGGCCGCGTCGGCGGGCGGCACGAACAGCGTCGAGAGAATGGCGGCGAACCGGCCCGGCGAGTCCTCCTGGTACGTGCCGCCGGGCGCGAGCAGCGTGACGCGCGCGCCGAAGTTCGAGTAGGCCGCGCGCCGCCCGTTCTCGTCGGCGGCGCCGACGCTGATCACGCCGTCGAGCCCGCCGGGCGCATAGCCGGCGGCGTCGGCGCCGTCGTTGCCCGCGGCCGCCACCACCGCCGCGCCACGCGCCGTCGCGTCGTCGACCGCGTCCTGCAGCGCGCGCGACAGCCCGCGCCCGTCGAAGCTCAGGTTGATCACGTCGGCCGGCGTCGGGTTGTCGGGCGCGCCGTCGACGTGCAGCCCGGCGGCCCAGCGGATGGCGTCGGCGATGTCGCCGTCGTCACCGCGCCCGCCGTCGACGCCGAGCACGCGCACCGGCTGCACGCGGCAGCGCCAGTCGACGCCGGCCACGCCGACGCCGTTGTCGGCGCTCGCGCCGATGATGCCGGCCACGTGCGTGCCGTGCAGCATCGACGACGTCGGGTCGCGATCGCCGGCGTCGGTGGGATCGGGATCGCGCCCATCCCCGTCGCCGGCGTTGGCCGCGTCGCTGATGAAGTCCCAGCCGGCGGTCAGGCGCGGCGTCAGCTCGGGGTGCGGCAAAATGCCGCTGTCGAGCACCGCCACCACCACCGCGCTCGAGCCGGTGGTGCGCGCCCACGCCGCCGGCGCGTGGATCGCCGGCAGCGCCCACTGCTGCGGATACAGCGCGTCGTCGGGCGTCACCGTCGCGGCGGCGCGGCGGCGCACGTGCTCGCGCTCGATCCACGCCACCGCCGGGTGATCGCGCAGCTCGGCCAGCGCCGCGTCGGCGTCGGCGACGGCGAACAGCGCCGTGTGGCCGGCGAGCGTGCGCTCCAGGCGCGCGCCGCGGGGGGCCGGCCGCGCGCCCTCGCGATAGCGGACCAGCACGCGGCCGGGCACGTACTCCTCGGCCATCGCCGGCGCGGCGGCGACCAGCGCGAGGCACGCCGCGCGGAAAAACATCCGCGAAGTATTCGCGCATTTTCTCGACGGGCCAGACGAAAGCTACGAGCGGTTCAGTCCTGGTGCGCTTTGAGCGCGACCTCGTAGCCCGCGTGGACCAGCACGCCGGCGCCGCTCTGCGCGCGCGCCACGCCGAGCCGATCGCGGCTCACGTCGAGCTCGAGGTCGCGCGGCGGCGCGGGCATGGCGGCGAGCAGCGACGCCGGCATGGTCAGGCTGCCGCCCTCGTCGGGCGCAGTGCACTCGACCATCGCCCAGCGCCCGTCGCTGGTGGAGGCGAGCAGCGCGGCGTCGATGCGCTCGGCGTGATCGGGCACCCACGTCACGATCACGTCCGCGCCGTCGGGCGGCTCGAGCCCCGAGGTGACCGCGATCGGCATCGGCGCGGCGATCGTGCCGCTGAACCCCGGCGCGTCGCCGCCCGGCGCGGTGATGGTGAGCAGCTCGCCGCCGTCGAAGATGCCGCGTCCCGCCGGCAGCGGCGGTGACGGCCGATACGTCGACGTCGAGGCGTCGAACACCAGCTCGAGCTCGGGCACCTGCCCGCCGCCGCTGATGCGCACGTTGCCGGCGCCGACCAGCGGCGGCCACGGCGCGTCGCGCGGGTCGGTCGACAGCGTCAGCTTGCACGCGCCGTCGCTGCGCGCCGGCACCGTCGGGAACAGGCTGTCGCCGTCGGCCTGGCTGGCGGGAACGCCGCGGGCGATGAACAGCGCGCCCGGGTGCGCGCCGCCGGGAAAGCCGTGGACGTGCACTTCGCCGAACAGCGACGCGTTTTGCTGCTGCGCAGGCGCGCCGCTTCCGCATCCGGCGGCGAGCGCGGCGATCACGAGCGAAGGCGCGAGTGGGCGATGGTTCATGGAGTCCTCTCTTGCAAGTCGGTTGCGATCAACGCGCGGGCGGCCGGCGCGCGCGGCTGCGCGGCGGCGCCGCCACGAACACCGTCTGAAAGTCGACCGTCACCCCGTCGTGCAC
>DASREC010000531.1:0-5757 GCA_035652295.1 Polyangia bacterium
CGCCGGCGCTGGTGCTGATGATCTTCGTGTCGGGGCTGGTGCCGGTGGTCGGCAACTTCGTGTCGGGCGCGGTGCTGACGCTGCTGGCGTACAAGGCGCAGGGGTGGCTGGGCGTGGTGGTGTTCGTGGTGCTGACGTTCATCCTGCACAAGATCGAGTCGTACTATTTGAATCCGCGGCTGGCGGCGCGGCACGTCCACCTGCCCGGCTTCGTCTTGATCGTGAGCTTGCTGGCGTGGGAGCACGTGCTCGGCTTCGTCGGCCTGTTCCTCTCGTTCCCGTTCCTGTTCGTCGCCAAGCGCATCCGCGACGAGCTACGCACCGACGAGGGCTACACCGCCCCCGAGCCCGCGCCGCCGACCATCGTCTCACCACCGCCCGAGCGCTAGACCGCTTTCACCTTGGCGTGGCCGTGGCCGTAGCCGTAGCCGTAGCCGTCAACGATCTTCACGGCTACGGCTACGGCTACGGCTACGGCTACGGCCATGTCATCGTGAAACCGCACTATGCTAGTCAGCGCTGGCGCGGGAGGCGGGGCGGGCGGGGGCCGTGGCGGATGGCGCCGCGCACGGGCGCGTAGTCGAGCTCGTCGCCGGAGCGGGCGCAGCGGAGGAGCAGGCCGCCGCGGCTCATGTCGCCGCGGCCGACGAACGACGGCGGGAAGAGCAGGCGCTCGCCGAGGATCGATTCGAGCACGCCGACGTATTTGTGCGTGGCGACGCTGCCGAGCAGGACGAACTCGCAGTCGGGGAGCGCGGCCAGCAGGCGCGCGTCGCGCTCGAGCGGGCGGCGGTAGCGCGAGTCGTCGACGTCGATGTCGACGGCACCGAGCTTCTCGAGCGCGCGCGCGTCGATCGGCGACGACGCGGGAACCAGGCCGCGCGACGCGGTGATCACCAGCGCGCCGTCGAGGTCGGCGCTCGGCGGGCGGGCGAACGCGCGCGCGTAGGCGAGCTTGCCGCGAAAGTACAGCCCGCTCACGAACGCCATCACTTCGCCGACGGTGGCCTCGCCGCGGCGCAAGCGCTCGGCGAGGTCGAAGCGCGCGCCCGGCGCCAGCACCATCCGCGCCCGCTCGCCGCCGAGGTGCGCCGGCGATAGCAAGAACACGCGCGCCACGCGCCCGATTATAAGCAGCTCTTCGGGACCGTGAGCGTGTCGACGGTGACGCCGCTGACGGTGCGGAACTCGTAGTGGATGCCGTGCTTGTCGGCGGTGATGAGCAGCGCGCCGAAGTCCTGGTTGTAGCGCACGCGCGAGCGCGCGTCGGGCGTGTCGTTGAACCCGAACTTGTCGTCGCCGCCGAGCCCTTGCGTGATGTACGGGATCCCGTCGACGTCGAGCCGCTCGTAGAAGTGCTCGTGCCCGGTCATCACCACGTCGGCGCCCCACGCCTTGAACGGCCACTGCATCTGCGACACGCCGAACGTGCCCGAGCTGTACGGCGGATGGTGGAAGAAGACGATCTTGTGGCACGCCTTCGACAGCGCGAGCCGCGACTGGAGCCAGCGGCCCTGCACCGAGTCCATGGTGAAGCCGTCGGGCTCGAGCGCCGGATCGCGCGGATCGTTCGAGTCGAGCGCGAACAGCTGCACGTCGCCGATCACCACGTCGTAGTAGCGACCGTTGTTCGGCAGCGCGTGGAAGTAGTCGAGGTACGGCTGCAGCGGCGGCATCGAGTAGCGATCGTGGTTGCCGATGCACGGCCAGAAGCGGTTGACCGGCGAGCCCGGCCCGAAGCGGCCGTGGTAGCCGCCGATGTAGTCGGCGTAGAAGCGGCCGATGTTGTCGTCGATGGTGGCGGCCTCGCCGCTCGGATAGTTGTTGTCGCCGAGCGTGACGATGTAGTCGGCGCCCCAGTTGCGGATCAGATCGGCGACCGCGCCCTCGTCGGCGGAGCCGGAGCCGTAGTCGCCGATGGCGGCGAAGCGCGCGACGTCGGGCGGGCCGCCGTCGGGGAGCGGCTGGAGCGGCGCGCGCCCGCCGCACGAGGCGAGCAGCGTGATCGCCAGCACGGAGCGCTTCGCCATCATTAATATGGATGGTACCTCAGTTGCGGGCGGTGCCGAGGCCGGACATGATGCGGCGATGCGTGTGCTCTGCCTGCTCGCGCTCTGGCCGGGGCTGTCGCTCGGCGAGCCGCTGACGCGCGGCGAGGCGGTGAATCGCGCGCTGGCGAGAAATCCGGAGCTCGCGGCCGCGCGCGCGCGCATCGGCGCGAGCGAGGCGGAGGTGGTCGGCGCGGCGCGGCTGCTGCGCGCCAATCCTACCGTCGAGGGCGAGTACGGCGACGATCGCGCGTTCGGCGATCACGGCGAGTATCGCGCGGGCGTGGCGCTGTCGCAGGAGCTCGAGCTCGGCGGGCAGCGCGGGCTGCGGCGCGCGGCGGCGGGCGCGCGGCTCGACGAGGCGCGGGCGCGGGTGCGCGCGTTCGAGCTGGGCGTGGCGCGCGACGCGGCCGACGCGTGGCTGGCGCTGTGGCGCGCCGAGCGGATGCGCGCGCTGGCGGCGCAGACGGTCGAGCTCGACGCGGGGCTGGCGCGGATCGCGGAGGCGCGCTTCGCGGCGGGCGACATCTCGGAGGTGGAGCGCAACGTGGTTGCGCTCGACGTGGCGCGCGCGCAGGCCGACGCGCAGGCGGCCGAGGGCGAGCACCGGCGCGCGCAGGCGCAGCTCGCGCGCATCATCGCCAGTGACGCGGGTGATGCGCTCGAAGGCGCGGGTGATGCGCTCGAAGCCGCGGGCGAGCCGCCGGCGCCGATCGCCGTCGAGGCGCCGGCGAAGTTCGTCGGCGCGGGCGTGCGCGCGGCGGAGCGGGCGCACGAAGCGGCGCGCGGCGAGCTGCGCCTCCAGCGTCGCGAGCTGGTGCCGAGCCCGACGGTGACGTTCGGCTGGCAGCGCGAGCAGCTGTTCGTCGAGTCGACCGCGCCGCCGCCGCTGCGGCTGGCGCACCAGGCCGACGTACTCGTCGGGCGCTTGTCGCTGCCGCTGCCGATCTGGGATCGCCGGCAGGCGGAGGTGCGCGCGGCGCAGGCGGCCGTCGACGAGACGCGCGCCGAGCGCAGCGCGGCGGAGCTTTCGCAGCGCGCCGACGTGGCGATGGCGCGCGCTTCGCTCGACGGCGCGCGCAAGAGCGCCGAGCTGTATCGCGCCGCGCTGCCGCGCGCCGAGCGCAACCTCGAGCTGCTCGGGCGCGCGTACCAGGCGGGGCAGATCTCGCTGGCCGAGCTGATCGCGGCCAAGGATCGCGCGCTGGCGGTGCGGCGCGAGACGGTCGAGACGCAGGTGGCGTACGCGCGCGCGTATCATGAGCTGATGCGCGCCACCGGACGATTGCCGACGGAGCAGCCGTGACGCGCGCGCTCACTTTGGCTCTCGCGCTCGGGCTCGCGTCGAGCGCGTCGGCGCACGACGACGACGATCACGCGGCGCCCGCCGAGATCGAGCGGCTGCCGTCGGCGGGGAACGTCGGCGATCTCTACGAGGTGCTGGTCAAGTATCACCCCGAGCCGATCGGCCGCTCGATGAGCCTCAAGGTCTTCGTCGCCGACGCGCGCACCAACGAGCCGATCGCCGGCGCCAAGATCGAGCTGACGCTCTCGGGCGCGCGCGAGTACAAGCTCGCGCCCAAGCCCGAGGCCACGCCCGGCGTCTACGCCGCCGAGGTCACGTTCGCCGCCGCCGGCGACTACGACGCGGTCGCGAAAGTTTCGCGCGACGCCGCCGCCGACCTGGTCACGCTCGGCACCTTCCACGCCGGCTTCGCGCCGCCCGACCGCGCGCCGCGCAAGCTGCACCTCGTCGCCGCGTTCTCCGTCGGCGTCGCGCTCGTGATCGCGATCCTGATCGTCGTCAACCTCGCGCGCCGCCGCAAGAGGCCCGCCGATGCGTAACCGCCGCTCGCGCCATTCGTCGCGCGCATCGTCGTCGCCGCTCGCGTTGGCCGTCGCGCTCACGCTCGCGCTCGCGCCGGCCGCGCGCGCGCACGACGATCACGCGCCGCCGATCGTCACCACGCCGACCGGCGGCCAGATCGTCTACTTTCCCAAAGAGGCGCAGTTCCTCCTCGACGTGCGCACCGAGCAGGTCGCCGTCCACACGCTCGAGACGCACTTGCAGGTTCCGGGCAAGATCGTCCCGCGCACCGATCGCTACGCCGCGCTGTTCCCGCCCGTCGCCGGCCGCGTCACCGCGCCGCCCGGCGGATTGCCGCTCGTCGGCGCGCGCGTGCGCAAGGGCCAGACGCTGGCGCTGATCCGCCAGAGTCTGTCGGGCACCGAGTCGACGCAGCTCGCGTCGGAGCGCATCAAGGCCGACGCCGCGATCGCCACCGCGCGCGCCACGCTCGAACAGGCGCGCCGCGATCTCGCGCGCGTGCAGAGCCTCGGCGGCGCCGTCGCCGAGAAAGAAGTCCAGCGCGCCGAGCTGGCGGTCAAGGTCGCCGTCGAGGATCTGTCGCGCGCCGAGCGCGAGCGCTCGCTGTTCGTCGGCGCCGACGCGCACACCGGCCGCCTCTCCGAGTTCACCATCACCGCGCCGCTCGACGGCGTGCTGGTGCAGGCGCACGCCTCCGTCGGCGAGCAGGTCGACACTGGCAAGGTGCTGTTCACCATCCTCGACCCGCGCGTGGTGTGGGTCGAGGCCAGCGTGTTCGCCGACGACGTGGCGCGCGTCGAGGCGGCGCGCTCGGCCACGCTGCACACCGAGGCCTACGACTCCGAGCGCTTCACCGCGCGGCTGTTCAACCTCGGCCAGCTCGTCGACGAGTCCACGCGCACGGTCAAGGTGATCTTCGAGGTCGACAACGCCGCAGGCAAGTTGCGCCCCGGCATGTTCGTCGAGGTGGCGATCGGCTCGGGCGGAAAGCAGGACGTGCTCGCCGTGCCCGACGCCGCGGTGGTCGAGGTCGAAGGCCGCCGCCTGGTCTACGTGCACGCCGCGCCCGAGGAGTTCGTGGCGCGCGAGGTGGTGCTCGGCGCGCGCGAAGACGGCCTCTACGCGGTCAAGCACGGCCTCACCGCCGGCGAGCGCGTGGTCGTCTCGGGCACCTACCAACTTCGCTCGGCGCGCTGATGTTCGATCGCGTCATCCGCTTCTCGCTGCGCAATCGGCTGCTGGTGGTCGCGGCGGCGGTGGCGCTGATGATCTACGGCGGGTTCGTGGTCAAGCGGCTGCCGGTCGACGTGTTCCCCGATCTCAACCGCCCGACGGTGAGCATAATGACCGAGGCGGGCGGCCTGTCGCCCGAGGAGGTCGAGCAGCTCGTCACCACGCCGATCGAGTCGGCGATGAACGGCGCGCCCGGCGTGCGGCGCGTGCGCTCGTCGTCGGGCGTCGGCCTGTCGATCGTGCACGTCGAGTTCGACTGGAGCACCGACCTGCACCTCGATCGCCAGCTCGTGACCGAGCGGCTGGCGGCAGCGCGCGAGCGGCTGCCGCGCGAGGTGCAGCCCACCATCCCGCCGCTGTCGTCGATCATGGGCGAGATCATGCTGCTCGGCGTCGAGTCCACCGACGGCAAAACGCCGCCGTCCGAGTTGCGCGCGCTGGCCGACTGGGAGATCCGCCGCCGCCTGCTGGCGATCCCCGGCGTGGCGCAGGTGGCGGTGATGGGCGGCGGCGTCAAGCAGTATCAAGTGCTGATCGATCCGCGCAAGCTGCTCGAGTTCGGCCTGACGCTCGCCGAGGTCGAGGACGCCGCGCGCCGCTCGCAGGGCAACGCCACCGGCGGCTTCCTCGATCGCAAGAGCCAGGAGT
>DASREC010000532.1:0-8749 GCA_035652295.1 Polyangia bacterium
TACGAGAACTGGTTCATCGAGACCTGCGACGAGTGGGTCGTCCCGTACATCGGCGACCTGCTGGCGGTGCGCGCCAGGTTCCCGGTCGATCCGAACGCGATGAGCCTGCGGCCGTTCGTCGCCAACACGCTCGACTACCGCCGCAAGAAGGGCACCGCGGCGATGCTCGAAGGCCTCGCGCGCGACGTCACCAACTGGCCGGCGCGCGCCGTCGAGTTCTTCCAGCTCCTGCCGGTGACCGAGAACCTGAACCACGTGCGGCCGAGCGCGTTCCGCACGCCTGACCTGCGCGACACCGACGCGCTCGAACGGCTCAACTGGGCGAACGGGGCGTTCGAGACCACCGGCCACTTCGCCGACGTGCGCCGCATCGCCACGCAAGGCGGCAAGTACAACCTGCCCAACGTCGGGCTGTTCTTGTGGCGGCTCGAGGCGTTCGTCGCCGACGTGGTCGATCCGCGCACGCAAAAAGAGGTGCGCGTGCCCGCGGTGCCCGACGGCGCGGCGCCGACCGCGCGCTGGCGCTTCGATCCGCTCGGGCGCGACTCGGTGCTGTTCAATCCCAGCCGCACCGTCGAGGGACGGCGCGTGCTCGAGTCCGACGTGCCCGGGCCGCTGCGCCTGCGCGCGGTCTACGACGAGCTCGAGGCGGCGCGCGCGGCGTGGACGGCGCACGGCGAGATCTCCTACGCGTATCTCGCGTCGTCGGATCCGGCGCTCGGCGTGCACGTGATCGGCGAGGCGAAGCCGCTCGATCCGCTCGAGATCCAGATCTGCGATCTCAGCCAATGGACCACCGCGCTGCCGCCGAGCCACACCTTCACGCGCTCGAAGTCGGGCGGCGGCACCGAGACGCTGGTGACGCGCGTGGCGATCGATCCGCGCCTCGGGCGGCTGGCGTTCATCGACAACACTTCGCCGCGCGCGGTGCACGTGCGCTACGCGTACGGCTTCAGCGCCGATCTCGGCGGCGGTTTTTATTCGCGGCGCGGCGCGCTCACCGATCCCGGCACGCGCACGCCGTTCAACGTCTCGGTCAACGATCAAAACGCCGCCACCGACAACGCGCTCAAGACCGCGCTCGCGGCGTGGGTGACCGCGGGCCGGCCGAATGCGCTGATCGAGATCCAGGACGGCGGCTTCTACGACGTCTCCGACATCGATCTCCCGGCGTCGACGACGCTCGAGATCCGCGCGCGCGACACGGTGCGGGCGGTGCTCAAGCTCAAGGCGCCGTGGAAGCTCTCGCTCGGCGCCGAGAGCCACCTGCGGCTCGACGGGCTCCTGGTGAGCGGCGCGGCGCTGCAAGTGAAGACCAGCGACGCGCCCGACGAGCTGGATCACGATCTCACGCTCTCGCACGTGACGCTCGAGCCGGCCACGTCGGGCGTCACGCTCGCCGCCGCGTCGGTCGGCCGCCTCACGCTCACCGCGCAGAAGTCGATCCTCGGCCCGCTCGCGCTCGGCGGCGCGGCGCCCGACTCCAGCCGCGTGGTGGTGATCGCCGACTCGATCGTGCAGTCGATCGATCAATCCACCGACGCGCAGCTCGATCGCGTGACGATCTTCGGCGCCGTCGAGACGCGCACCGTCGAGGCCTCCGACTGCATCTTCGCCGGCGGGCTCGACGTCGAGCGCACGCAGCAGGGTTGCGTGCGCTTCAGCTTCCTCCCCGACGGCTCGCGCGCGCCGCGCGCCTATCGCTGCCAGCCGGCGCAGGCGATTCACGACGCGGGCGCCGACCACGACCCGGCCGCGGCGGCGCTGATCAAGACGCGCCTGGTCCCGATGTTCACCTCGCTCACCTACGGCGACCCCGGCTACGCGCAGCTCGCCCTCGACGGCCCCGACGAGCTCGCGGCCGGCGCGTCGAACGGCAGCGAGATGGGCGCGTTCCAGTTCCTGCTCGCGCCCCAGCGGCGCGCCAACCTGCTGACGGCTCTCGACGAGTACCTGCGCTTCGGGCTCGAGGCCGGCTTCTTCTTCCCGACTTGAGGAGCGTTCCATGAAGGCCGATCTGACGCGAAGCACGTTCATCCCCGAGAGGCACTACAGCCGCACCATCCAGCAGCAAGGGCGAGTGCCGCTCGACGCCGACGCCAACGAGCAGATCGACATCGACCGGCATCGCGACGCGCTGGAGACGGTCGACGTCATCGGCAAGAACGGCGTGCCCAAGGGCGACTCGTTCACCGTCGTGGCGACGCCCGACGGAAAAGATCTGCGCCTGCTCCCGGGACACATCTACGTCGACGGCACGCTCTGCCAGCTCGAGGGCGACGGCGTGGCGGTCGGCAGCATCCCGGCGGCGACGACGGTGGTGGTGCCCAAGCTGATCGTCGACGGGCTGACGGTGGCGAAGAACCAGTGGGTCGAGATCTGGAGCAACAAGAGCGACGGCCAGCTCTTCCGCGTCGCGAGCGTCGACACCGCGAGCGGCACCATCACGCTGGCCGCCGGCTCCGACGCCAAGACGCCGTTCGGCGGCAAGCAGGCGCGGCTGCGCATCGCGCCGACGTACACCGCGCAGCCCGACTGGCCGACGCCCGACGGCACCACCGGCACGCCGCCCGTGCTCGCGCCCGCCAAAGGCGCCGGCCAGTACCTCGCGTACCTCGACGTCTGGGAGCGCCACGTCACCGCGCTCGAGGATCCGCACCTGCGCGAGACCGCGCTCGGCGGCCCCGATACGTGCACGCGCTCGAAGACGGTGTGGCAGCTCAAGCTCGCGTACGCCGGCACGCTCGCCGACAAGGTCGACTGCTCGACGGGCCTGCCGCAAGACTCCGGTCACGGCCGCCTGACCGCGCGCGCCAAGCGCACCGCCACCGACGCGCCGTGCAGCGTCAAGCCGACCGCGCAGTACCGCAGCCTCGAGAACCAGCTCTACCGCGTCGAGATCCACGACGGCGACAACAACTTCGTCGCCGGCTCGCCGACCACCGCCACGTTCAAGTTCAGCCGCGACAACGGCTCGATCGTCGCCGCGTGGACCAACGCCAGCGCCGTCTCCGGCGGCACCGAGCTGACGGTGAACGAGCCCGGCAAAGACTCCGCCACCGGCTTCACCGCCGGGCAGTGGGTCGAGCTCCTCGACGACGCGCGCGAGCTCGGCGGCAAGCCGGGCACGCTCACGCAGATCACCAAGGTCGTCGGCCAGACGCTCACGGTCTCGAACACCACGATCAAGTTCGCCGACTATCAGGGCGGCAATCCGCGCGTGCGCCGCTGGGACGAGGTCTCGGCCACCGGCCTCTTGGCGGTCGATCGTCCGGCGACGAACAACGGCTTCCTCGCGCTCGAATTGGGCGTCGAGGTCAAGTTCGCCGACGGGCGCTACGACACCGGCGACTACTGGCTGATCCCGGCGCGCGCCGCGCTCGGCGACATCGACTGGCCGCGCGACGCCGACGGCACGACGCCGCTCGCCGTCGAGCGCAACGGCATCGAGCACCACTACGCGCCGCTCGGCATCGTCACCTTCGACGGCACCAAGGCCACCGGCGTCAGCGACTGCCGCAAGCAGTTCCCGCCGCTCAACCACATCTGCGCCGACGACGTGTGCCTGCACGACGATCCCTGCGGCATGGGCGCGACCACCGTGCAGGAGGCGATCGAGAAGCTCTGCGCCGAAAAAGATCTCAAGTTCCACAACCACAACCTGCACGGCTGGGGCGTGGTGAACGGCATGCAGATCAACTGCATGACGACCGGGTTCGCGACGCAGCTCAACATCCTGCCGAAGTGGGGCGAGTACGTCTGGCTGCGCCAGGGCTACTCGATCGATCCGTACGGCTACGACATCATCATCGACACCGATCAGACGGCGGCGAACGCGATCTGGATCGCCGACTTGATCGAGAAGGCCGGCATCGCCACGCGCGATCCCAAGACCAAGCTGCTCAACGATTGCAGCGTCACGCTGTGGATCGACAAGGACAAGAAGCTCCACGTCGACTCCTACGATCCCAACGCGAAGCCGAGCGTGCTCGAGATGCTCGACGGCACGCTCATCGGCGACTTCTACACCGATTGCTTGAAGCCGCTCGTCGACTTCATCACCGGCGAGTTCGGGCCGCAGTCGTCGTCCTCGTCGTCCTCGTCGTCCTCGGGCGGCGCGACGGCGCCGGTCGATCTCGTGCCGATCAACATCAAGCGCCTCGAGGCGTTCCTGCTAAACCTCGTGCTCGCGCAGTTCCAGCCCGACTACGGCGGCTTCGTGTACCTCTCGGGCGAGACGCCGTTCTCGACGGAGGATCCGAACAAAGAGGACTACATCCTCCGCACGATCTTCCTCGCGCTGCAGATGCTGCTGCAGAGCGACACGTTCTGCGGCATGTTCGCCGATCTCAAGTACCCCGACTACGACGTCTACGTCCCGAACGTCGACAAGCTGCCGCACCCGACGACCATCTTCAACAACTTCGTCCTCCACACGCGGCTGCGCCTGCACCCCGACGGGAAGTACGCCTTCACGATGGGCTCGAACGACACCATCAACGTGTTCGACCTGACCACCGAGCGCCTGATCCACAGCGTGCAGTTCCCGGTGACGGGCGCGATCGTGCAGGACGTCGCGTTCGATCCGACGGGCAACATCATCTACTGCATCGCGTGGATCGGCGGCGGCGGCGGCAACGCGCCGACCGACAGCATGTTCGTCGCCGGCACGCTCTCCGCCGATCGCAACATCACCTGGAACGTCGGCAACCAGGTCAAGTGCAGCAAGAAGCTGATGCAGCTCGCGACCAGCTCGCGCGCCGCGCTCGCCAACCGGGTGTACGCGTCGTCGCAGGGCGACGGCGTGTACGTCTTCGATCCGGTCGCCTTCGGCCAGCCGTCGCTGCTCAACGGCTTCACCTTCGGCTGCACCGGCCAGATCGCGATCAGCGATCGCCAGATCAACGGGCTCGACGCCACGTTCCTCTACGCCGGCAACGACACGAAGAACACGAGCTACGTCGCGTACGACTCGCTCTTGAAGTTCGACATCGACGCGGGCGGCACGCACACGAGCTTCAACCTGACGATCCTCAGCACCAACGACCTCGTCGTCGCCGACAGCGCCAACAACAGCTATCACTACGTCTACGCCGTCAGCGAGCCGGCGGGCGGCGCCAACATCGGGCTCGCCAGGGTCAACGTCGACGATCCCAAGGCGGGCGTCACGTGGGAGGCCTTCGACGATTCCAAGTCGCAGCACGGGCACGCCGCGTTCAATCCGAAGACGAACCTGGTGTTCACCGCGCTCGAGGACACGTATCGCGGCGTGTGCACCAACGCGGTGACCACGGCCATGTCGCAGTCGATCCACCCGCTGCAGCTCGGGCCGGTGTCGGCGGCGTGCGACTCGCAGGGGACGTACTGGTACGTGCTCAATTACCTGAGCAACACGATCACGAAGATCCCGGCGAAGTTCACCGCCGACCAGGCCAAGGTCGCCGGCGTCACCAACGATCAGTCGCTGATCGATTTGAACAAATTGGCGCAATATCGCGCCGACGCTTTGACGGCCTTTGTAAAGATGATTGGAAGGTTTTTGCAATATCTCAAAGACTGCTTCTGCGATCACATCACGCTCAAGATCCCCGACCCGACGGGGAAGAAGGTCGTGCTCGCCGACGTGTCGTTCAAAGGCGGCGCGGTCTGGCAGATCTGCAATTTCTCGCGGCGGCATTATGTCAAGACGTGGGACGGCGTTTTGTATTGGACGTCGATCATCCCCATCTTGCCGTGGCTCAAGAAATGGGTCGCAGACTTCTGCTGCGCGGAGCTGCCGGGGATCTTCGACAAGTTCGTCGCGCCGAAGTCGACGTTCTTGAACGGCGTCAAGGTGTCGCAGGGGCGCATGGCGGTGAATTGGGCGCAGAGCTTGAACGTCCGCACGATGGTCGGCGCGCAGGCGACCAAGCTGCTCAACCTCGGCTCGAGCTCGACGCGCATGTTGTCGGCGACGCTGCAGCGCGCGCCGGGCGTGAGCACGACCTCGCCCTCGGTCAACGTCAGCTCGGGCGATCTGCTCAACCAGAGCGCGTCGTCGGCGAGCAACACGGCGGCGTCGAAGGGCGTGCTCATCGGCAACGTCACGCAGGTGTCGGGCGCGCAGTCGGCGGGCCTGCTGGCGCGCGCGGTGGTGTCGCCGACGACGTTCGCGCGCGGCACCAAGATCGATCTGTTCACCGACTCGACGGGCAAGGTGGTGGCGTTCGCGCCGTCGACGGCCGACGCGGCGGGCGTGAGCGAGCTGCGCCAGCAGGTGGCGGATCAGCAGGCGCAGATCACGGGCGCGCAGCAGGCGGCGTCGCAGGTGACCACGCTGTCGGCGACGGTGAACGACCTGCAGGTGCAGCTCAAGCAGCGCGACGACAGCATCGATCAGCTCAAGACCACGCTGGCGTCGGTGCAGGCGCAGACCGACGCGCGCTCGCGCGACCTCAGCGCGCTCTCGGCGCAGCTCAGCGACTTGAGCGCGCAGCACCAGGCGCTGCAGAACAACCTGCTGGCGCTCTCGGCGCGGCTCGGGCCGGCGCCGGGCGGCGCGCCCCCGTCGGGCTCCGCGCCGTCGGGCACTTCGCCGCCGACGGGCACCGCGCCGTCGGGCACCACCGCGCCGCCGACGGGCACTTCGCCGCCGGGAACGCCGGGCGGGCTCACCACGCCGCTCACGCCGGGCCAGCCGCGCCAGGTCACGCCGGTCAACGTGCCCTCGACCGAGGTCACGCCGATCAAGGGCGCCCCGACGCCGACGCCGACGCCGATCCCGCCGAAGAAGACCTGATCGCTACTTGGCGCTCGCCGCTTTGCCGTGCAGCGCCGAGCCGAGCGCGATACCGCCGCCAATCAACGCCGCGCCGATCAGCACATACGCCCACCACGGCAATCCGCCGCTCTGCGGATCGGCCACCTTCCACTTCGCCTTCGGCGCGATCACGTTCATCGACTCGACGAACGGCAGGTAGTCGCGCGGGCTCACGAACATGCCGCGCCCCATGATGTCGTTGAGCTCGGCCTCGGTCGAGCCGTAGCACGGGCCGGTGTTCCCCTTGGCGCCCGGCGCGCCCGGCTCGGCGCAGATGGGCGTCTTGTCCGCGCCGATGTGCGCCAGCCCGAGCATGTGACCGAACTCGTGCAGCGCCGGCGTCGAGTAGCGCGCGTGATCGAAGTCTTTGCCGCTGCGCAACGAGCCTTGCAGCGCGTCGCTGCTGATGTGCGCGGTGTTGGTGCCGGCGCGCTCTGGCTCCTTCTGGCTCATCGGAAATTCGCTATAGCGCGCGAACACCGTGTAGTGCTCGTTGCTCGACACCGGCAGGATGCGGATGACCACGCGCACCGGCGACTTGTACTCTTTGCTGTCGCCGTCGGGCACGAGCACGTACTTCTCGCTCCACGCCGCCTGGTTCTTGGAGATGAAGTCGTCGACGAACTTCTGCCGCTTCTCCTGGTGGCCGAGCCAGGTCGACGCGTAGGTGTCGAAGTCGAACTTCACGCGCATGGTCACCTTGAGCACGGCGGCCGCCGGATCCAGCTCGGCGCGGAAGCGGCCGTAGCCGTGCTTGCCGGTGTACTCGTGGACCAGCGGCGATTTCTTTTCCTCTTCGGGCGCTTTTTCGGCGCTGTGCTCGGCGCCCGCCGGCTGCGCGTTGGGCGCGGGCTGGCGCTGGAGCGCGCCGCCGCGGCTCGAGCGCAGCGACGGGCGCGCGCCGCCCGCGAGCACGGCGTCGGCGGCGCGGTCGGCCTCGTGCTCGAGCGCGTCGTGCGCGCCGCCGCCGATCGCGCGCGGCTGCACGCCTCGCCCGCCCGCGCCGCCCTGCCGCTGCTGCACCACGTGCGCCAGCTCGTGCGCGATCAGCCGCTGCCCCGCGCGCTCGCCCGGCCGATATTGTCCCGCGCCGAACACCACGTCGCTGCCGACGGTGTACGCCACCGCCCGCACCGCGCGCGCCGACTCGGCCGCGCGCGGCCCGTCGTGCACCTGCACCTGGCTGAAGTCCTGCCCGAAGCGCGACTCCATCGTGCGCCGCAGCCCGCCGTCGAGCGGCTTGCCGCCGCCGCGCAGCACCTCGCCGACCACCGCCGGCACGCCGTGCACTCCGCCGTCGCCGCGATCGGTGGCGAAGCGCTGCAGCTCGTACTCGCTCGCGCCGCCGCAGCCGCCGCACGTCCCGGCGCACGCGCACTTGCGCTGCATGATTCCGAGCGGCGCCGGAGAGAACGTCGGCATCAAGCCCGGATCGCGTCCAAACATGATGATTCGAGGTTAATACGAAATTGACGCATTCGGAATGCGCGTTTTTGGCTAGACTGCGCCGATGGCAAAGTTTGTCGACAAAGTGACGGCATTGAAGACTCAATCGGTGACCATCTCGATCGTCGGCATCGGCAACGCCGACGAGTTCGCCGGCACCATCTCCGACGTCGGCGACGACTACGTCGAGCTGGACAACGGCGCCGATCAGCCGAAGACGCTCATCCCGTTCGCTGCGATCGCCGCCGTCGCGCACCGCTGAGCGGCGATGCGCGAGGTCTGGGTCGCCGGCTTCCCGTCGAGCTACGGCGGAGCGGACACCGAGCTCGATCATTTGATCGATCTGCTGCGGCGCTACCAGGTCGCGGTCACGCTCGTGCCCATGTTCTCGTCGGAGCGGCGCATGGTCGACAGCGTGCGCGCGCGCGGCTGCGACGTGGTCGAGTACCGCGACACCATCTTCCGCGATCGCGTCGTCGTCAGCTTCTGCAACGGCGAGTTCCT
>DASREC010000533.1:0-4131 GCA_035652295.1 Polyangia bacterium
ATCCCGTCTTTCTGATCGGCATGTCGGTCGGCATCGTCGCCGTGTACAACGACGGCGTCTATCTGTGCTCGGGCGTGTCGTGCGATCGCACCGCGGCGGCGGCGGTCGGCTTCACGATGGCGACCATCGGCGTCATCGGCATCGGCGGCGGCATCGCGCTGCTGGTGCTGGGGAACGGCTACTATGAAAAGTCGGAGCGCATTCGCATGGGCATGGAGGCGATGAAGTACGTGCCGCGCGTCGCTCCGCTGGCGCGCCTCGACGGGCGCGGCTTCGACGGCGCCGCCGCCGCGTGGGGCTTCGCCTTCTAGCGCTCAAGCTCGTCGTTTGGCGAGCTTCACGATCAACCACACCAGCTCGACGATCACCGCCGCGGCGACGAGCGCGCCGCCGAGCATTTCGTAGAACAGCGCGACGACGAAACCCGTATCGACGACGTGGGTATTGAACGCCACGTAGAGAAACAGCGCGCCGAACGCACCCAATGCGATGGCGATCCAATGTGCGGCGCTCCAGGGACGCGGACGCAGCGGCTCGGGGGGCATTCGTGCGCAGTATAGTAGACTGAGGGCCGTGCAGGCGAAGCGACCGTGACCGACGCGCGCAGACCGACGTGGCGGCGCGTCCTCATCGTCACGCCGTTCACGCTCGCGGCGACGATCGCGTTCGCGCTCTTCTTGCGCCGCGCCGACGGCTCGCGCGCCGTGGTGGAGGCGTTCCTCGCCGAGGCGCGCGCCGGCCGCCCCGCGCCGCTCGCCCCCGACGACGCCGCCGCCCGCGCGATCGCCGGCAGCCGCACCTCCGCGATCGACAACTTCATCATCTCCGATCCCACCGGCTGCTATTGGGCGATGCTCGACGGCAAAATGCCGCTCAAGCTATTCGTCGAGAAGCAGGACGGCGCCTGGCGCGTCACCGCCGCCAGCCTCACCCGCCAGTGCCGCTGCCCCAAAGGCCACCGCTGCGCCCTCGACCCCGCAAATTAGAGCCCGCACCGGCACGCAGCGGAGCGCAGCGCGCGGGCTGCGGCAATTTGCCGCCGCGCGCAGTTCCGCAGTGTCGCGTCTGCGCGACCGAGGACTGTTTGAGCACGGCGGCAAATTGCCGCAGCCCGCGCGCGGAGCGTAGCGGCCCCATGCGAGCACGACAAAACTAGCGATCGTCGAGCCGCCCCGGCAGCTCGAACGCCGCCAGCAGCGACGGATCGAGAAACGCGGTGATGGCCGCGATGCGCCCGTCGCGCACGTCGAGCACGTGCAGCGACGCGGCGCGCAGCTCGCCGCTCGCGCGATCGCGCTGATACGCGGCGAACGCCGGCCGCCCGTTCGCCTCGGTGCGCAGCAGGCGAAACGCGCCCGGCCCGGCGGGCGCGAACACCATCGCTGCGATCGACGCGCGAATCGCCGCGGCGCCGGCCAGCCACTCGGCGAGCGGCGGCATCGCCAGCGTGGCGTCCTCGTGCAAAAGCGCCACCAGCGCGTCGACGTCGGCGCGCTCCCACGCGTGCACGTAGCGCGAGAGCAGCGCGCGGGTCTCCGCGTCGTCGAGCGCGCGCGGCTCGGCCCGGAGCGCCGGCGCCCGCGACGCCAGCGTCTCGCGCGCCCGCTGGAGCGCGCTGTTGACCGCCGCGACCGAGATCTCGAGCAGCTCGCCGCACTCGCTCGCCTGCCAGCCGAGCACGTCGCGCAGGATCAGCACCGCGCGCTGCCGCGCCGGCAGGAGCTGCAGCGCCACCAGGAACGCCAGCGTCACGCTCTCGCGCTGACCGATGCGCGCCTCGGGCGACGGCTCCGCCGATTCATAGAGCGACGCGGGACACGGCTCGAGCCAGATCGGCTCGAGGCGCGGCGGACCCATCGCGTCGTTCGGCCCGGCCGCCGGCCCCAGCTCCGCCGGCAGCAGCCGCGCCGATCGCTTCTCCAGCGCGTCGAGGCACGCGTGCGTCGTCACGCGATAGAGCCACGTGCGCAGGTCGGCGCGCTGCTCGAAGCCGGGCAGCCCCTTCCACGCGCGCAGCAGGCTGTCCTGCAAGAGATCGTCGGCGTCGTGGATCGATCCCGACATGCGATAGCAGTGCGCGCGCAGCTCGCGGCGATAGGGCGCCACCAATCGCGCGAACGCCGCGTCGTCGCCGCGCTGCGCCGCCTTCAACGTCGGCTCGTCGGGGAGCATGGCTAGAGCGTGCGGCGCCGCCCGCGCGCTCGTCAAGGCGCAACGTCTTTTGTTTTTTTTTGCGGCGACCGATGAGTTCGCGCGCGCCGACCCGTCTATATACACAGCCACCAACTTTGGAGAGTCCAATGAGCACATCGATGGAATCGGCCGTGGTCCTCACGGTCCGCGGCACGCTGATCCCGCAGAGCCTGGAGGCGGCGCGCAAGCTGCACAACGAGACCGCCGGCTCCGAGCAGGGCATCGCCGCCGCGCGCTCGCTCGGCGATCTCAGCCACAACGTGTACGCGCCGTCGGAGCGCTCGAAGCAGTCGGGCGCCAAGGCGGGCGAGCTGCTGTTCGTCGACCGCTGGGACAATCCGAAAGGCATCATGGAGTTCTTCTCCAACGCGCACGTGCAGCAGCAGGCGGGCAAGATGTTCTCGGCGCGCGACGCCGCGGTGTGGATGGCGGCGCGCGGCTCGTTCTCGTATCACCTGCCGGCGCCCAAGGCGAAGACCGATCGCTACGTCGGCCTGATCCGCGCGGTGGTCAAGTCGCCCGAGCAGGCGGTGGCGATCTTCGCCGGCGTCGACGCCAAGGCGCAGCGCGACGCGCGCCGCCGCGGGCTCGTGTCGCACGAGCTCTTCATCAAGCTCGCCGCGCCCGGCGACGCGTCGCCCGTCGAGCTGCTCGGGATCGATCTCTGGTGCGACTTTGCCGGCATGACCGAGCACTATGGCGACCAGACGCATATGTCGGGGCTCGCGGGCGCGTTCGCGGGCGCGCCGCAGGTCTCCGTCTGGGAGCAGGCGCCCGGTCAATGGTCGGAGTGGTAGCCGTCAGTCGCCGGAGAACGCGGTCATCGTGCCGTGCCCGACGGCGCCGCCGGTGCCGTTGATGATGTGCGCGATCGCGCCCGACGCCAGCGACACCGTCACCAGGTGATTGAGGACTGTGCCTGCATTGATGGGCGTCTCGATGGCGTTGTCGGCGGTGACGTCGTTATTGAACACACCATAGACGCCAATCCCCATGGCGTGATGGGTCTGAACGCCGTCCGCGACTTTATAGGATGGATAGCCGTTCTTTCCCGCGCTCTCCTGCCACGCGGTTTGATTGGGTGGATCGTACGGCATCTCCGATTGGTAGAAGTAGACTGTGCCGCGATCGCCGTTCCAGAGCGTTTGGTACTTTTGAAAGTGCTCTACGAACAGTCCATAGATGGTCACGTCGTGGCCATTGACGATCAGCCCATGGTCGCTCTTGTTGGTGTTCCAATCGGCGCCGGCGCCATGGTCGGCGCGCCAGAGCCATAGATTGTCGCCGAGCACGTGGTTGCTGTTGATGGTCACGCAGCTCGCGGCGGTGCCGACGCCGGCGCCTCCGACTCTACAGTGAACATCGAACAGCACAGTGGGGTTTGCCGAATGGTCCAAAGAGCTGCCTGGCGCGCCGACCTCCAATAGTGTGTTCGAGCTTTGTGGCCCCGCTTCGAGCAGCAAGCCGGCGATCGTCGCGTCGTCTATGTCGTCAATGGAGATGAGCGCAACACCATTGTCTGCGATCAAAGTAGCCAAACCGAGTCCCAGGACGATCGTTCCCGGTTGGGTAATCCGTAGCGTGCCGTTCAGGTGATAGACGCCCGGCGTAAAGAGCAGGTGTTTGCCCTGCGCCAGCGCGGCGTTCAAAGTCGCCACTGTATCGACATTGGGATTGGCGATGTGGAAGTGGTCAATCGATACTGACGTTCCTGCGGTAGTCCAGTCGGTGCCCTGGCTGTTGGTCTTCAGTGGCGGAACCACCACACTATAGTGATTGGCGCTGTCGATTGTGAGGTAGGGCTTTTCGCGCACCAGCGGCGTCGTGGCGGCGACGGTGAACGGCGGATTCGGCCAGCTCGGCTGCGGCGCGTTGGTGTCGCCGACGAACACCATGTTCCAGTTCGAGCCCTGCCAGCGCTGGTCGTCGTTTCGTGTC
>DASREC010000534.1:0-28536 GCA_035652295.1 Polyangia bacterium
TCACGCAGCGCGCGCTCCCCGTCGGCGGCGACCGTCACGTCGACTTCGTTCTGCCCGAGATACTCCATGAGCAGCCGAGCCATGCGGACGTCGTCCTCGACGAGGAGCGCGGCGGCGCGAGTGCCCATCAGCCGGGATGCCCCCAATGACCCGGGCTCGGCCGGTGCGCGCGCACGTACTCGACGATCGCCTTGCGCTGGCCGGCGTCGAGCGTGTCGTGCACCTCGGTCACCGCCTGCGTGATGGCGTCGGCGGCGCGGCGCATCTCGCCCTGGTGCTTGGCCCGCAGCGCCTCGACCTTCTGCGCGTCGATCTTGTCGGCGGTGAACAGGTCGAGCGCCGTGTTCAGATCGGCCGCGCGCCCGGCGTGGATCTCCCCGATGACGGCGAACACGCGATCGCGCGCCGCGTTCACCTTCGCCCGCTGCGCGTCGGTGACCTTGGCCTCGTCGAGCGCGTCCTCGATGTGCTCGTTGATCATCCCCTTGAAGAACTGCTCGCGCAGGCCGCCGCCGGCGTGCTCGGCGTGCTGCGCGCGCACCGCGTCGGCTAGAGCCTTGCGCTGCGGCGCGGTGAACGCGTCGTGGGTGTCGAACAGCGCCTGCACCACCGCGTCCGAGACCTTCTTCATCTCGGCTTCGTGCTTGGCGCGATGGGCCTCGATGGCGCGCGCGTCGAGCTTGTCGGCCTCGAACATCTGAAGCGCCTGGTCCATCTCGCCGGCGTGATCGCGCCCGACCTCGCGGAACGTCGTCGTCACGTGCTCGACCGCCGCGCGCACCGCCGCGCGCTGCTCCGGCGTTGCCTTGGCCGTGTCGAGCAGCGCGCCGAGCTTCTTGTCGATGTGGTGCTGCCACGCGCCCGGCCCATGTGCCTGCGCGACGCGCGCGCCGACGAGGCCGAGCGTCCCGAGGGCCGCCACCGCCAACCCGATCTTCCAAAAGCGTGGTCTCATGATCGTGCTCCTTTCAACATAGCAAGTTGTCGAACCCGATGCTGAAAGGTTGAGGTACGACCGTTAAGGTCGTTTGTAGCCCAGGTAAAGTTTCGTAAAAGGCGCGGGCGGAGTGGGTGATTAGCGGCGGGAGCGGGCGCGCAGGAGGCCGATCGCGAGCGCGAGCAGGACGGCGGGCAGGAGCGCGACCGCCGGGCGGGGCGTCCGGCCGCCGGGCGCCGAGCAGCCGCCGGCCCGCGCGGGAGGCGCGCCCGAATCGTTCGCCGCGCCGCCGTTCGTGCCGTTTGCCGCGCCGTTTGCGCCTCCGTTTGAGTTTCCGTTTGCGCCCGGGTTTGCCGTTCCGTTTGAGTTTCCGTTTGCCCCGGAGTTTGCCGTTCCGTTTGAGTTTCCGCTGGCCGCCGGATCGCCCGGCGCCGGCAGCCCGAGGAGCTGATCGATGCGCGCCGCGATGCGGTGGCGCGCGCCGTCGATCGCCGCCGGATCGGTGGTGAAGCTCGTGGGCGACGGTGAAATCTTCGCCGCCTCGTCATCGGCCATCGCCCGATCGCCCGAGTCGGCCAGCAGCTTCAGGTACTCGTAGTCCTCCATGCCTTCGCGGATCATCTTCAACCGCAAGCTTGCGATGGGAATATCGGTGGTCCCTCCGATGCGCGCAGGCGTGCCCGGATAGAACAGCGTTCCGTCGCCGTTACCGCCGAAATAATACTGGTTGCTCCAGGCGTCGCCGTGGGTGAACGCGTAGGTGGTGTCGTAGTACAGCTCGCCTTGCATCTTCTGCGACCACGACTGCCACTCCATGGCGCGGTTGAGCGTGGCGGGCGCGTCGACCATGTAGCTCGGCCAGCCGACGGTCTCCGGCCCACCGACGACGAAGCAGCCATCGGACATACACGACTGGTACCACCACAGCCGCCGCTGCGCGCCGCCCGAGAGCCACGCGTCGTAGGTCGCGCGCGTCGACGGCGCGCTCATCGGCTGCAGCAGGTTGAGGTTCGGCACCAGCGTATCGAGCGCGCCCAGCACGCCGCTCGACGACGCCTCGGCCATGGTCGTGGTCGTGAGCGTATGAAAATCGGGATCGCCCGCGTGCACCATGTCCGCGCGCGAGGTGATGTCGCTCCACTGGCAGCCGAGCGGCGGCTCGTCGCAGGTGTAATCGAACGTGCGATCGAACCAGCCGCGATCGCGGAAGTGCGCCGCCCACGCGCCGTAGTGCGCCGAGTCGGCGGTCCACGCGTAGCGCAGCGACGTCAGCTTCGCACCGGCCAACCGCGTCGGCGCGCTGCCGTCGAGAAACGGCCCGTACTTTTGATCCCACGTCGCCCAGTCGTAGCCGCCGCCCGACGCCGCCGGTCCCGCGTACACGCTCTCCGAGATCGTGACGCGGTGATCGAGCGCGAAGCGCGTGTAGAGCGCCAGCATCTTCTCGACGCCCGCGTCGCCGCCGCACGCGGCGTACGAGCCGAAGTGGGCCACGCACGCATCCGACCAGCCCATGCCGTACGCGCTCGTCAGGCTCGACGTCGACGGCAACTGAAAGCCGTGCACGGTGAGCGTGACCGGCACGTCGGCGGCGAACGCGCCGGCGCTCACGTGCACCGTGCCGCGGTAGACGCCCGCGGGCGCGGCGGCCGGCACGTGGTACTCGACCAGCACCGGCTGCTGCTCGCCGGCCGGCACGTCGACGGGAAACGCGTTGCGCGGCTGATCGAACAATTCGTCGACGGCGGGGATGAGCGCGTCGGGCCAGCGACCGGTGTCACCGGCGACGTTCGATTTGGTCGACACGTCGAGGAACGCCTCGCGGAACACGCGCACGTCGCCGCCGCCGATGGCCGCGCCGCTCGGACCCGTGAGTGGACTCGCGGTCACAGCGACGCCCGTCGCCGCGCCGGCGATGACGACGTGGAACGCCTCGAACTCGTTGCGCGCCGCTTCGAGCGACGCGGAGGTGGCGGTTCCCGTCGGAGCCGTCGGCCGGATCTTCTGCGTCGAGGGCGCCACCCACACCGATTGAGCGCGCGCCAATGGAGACAGCAATAGTAGGGTCGCCAAGATGGAGGTTCGCATCGGCGGCTCACCGAGCAACCTCCGCGCCACCGCGCCGGCAACCGCTGCACACGTGGCTCGGCGGTGCGCACTGTGGCGCTCCGGCCGCAATCGCGCGCGCATTGTTGGTGCGCGTCCACAGCGCCCGCCCGTCGAGCGAGCAGCCGCTCAATCGCCGCGTTTCAATCGGCTACTTTTTGTCGCGTTTGCTTTGCGCGTGCTCGAGCGCCTTGCGTTCGAGCAGCGACGTGTACTGCGCCCACTCGGCGCGCTCGCCGTCCGAGGGCTTCCACATCGTGAAGTGACACGTCGGCGCGCCCGCCGGAATGGTGCTGTCGAAGCGCACGTCGAAGCCGAACTTCTGCGTGTATTCGCGCGCGGCGTCGATCATCCCCTGCACGAAGTAGCGCTGCACGCGGCAATCGAACGCCTGGTAATGGTCCTGATGCGGGCACCACAAGATATCGAACGACACCTGCGCGTCGCCGTCGATCTTCGGCGCCTCGAGCGACGCATAGACGATGCGGTTGATGACCGTGGCGTAGAACGACGCGAACTCCGCCTCGGTGATGCCGTCGGGCAGCGTGGTCCCGTCGAGCACCTGGCGCCCGATGTCGTGCCCGATGCGGTGCAGCGCGCGAAACACCAGCTCCTGTCCGGCCGCGCCGAACGTCGCCTCGGCGTCTTTGAGGATGCCGATGATCGCCATCGCCTGCATGGTTCCCCACTGCCACAGCGTGGCCGGATCGAAGTCGGTCTTCGCCAGCACCTCCTCTTTGAGCCGCTTCAATCCCTTGGCGTACGGCTGATTGAATTGGAAGTCCTTCCATTTCGATTCCGGGCGGTTTTCCCAATGGGCCATGGCTGTATTTAAACCTTTTACAAAACTTTACCGCGCGCAAAAGCGCCGTTTACGCGCCGCTCGCATCCTGTTCTCAACGAGGAGGCGAACATGATTCCCATGATTCTCGGTGCGATTGGTGGCTTCGCGGCGGTGCGGATGATTCGGCGGATTCGGCACGCGCGCGGCGGCTGGGGGCGTCACGGCCACGGCGGCTTCGGGCGCGGGCGGTTCGGTGGGCGCGGGATGTTCTTCGCGCTCCGGCGGCTCGGGCTCGATCGCGGGCAGCGCGAGCAGGTGTGGTCGGTGGTGCACGACGTGAAGCAGTCGTTCGGCGAGCTGCGCGCCGGCAAGCTGCGCGGGCTCGACGCGGCGGTGGACGCGGTGAGCGGCCCGACGTTCGACCGCACGCGCGTCGAAGCCGAGGCGGCGAAGCAGGGCGAGGCCTTCGGCCGCGCGCGCCAGGCGATCGTCGACGGGCTCGAGCGCATCCACGCGATCCTCACCCCCGAGCAGCGCGAGCGCCTTCGCTCGATGATGGGCGGCGAGCCCGAAGCGCAGGTGCTGTAGATCAGCGCCCGCGCAATTCGCGAGGATCAAGCCCTGCGGGCTCCACCTGCAAGGCTCAACATCCCCGAAACGCAGCCCGCGGGGCTTCTCTCTGTCGGAGCCGCGGTCTTCAGACCGTGGATCCCCCATGCCCGCGCGCGCGCCGTGATATTCATCGGTGATGCGCATCCTCTATCACTTCCAGAATTCGCCGTATTCGCGGCGCGTGCGGCTGGCGCTGGCGCACAAAGGGCTCGACGCCGAGCTGCGCGATGGGCGCGAGCATCCGCCGTTTCTCGACGAGGCGCGCCGCCTGTCGCCGCTCAAGACCTTGCCGGTCCTGGTCGAAGAGGACGGCCGCGTGATCGGCGACTCGTCGGCGATCACGCACTACCTCGATCGCTACTATCCCGAGGCGCCGGCGCTGTGGCCGTCGGCGCGCGCCGACGCGCATCGCACGTTCGAGGCCGTCGCGCTCGCCGACGCCGCGCTCGAGGCGATCGTCTACACCGGCAATCGCTTCTTTCCGCTGCACGAGCACGCGGCGTGGCCGGCGATCAAGGACGACATGGTGGGCCGCGTGCAGCGCGCGCTCGACGCGCTCGGCGACCGCGCGTCGTCGCTCGGCCGCCCGACGGTGGCGGCGAGCGGCTGGTCGGCCGCCGACATCTGGATCTATTGCGTGGTCGATTGGCTCGAGCGCCTGCCGGTGCGCGCCGAGACCGTGCCGCTCGCGCGCCAGCTCGTCAGCATCGGCTGGCGCCTCCCGCCGTCGCTGTCACGGTGGGCCGATCAACACCGCGCGCGCCCCGAGATTCATGCGCTTTGAGGACTGTTTCCCCAAAGATGAATGAGTGCGTGCACGGCCTTTCCGTCGCGGATCACTCTGGGAACCAACAGCCTCCTCAAATACTTCGCTTTGCCTCCCAACCGCTTTACCACCTCGCCGTAGCGCTTTCGACGGATGCCGCGCGGGACTCCGACCTCAACCATGATTCGGCGTTGATTCTTTACCTGGTAGCGCGCTGTTTCGATGACATGAGCTGCCGGCGAGACGAAAGTGTGTCGGCCCTCATCCGTAAACTGGACAATGAGGTCGCCACGATTTAGACGATTGTAGAGCGGTGCCCCCCACGAGAGAAAGCTCTGGAGTTGCTCTTTCTTTTTGTCGATCTTCTTCGCGGCCGCGACTTTTGCGCGCGACTCCACTTTATGGTCAATGTCTTCCCATTCGCCGTGTGACAACGGAATCAACCAAAGGGTTGGGTGTGCCGGCTGGTCTCCTGCCACGCTCGTGCGCCTCTTTGATTTCGACTGGGGGCCGACGGGAAACTTTGGCGGCCGATAGAACTTCGCCATTAGAGCTGCATGTTCGCGTTCAATGCGTTCGCCTCGCAGTGACCTGACGAAATCACGACACGCCTTGACCACCATTGGAGAGTTGCTTTCTACGATTGCTTCCTGAAGACATTTGGCGGACCGGGACGAGACGTTGGTCGAACCGACGACCGCAATATCGTCAAAGACGAATACCTTTGCGTGGAGATTTTCACAGCTGTGAACGTCGACCCCTTTGTCGAGAAGCTTCGTGATCTCCTTTGGATCGGTTTGGCCAGACTTAACGGCGCGTAAGCTCATGTCGACGACCAGCGTACTGCCCTTTGAGAGAGGAAGCAGCTGTGCGGCGCCCTTTGCGCAATAAGCTACGGCGACGAACGCCCGCTTTCTCTTTGCCAGTTTGGTGATTCGTTTCCAGATGCCTTTGTGAATCAGCTTAATGGCCATTGCATCAAGTAATCATGTACGCGCTCCAATAACAAACCGAACGCAAACCAGACCGGGGCGTAATCGAGGCGGATTACGCCGGCGACATTGAAGCGCGCGTACGAGTAATCCCACGGGCAGCGGCCGGTGACGGCTTTGAGCAATAAACCGGCGATTGCCTCGACCACGAATATCCCGGTCATATAAACCAGGCCGCGTAATGGCCACGCCTGGGCGCGTAATGCGTCGTGCGCGGGATTGAAAACGAACGCGGCCGAACCGTAAATGGGGAACATCCATAAATAGGTGCGGCCGGAGAGGCGCAGGCGCTCGGCGCGCGTCATCGGCACGCGGCCTATGCGATCGCCCTCGGCGCGGCGCGTGCCGGTCCATAGATCGTAGAGCGCGGTCCACACGACCTCGGCGCACCAACCGAGCAGCCCATAGGCGATGAACTGGCGCAGCATCACTCGACCGCCTTGCGCAAGATCACCGAGCGCGGATCGGCCGGCTCGCCGCGCGCCAGCGTCTCGTCGACGGCGCGCGCCTCGGCGATCATGCGCGCCAGATCGAAGCCGTCGAGCGCGGGCGGCGCATCGGCGAGCTTGGCCAGCGCCTTGGCGAGCAGCGTGCGGCACGTGGCGCGCTGGTCGCGCGCGAGCTTGTGCAGCCCGGTCGCGATCTGAATCATGCCCTGCACCCACAGCCGCTCGGCGCCGTCGAGCTCGAGCCACACCTCCTCCCAGAATTCGTGCGCCTCGTAGAACTCGCCGCGGTTGAAGGCGGCGCGCCCGTCGGCCATGAGGCGTCTGCGCTGGTCGGCGTCCATCGGCGCGATTGTATCGTGTAGCCTGGAGGCGTGTTCGATTCGCATTGTCATCTGCACGCGAACGCGGCCGGCGCGGCGCAGGTGATCGCGCGCGCGCGCGAGGCGGGCGTGCGCGGCTTCATGCTCGCCGGCGTCGAGCCCGACGGCTGGTTGATCGAAGCCGAGCTCGCGCGCGCGCACGAAGGCGTGCTGGTCTCGTACGGCGTTCATCCGCAATTGATCGCCGAGCTCGACGACGCCGCGTGCGATCGGCTGGTCGATCAATTGCGCGCGACGCTCGCGGCGCCGCCTCATCCGCCGTCGGCGATCGGCGAGATCGGCCTCGACGGCGAGCGCGCGCGGCGCGCCTCGTTCGCGCGGCAGGAGCGCGTGTTTCGCGCGCAGCTCGCGCTCGCGCGTGCGAGCGGGCTGCCGGTGATCCTGCACGTGCTCGACGCGCACGCGCGCGCGCTCGCCGTCTTGCGCGACGTCGCGCCGCTGCCGGGCGGCGTGGTGCACAGCTACAGCGGCTCGGCGGAGTTGGTGCGCGAGTACGTCGCGCTCGGGTTTCACGTCTCGTTCGCCGGACCGGTGACGTCGGAGCGCGCCAAGAAGACGCGCCGCGCGGCCGAGGCGGTGCCGCGCGAGCGGTTGCTGGTCGAGACCGATGCGCCGTTTCAAACGCCGGCCGCGCACCGCCCGCTCGAGAACGAGCCGGCGTTCCTGGTTGCAATCGTGCGCGCGCTCGCTCAGATTCGAGCCGAGCCGTTTGACGAATTGGCCGCATATACCGCAACCAACGCTCAGCGGCTCTTTGGTGTGAAGTAGATGGAGCGAGAAATGGAAGCCAAGCAGCAGACGCGCGCGAGCGAATCATTTGCGAACGAATCGCCGGCGAGCGACGAAGGCGAGACGGCGTATCGGCTGCACCGGCGCTTCGATCGCATCGGGCGGCTGGCGGGCGACGCGGGCATGGCGCGCTTGTTCGGCGCGCACGTGACCGTGATCGGGCTCGGCGGCGTCGGCTCGTTCGCCGTCGAGGCGCTGGCGCGCAGCGGCATCGGCCGCCTGACGCTGGTCGATTTCGATCGCGTGTGCGTGACCAACTCGAACCGCCAACTGCAAGCGGTGCAGGGCGCGATCGCCAAACCGAAGGCGGCGGCGCTGGCCGAGCGCGCGCGGCTGATCAATCCGCAGGCGCGCGTCGAACCGATCATGCAGTTCTACAGCGCGCGCACCGCCGACGAGATCTTGGGCGCGCGGCCCGATTGGGTGGTCGACGCGATCGACAACGTGACCGCGAAGTGCCACCTGCTGGCGTCGTGTAAACAGCGCGCCATCAATGTCGTGACCTCGACCGGCGCGGCGGGGCGTTGGGATCCGACGGCGATTCGCGTGGTCGATCTCGCCGAGACGCGAATCGATCCGCTCTCGGACGCCGTGCGCCGCACGCTGCGGCAGAAATACGACTTCCCGCCCAAAGGCCCATTCGGCATTCCCGCCGTCTATTCGTCCGAGCCGCCCGCCGAGCCGCGCGAGCTGCACTACGACGGCTCGGACGGCTTCCGCTGCGTCTGCCCCGGCGGCAAGAACGAATTCCACTCCTGCGAAGAGCGCCGCGTAATCTACGGCACCGCAGGTTTCGTTACCGGCGCCTTCGGCCTCACCGCCGCGTCAGTAGTCGTCAAAGCGATCGCGGTTGAATTGACAGATTGATTAACAATGAGATCAGGAGATCATGAGGTCAGAAATTTATAATTTTCTGTCCTCATGATCTCCTGATCTCATTGTTTAAATTTCTGTCGTTGATTCCAATCCCAATTGTTTTAGTCGCAATAGGATCATTAAAGCGGGGGCGCCGCACAGTACGGTCAATAGGAAGAAGTCAGGGAAACCCCACTCGGCGGCGATATAGCCGGAGGCGCCGCCGAGGAGGCGGCCGAAGGCGCCGGCGGCGCTCGACAGTAGTGCGTATTGAGTGGCGCTGAAGCGGCGATTGCAGAGCGACATGATGAAGGCTTCGGCGGCGGCGACCGAGAGGCCGACACAGAGGTTGTGAATGCCGACGGCGGCCCACAGTACAGTGGTGTCTTTGCCGACTATTGATAGGTACCAATAGCCGAGATTGGTGATCGCTTGTAAGGCGCCAAAGAGCAATAGACTGCGGCGAAGCCCGGCGCGCGCGACCAGCCATCCGCCCGCCAGCGCGCCGACGATGGTGGCGGCGAGGCCCATCAGCTTCGTGGCGTCGGCAATCTCGGTATTGGTGAAATGGGTCTTTAAAAGAAACGGCGTGAGCATGGCATTGGCCACTAAATCGCTCACGCGATAGCACGCTAGAAACGCCAGTATCGCGATCGCGGCGGGGCGCGCGAAGAAATCGGATAGCGGCTCGACGAGCGCGGCGCGCAGGCTGCGTGGCGCTTCGGCGGGCGGCGGCTCGGGCGCGAGCAGCGTGGCGAGGATTCCCGGCGCCATTCCAATCGCCATCAGCCAATAGACCAGACGCCAATCGTGCAGCACGTCGACGAGGCGCAGCGCCAGCGCGCCCGACGTCAGCATGGCCAATCGATAACCGAAGACGTAGACCGCACCGCCGGCCGCGCGCTCGGCGGGCTCGAGCAGATCGGTCTTGTAGGCGTCGGAGACGATGTCCTGGCTCGCCGAGACGAACGCGACTGCGAGCGCCAGCGCCGCGGTCACGCCGGGCGCGCGCACCGGATCGACGCCGCCGAGCGCGACGATGGCGACGACGAGCGCGAGCTGCGCCGCGATCATCCAGCCGCGCCGCCGCCCGAGCCACGCCAGGCGATAGCGATCGAGCAGCGGCGCCCATAAAAACTTGAGCGAGTAGGGCAGCGCCACCAGCGTCAGCAAGCCGACGCGCCCGAGATCCACGCCGGCTTCGGTGAGCCACGCCGAGAGCGTCGAGCCGGTGAGCAAGAGCGGCAGCCCGGAGGCGAATCCGAGCGCCACCAGCAAGAGCATTCGCGGGCGCAGGTAGATCAATCTTGGATATATTGTCATGAACATGTCGGAAGCTCGCCATTTGCTGGTCGCCAATCCCACCGCGCAGAGCGGCAAGAACGCGGCGCGCATCGAGCGGGCGCGCGCGCTGCTCGACGGGCTCGACGTCGCGCACGCGTTCGCCGCCACCGCGCCGGCGGGCGGCACCGTCGACATCGTGGCGCGCGCGCTCGACGGCGGCGCGTTTCACACCGCGATCTACATGGGCGGCGACGGTACGTTCGCCGAGGTGGCCAAGGGGATCCTGAAGTCGCGGCGCGCGGGCGACGTGCGGCTGGCGATGCTGCCGACGGGCACCGCCAACGATCAAGGCAAGAGCTTCGGGCTCGACGCCGACGAGGAGGCGCTCGAGCGCAACGTGCGCGTGATCGCCGCCGGCGCGGAGGCGCGGCTCGACGTCGGCCGCCTGCGCGCGCTCGCCGACGACGGCACGCTGGTGCGCGAAGATCTGTTCTTCGACTCGGCGGGCTGGGGCATCAGCCCGCGCGTGCTGGCGCTGCGCAACGAAGATCGCAAGGCCATCGCCGAGGTGCCGGTGCTGCGCGACCTGTGGCGCGATCAGCTGGTGTACGCGGGCGCGCTTTTGCGCACGTTCTTGAGCTCGTACGTCGACGACGACAAGTTCGACGCGCGCGTGGTCGCCGACGGCGAGACGGTCGAGTGGAGCGGCCTGTCGGATCTGATCTTGAAAGGCACGCCGGTGTACGGCGGCGCGTGGATCTTCGATCGGCGCGCGCGCCCCGACGACGGCAAGTTCGAGGTGGTGCCGTTTCAGGGCAAGCGCGATTGGATCTCGAAGGCGATCGTGCACCTCGATCAATCGGGCGCGGTCGCCGAGTCGCTGGCGTCGCTCGGCGTGCGCCACTCGGAGAACCTGAGCGCGCGGCGCATCTCGATCGATCTCACCGAGCACCCGGGCGGCCTGCCGATCCTGGCGCAGATCGACGGCGAGGAGTTCCCGTCGACGCCGCGCGCCGAGATCGAGGTGCTCGAGCGCGCGCTCAGGATCGTTGTGCCCGAGGAGCACGCGCGGTAGATAATCGCTTGTCACGGAATCGTTGCATTCAATCGGGCGCGACGCGGTTATGGTCGGGCCTCAACCGCGAGGGGGCGATGGAAACTGCGAGCGCAATCGACTGGCCGACGCTGATCATGGTGCTGCTGGCGCTGTTCACCGCGCTGACGGCGGTGGTGTTCGGCTATCTGTTCTCCAAAGCGATCGGCGGCGAGCTGGGCGCGGCGTTCAAGTGGGTGATGGGCGGGACGCTCTTGTTCGCGCTCACGCGCGCGGACGACGTGCTCAAGGTCGCCGGCGTGTTCGCCAAGATGGGCATCAACTATCAGAAGCAGGTCTGGCTGCCGCACTCGGTCGCGGTGGCGCTGGCGTGGCTCCTCATCACGTACGGCTTCTTTCGCATGTACAAGACGTTCAGCGCCTAGCCATGGATCACAAAGCGGTCGAAAAATTGGTCTCGGCGTTCGCCGCCAAGGTCGGCGCGCCGGCGGCGATGCTCGCGGGCAAGGTGCTGGGCAAGGCGTCGTCGGTTTCGCCGTCGGGGCGGATCGATCCGCTGATGAAGCCGGACATCGCCAAGGACGCGTGGACGAAGATCTTGAACGAGTATTCGCGGATGCTCGGGACCAATCTCGTCTATGCGCTGCTCAATAAAGTCAAAGCCGAGCTCGGCATCCGTTAGCGGCGGCTAACCGCGCACCAGCTTCAGCAGGCGCTCGGCGACGCGTTTTTCGCGCGCGTGCGAGTAGTCGTCGCAGACGGTGTCGGGGGCGATCCAGGTGCCGTCGTCGGCTTGCAGCTCGGTGCGCACGTCGATGGCGACGTCGCCCCAGTCGGTCACCTGCACGCGCCAGTGCTCGCGCACGTGGTCGCGCTCGTCGAGGATCGCGCTGACGCGGGAGTCGGCGCGCGCCACGTCGATCGAGCGAGCGCCCAATTCGCGCATCGCGCGCTCGGCGGCGTCGAGCAGCGCGGTGGAGGTGGCGCTGCTCTTGACCACCAGCGGCTGGTAGACGCGCGCGGTGCAGAGCGATTCGACGCAGCCGCCGGCGAGGGCGGCCAGCGCGCACAGCCACGCGCGAGCCAGCATGCCCGTTGGTGTGCGCGCGCGCGGCCGGCATTCACGCGCGGAGATTTCGCGCCGGCGATTCGTTTGGCGCAGCGCTTCGGCGATCCGCTTCAGCGCCTGGTTTCGCCGAGCGCTTTTTTTCGCGCGCCTTCGAACTCGTCGCCGGGGCGCCACGCGGGGAGCTGCGCGGCGTCGGCGATGCGCAGCGCGACCGCGGCGAGCAGACGCACGTCGTCGACCGCGCCATCGAGGTTCCAGGTCGCGTCGATCTGATCGCTCGGCTGGTGGTAGCGCTGCAGCACGTACTCGTCGACGCGCTCCTTGCCCCAGTTGGCCGGACGCCCGACGTAGTCGGTGCCGCGGTCGAGGTAGATCGCCGGCACGCCGATGCGCGCGAAGCTGAATTGATCGCTGCGATAGAAGTGGCCGCGCTCGGGGAACGCCTCGGGCTTGAGCGTGCGGCCCTGCTCGCGCGCGGCGGCGGCCACCACGTCGTCGAGCGTCGACTTGCCGAAGCCGACGAAGCCGAGGTCGCGCGTGCGGCCCCAGATGTTGGCGCCGTCGATGTTGATGTTGGCGGCGATGCGGCCCGCGGGCACCGGCGGGTGCTGGCACAGGTACTCGCTGCCGAGCAGGCCCGACTCCTCGACGCCGACGGCGGCGAACAGGATCGAGCGGCGCGGCTTCGGCTGCGCGCGCGCGAGCGCCTCGGCGGCGACCAGCATCGCCGAGACGCCCGACGCGTTGTCGAGCGCGCCGTTGTAGATCGCGTCGCCGTTCTTCGCCTCGCGCACGCCGAGGTGATCGTGGTGCGCGCTGAACACCAGCAGCTCGCTCGCCAGCTTGGGATCGCCGCCGCGCAGGACGCCGAGCACGTTGGCGGTCTGCAGGCGCCGCACTTGGGTCGCCAGCTCGACGGAGACTTTGACGCCGAGCGGGACCGGACGAAAGTCGCGCCGCTCGGCGCGCGCGCGCAGGGCGTCGAGATCCTGCCCGCCGAGCCACGCGATCTGCCGCGCGGCGTCCTCGGTGGCCCACATCTTCGCGTCGAGGCGCGGCTCGCCCGCCGCCGGCAGCTCGAAGTCTTCGCCGTTCCAGCTCGACTGCACCACCTGCCACGGATAGCCGGCCGACGGCGTGGTGTGAATGATGATCGCGCCGGCGGCGCCCTTGCGCGCGGCCTCTTCGTATTTGTACGTCCAGCGGCCGTAGTAGAGGCGCGTCTTGCCGGCGAACAGCGCCGGATCGTTTTCCGGATCGTTGTTCATCACCAGGAGCACCTTGCCGCGCACGTCGACGTCCTTGAAGTCGTCCCACTTCTGCTCGGGCGCGGTGATGCCGTAGCCGACGAAGACGACCTCCGCGTCGGTGATCTTCGCCGACTCGCGCTGCTGGCCGGCGGCGACCACGGCGTTGAGCGCGGGATCGAGCTTGACCACGCCCTTGGCGCCGCGAAACGTCGGCGGCGCGACGGCGTGGCTCTTGAGGCCGACGATCTCGAACTTCTGCAGCCAGCCGCCGGCGTCGCCCGCGGGCTCGAGGCCGAGCCGCTCGTACTCGGCGGCTACGTACTTCATCGCCAGCTCGTCGCCGCGCGAGCCGGGCGCGCGGCCCTCCAGGAGATCGTCGGCGAGAAAGCGCACGTGCGCGGCGAGCGCGGGCGCGGTGACCTCCTCGGCGGCGACGCGCTCGCGCGCGCTCCACGCCGCGGGGATCGGCGAAGGCGCCGCGAACGCCGCCAGCGCGACGAGGATCGACAGTGGGATCGACATGGCGCGCATCCTAGCGCATCGCGCGTTCCATTTTGTCGCGCGGACGGGTACGCTCGAACCGTGCAAGCCAGCGACGAGTGGGTGCCGACCGAGACGATCGCGCGCGGCAAGGCCGAAGGCGCGTACGCGCTGCTGCGTGATTTCCCGTCGCTGAATCGCTACCGCTCGTGGAAATATCTCGGCGGCGGCGCGTTCGGCAAGGTGTTCGCCGGCGTGCACGGCGGGCTCGGGCGCATCGAGGCGGTCAAGCGCATGGCGATCCCCGACGCGCGCGTGCGCTCGATGGCGCTCGGCGAGGCGCGCCTCATGGCCGCGCTGCCGCCGCACCCGCACCTGGTGACGCTCTACAACGCCGAGGAGCAGAAGGACGCCATCTTCCTCACCATGCAATGCGTCGACGGCAAGCCGCTCGAGGATCTGGCGCTGCCGCTGTCGGTCGATCGCGCGCTCGGCTACGCGCGCGACACCATCGAGGCGCTGTCGATGGTGCACGCGCACGGCGTGGTCCACCGCGACATCAAGCCGGGCAACATCTTCTCGACGGTGCACGGCGACGGCGTGCTCGGCGACTTCGGCGTGGCGCGCGAGTCGGACTCGCGCGACGGCACGGCGGCGATCGCGGGCACGCCGGCGTACATGGCGCCGGAGGCGTTTCGCGCGGGCGCGGGACCGGCGTCGGATCTGTGGTCGGTGGGCGTGATGCTCTACGAGCTGCTCACCGGCCAGCGTCCGTTTCCGCAGTGCGAGGAGCTGCCGCTCGATCAAGTGCCGGGCGCGCTGCGCGGCGCGCGGCTCGAGTTTCCGTCGGTGGTGCGGCCGGGCGTGCCGGGGCGCGTGGACGATCTCGTGCTCAACCTCCTGGCGTACAACCCGGAGGATCGCTTCGCGTCGGCGATGGCGGTGCTCGATCACCTGCCGCGCTACGACACCTCGGTGAGCGCGATCGACGCCGATCTGACCAGGCTCGACGTCGAGGCGGTGGCGGTGTCGGCCAACGAGCGGCTGGCGATGAACATCCCCGGCTCGGTGGCGCACGCGATCGCCGAGGCGGCCGGCGACGAGATCGTGCAGCAGGCGGCGATCCAGGCGCCGGCGCGCGTCGGCTCGGTGGTGGTGACCGCGGGCGGGCGGCTGCCGGCGCGCTGGGTGTTTCACGCGGTCACGCTGCGCGTCGACGAGCGCGGCTACCTGGTGCACGCGCGCGAGGGCGATCTGCGCAAGGCGCTGCGTGCGTGTTTGCGCAAGGCGCACGAGCTGCGCGTCAAGACGCTGGCGCTGCCGGCGATGGGGACGCACTCGGGCGGGCTCACGCCCGACGAGGCGGCGCGCATGATGGTCGACGTCACGCACACGTACCTGATCGAGTTTCGCCCGCCGATCGAGCGCATCGTGTTCGCGCTGCCGGACAAGATGCTGCAGATCGCGTTTCGCGAGGCCGCGCTCGATCGCGGCATGCTGCTCATCTAAAGAGTTCGGCCGAGGCGCGCGGCGCTACTTCGCGTTCGGCCAGCGCGCGATGCGCGACGCCTCGAAGCTGGCGAGCGCGAGCAAGATGGCGAGCTGCGCGAGCGGCCAGAGCGACAGCCGCGCGGGCACGAACGCGCCGAAGAAGGTGCAGTCGGCGATCGCCAGCTTGCGCACGTAGGCGGAGTAGAGGAGCGCGGCGTAGGCGAGCCACGCGGCGAGGCCGGCGAACGCCGCCGCCAGCGACGGGCGGCGCGACGGGCGCGAGGCGAGGCCGGCGTACGCGAGCCCGGCGCCGGCGGCCAGCTCGACGGCCATCCACGCGGTCGCCGCCGCGCGCAGCCACGACTCGGGCAGCGCGTCGAAGCGCGCCAGCGCCTCGAGGTAGCCGTGCGGATCGGCCAGCTTGCCCGCGCCCTCGGCGGCGAGCAGCAGGCCGAGCAGCGTGATCGCGAAGCGCTGCGCGCGCGTCCCCGGCCGGCTCACGCGCTCATCTAAGCATCATTTGCTCAGCGATCGTCGGCGGATTTGATCAGCTCGGGAACGAAGGTCCAGCGGATCTTGATGAGCGATTCGTGCGGGCCGCGTTTGACCGATCCGACGACCGGGCCGTCCGGGCCGGTGAACGCGCCGAGCACCTCGTCGCCCTCGGTGATGTCGATGTGCTGCGGCTTCGCCTGATACTCTTTCTTGGCTTCCTTCTGCGCCATCGCCAGCGACGGGACGGCGAGGATCGCGGCCAGTCCGAGAGCTTTGAGCATGGCTCACCTCCTCGCGATCCAACGCGCCGGCTCGCCGAACGATCTGTGATTCCGCGGAATTTTCGTTTTGAAGCGTCTTTGCAAAGTCTTTAATACAGTCTGCTATGTACGGTGCAAAGACTGCTCAATAACGATTGCGTGTGAATCAATACGTCTGCTAGGCTCCGAGTTCGCACAGGGAGGGGTGGAATGAGTGGGACCTCTGGGGCTTCCGTGCGGACGGTCTTGATCGTCGACGACGACGATCGCCTGCGTGAGAGCATGGCGCGCGACTTTCGCCGCCGCGGCGTGCAAGCGCGCACCGCTGCGAGCCAGGCGCAGGCCGCCGCCGCGCTGCGCGCCGAACGCGCCGACGTGGCGCTGCTCGATCTGCTGCTCGAGGACGGCAGCGGGTTCGATGTGCTGCGCGACATCCGCGAGACCAGCCCGCACACGCGAGTGGTGATCTTGACGGGGTTCGCGTCGATCGCGAACGCGGTCGAGGCCGGGCGGCTGGGCGCGCACGACTATCTGCCGAAGCCGATCACGCCGGCGGAGATCCTGGCGGTGCTCGACGGCAAGAAGCCCGATCCGCCGCCGCGAGTTCGGCTGGGCCAACATCCGCCGTCGCTGGCGCACAACGAGCGCGAATACATCCAGCGGGTCCTCGGCGAATGTCGCGGCAACATCTCCGAAGCCGCGCGCGCCCTCGGCATCAATCGGCGAACGTTGCAGCGAAAGCTTCAAAAGCAGTCGTAGCGTTTTGCTGAATAGCCAGTGACGATCGCGGTGTTGCTAGAATACCAAAGGATCCAACGTTTTGGGCGATACCGAATCGACGACGAATGCTAGCGTAAGGGCGACGCTCTTGCGTGTCGGAGCGATTCAAACTACGTTTGAGCGCATGGAATCCGACGATTTCCAGAATATCGGGGATCGCCCTGCGCAGAAGGCTCGCGCTCGCCAGCGCGACGAGCACGCGCTAGCTCGTGGCGAAAAGTCCGCCGAGCAACTGCGTCGCGAAAATGGGCACTTCGGATTTCCGCCCGATCGCGTCCTCATTCGGTACGATCTCGCCAAGCCACTCTGAGCGGTGGCGGAATTCTCGTTCGAGGATACCGAACGCGTACTGAGCCGCCTCGCCGAGGACGTCGAGAGCGTCGTGCTGGTCGGCGGGCAAGCGCTCAACTTCTGGGTGGAGCAGTTTAAAGCGCGCGCTCCAGAATTACGCGAACCGAACCCGTTTACCAGCAACGACGTTGATTTTCTCGGCGACGTGAATGCCGCGAATCGATTTGCTTCGCGACTGAACGGAAAAGCTCATGTGGCCGACGCATTCGACCCAACACCCAATGCCGCAGTCGTGGTGTTCGCCGATCACAAGGGAGAAAATCGATGCATAGATTTTCTCAAACACGTTTTCGGCCTCGATCGGCAGAGGATCATCGAGACGAGCATCCCGATTTCTCTCATCGATGCCGACGGCAAGCCGTCCAACACTTCATTTCGGATTCTGAATCCTGTCCTGTGTATGGAGAGCCGCGTCCACAACTCAATCGGACTACCGCTCTATTACGGAACACCGCACGGGCTCAACCAGATGAGAGCATCGATAGTCTGCGCGCGCGAGTACCTGCGGGAGTTGCTGCAAAGAGGGGACATACGCTCGGTCCTGCGCGCCAACGAGCAGATATTCAGATTCGTGATGCGCAACCACAACGGCCGCCGCGCATACGAGGCGACAGGAATTGATCCCTTCGGCGCCGTCGTCCATGAGCCACCACTTCCCGATCGGTTCATCAACGTCCGCTACCCGCAAATGAAACAGTCGCTGGCCGCACGGCGTCGCGCGTAAACGGTCCTCAGTGCAGGATTCGCAAGACCGGCGCGACCCAGGAAAACAAAGTGCGGCCCACCGACGGGAATTCGGCGGAGATGAGGCCGAGGAGGGGAAGCGCGCCGTAGACGAGGACGCGGACGATGAAGGCGCGCTCCCAGGTGATCTCGCCCGGCTTGGTCTTGGCGATGCGGCTCAAGACTTCGTCGCGCTCGAGCGAGACGAACGAGGCGACGCTGAGAATGGTGACGCCGCCGATCGATGACCACGCCAGCATCATCAGCATGCGCTCCGGCTGAAACGGGTACGAGATGACCGCCAGCAGCACCAGCAGCATCGCGCCGGTCACGAAGCTCAAGAAGTTTCGCAGGTGCACGAACAGGTGGCCGAGGAACAGCACCACCTGGCTCGCCACCACGTCCTCGGCCAGCCGCGCCCACGACTCGAGCGCCGGCGAGTGCGGCCGCGCGCGCCAGTAGTCCTCGAGCGCGCGCGACAGCCGGCGCGAGATCGCCGACAGCAGCCCGAGCGCCGCCGACGGCCGCAGGTCGAGCCGCTCCGAGCCGCCGCGCGCCACCATCTCTGCGGCAAAATGCCGCTCGACCAGCGACGCCACCCGCTGGAGCAGCCGCGCTCCCCGCTGCGCGCCGCCCGCGCGCACCAGCGACGCCAGCGGATTGCCGTCGCCGTCGGTCAGCCCCGCCGACGCGTTGGCCAGCGCGCGCAGTTGCTCGATCGGCACCGAGAGCTGCGAGCGGCGCGGCCCGCGCGCGGCGAACTGCGACGCCACCGTCTTGGCCAGCTCGTGCGACATGCGATCGTACGCGCCGACGAGCGGATGCGCGGCCAGCCGACGCAGGAGCCGCCGCAGCTCGCTCACCAGCCCGAGGAACCAGACGAACACGCTGACGATCAGCGTCCACGCCACGAACAGCAGCAGCATGAACAAGAGGCCGCCCCAGTAGCCTTCGATGATGCGGCCCTCGATCATGAGCACGCGCTTGAAGATCACTTGATAGATGGGAAACGCCGACAGCAGCACCACCGCGCCCGCGAGCGCCGGCCGCGACAGCGGGCGCAACAGCAGCCGTCGCACGCGCCCCTCCGCCTCGGCGACCGGCGGCGTGCCGAGCGGATTCTCCGGCCAGTGGCGCAACAGGCGCGCGCGCGTGAGCAGCACGTACAGCCCCGCCGCCGGCACCGCGCCGAGCAGGAGGAACGGCAGCACCGGCGACAGCCCGCTCGAGAAGTCGGTCACGCGCTGGTAGAACAGCGCCAGCGACTCGTGGCCCGGGATGAGCGCGCTCGAGAGCTGCGGCAAAAAGAACGACAGCACGGTCACCACCACCATCATCGCGCCGAGCGTCGGGCGCCAAGGCAGGCGCAGCGCCGCCACCAGGATCGGCGTCGCGATCAGCGCCGTCAGCACCGAGCCGAGCGTGAGTTGCACGACGCCGATCGAGATCTGCCAGAAGCCGTTCATCTGCATCAGCGTCGGGATCGCCGCCACCGAGCCGAGCAGCGCGTAGAGGCCGAGCAGCATCGTGAAGTAGATCGCGACCAGGAAGCGGTGCGCGCCGCGATCGCCCGGCGGCGACTCGAACACCACCAGGTACGCGCGGCACTCGCGCTCGAGCTCGGGCCAGAAGCCGCGCTTCGACGCATCGGGCACGCCGTTCCGCACCAGCAGAAATCCCGCGGCCGACAGTCCGCAGAACACCGCCGCGAGAAAAAAGATCAGCGACCAGAAGCGCGACGGCCGCAGGTTCTCGGCGATGATCTCGCCCGGCACGCCGGGCTGCGGCGCGGGCGCGACGTAGGGATCCTCCGGGCGCGACGGCAGGTACGTGAGCGGCCACAACGCGCCGTTCGAGACGATCGACAGCCACACCGGCGGGCGATCGGCCGCGCCGTCGGGCGTCGAGTAGTCGACGAGCGGCGCCGCCTCGCCCGCGCGCGCGAGCTGCAGCACCGCCGCGTTGTACGTGCCCTCGGCTACGCTCGACGGAAACTGGCGCACCGCCGACTGCGTGCCGCGCGGCTTGCGCGCGAGCGACACGTCGAACAGCGGATACGACGACGCGACGATCATGCCCTCGAAGTACGCCGAGTACGTCGGGTTGGCGAACAGGATGTCGTTGCCGAAGGTGAACAGCCGCACGTCGGGGCAGTACTTGCGGATCAGCTCGGCGAGGAACAATTCGTCGAGCGTGTCGGTGGCGATCAGCCCGACGTAGCGCGTGCGCAGCCGCGAGATCGTCGACAGCAAATTGTTGAGCACCAGATCGTCGGAGCTCTGCGTGATCTGCGAGTAGCTCGGCAGCGCGTCGCGCGTGGCGTGGCGCTCGTCGAGCGACAGCGACAGGCCGGTGTCGATCGGCTTCAGGCCCGGCGTGTCGTCGGCGCTCGACTTGGAGGCGGCGTCGGAGGCGTTCTGCTTCTCGTACGCCGAGCGCAGGCGCGAGATGTTCGACGGGAACTGCACGTAGAGCGCGGGCTCGAGCGAGTCGCACGCCTCGCCGCGCTTGCGGTGCGAGACGAAGCTCGAGCCGTACGACGTGTTGCCCTCGACCAGCACCGCCACGTCGTCGAGCACGCAGTCGGTGGGGCGCAGCTTCATGGTGCCCACGAGGTATGCGTACAGCTCGCGCATGGTGACGTCGTCGGGGATGGTGGTGGCGCTGAAGTGGATGTCGACGCCCTCGGCGCGGAACGCCTCGACCGCTTCGAGGTTGTGGCGGTTGGTGGCCGAGCCCGAGACCACCGTGAGCTTGAGCTTGCGCTCGGCGGTGTGCGTCCATTGGCGCAAGGTGTCGATCAGCGACGAGATCGATCCGGAGAACTGCGGGCCGACGATGCGCGCTTCGGTCTCGCCCGCGGCGGCGATGAAGTCGAGCGCGCGGCCGAGCGCCGGCTTCTGCAGGCCGGTGGTGGGCGTCTCGCCGACGAGGAACAGGATCAGCACCGACGGGCGCGGGCCGGCCGGGCCGCGAAACACGATCACACCCGGCTCGGTGGTCTGGCAGTGGTGCAGGTGGCAGTCGCTGCCGGTCGCTTCGTCGGCGGTGTCGGCGCGCGCCTCGTCGGGGCGCCACGGCAGCCAGAAGCGGTCGCGCACGTAGCCGTACGCTTCGACCGCGCGCTCGAGCGCGTCGGCGGCGCGATCGAACTGGTAGCCGAGCGCCGAGTCGAGCGGATCGGGCACGGTGGCGACGAGGAAGCGCAGGTCGAGCGCGCCCGCGCGGTGCTGGTTGCCGAGCGCGCGCGCCAGATCGGCCGGCGGATTCTCGTCGCGCACGTCGAAGTGCTCGTTGATCACGTGCTGAAAGCAGTTCGAGCACGCGCCGGTCTGCGTGCGCGGCAGCGCGTGCGCCGCCGGTTTCTCCGTCGCGGCCGGCGGCGCGGCGGCGCGCGTGAGCGGACGAAACGCGCCGGCGGCCAGCGCCAGCGCGGCGATCAAGATCGAAGCTCGCTTCGAGTCCACGGTCCCCCCGTCGCCGAATTCAGCCGCGCCCGAGGCGCTCGAGCGCGTCACCCTCGACGCGGCACCCCTGCCACTCGGTCATGATGCGCGCACCTACCGATCGGTAAAACTTTTGCGCCCGCGTATTCCAGTCGAGCACCGTCCACTCGAAGCGCCCGCAGCCGCGCTCGAGCGCCACGCCGGCCAGCCGCCGCAAGAACGCCGCGCCGATGCCGCGCCCGCGCCGATCAGGCCGCACGTAGAGATCTTCCAGGTACAGCGACGGGCGCGCCAGGAACGTCGAGTAGGTCATGAACCAGGCCGCGTAGCCGACGATCTCGCCGCGCAGGTCGGCCACGTCGAGCTCGAAGCGCGGGCTCGGGCCGCACGCGTCCTCGGTGAAGCGCGCCGCCGCCTCGTCGTCGGGGCCGGGCAGCTTCTCGAACTCGGCCAGCCCGCGGATGAGCGCGATCACCTGCGGCAGATCGCCGCGTTCGGCGCGGCGCAAGGTGGGCGGAGCGTCGATTGACATCCGCCGGCACTTTAGCTCCGATCGCGCGCGCCATGCTCCTATTAATGATGGTGGCGCGGTGAGGTGGGCCGCCGCGGCGCTGCTGGCGGCGGGCTGTAGCGCGGCGCTGCCGGCCGTGCGTCCGACGGCGGAGGAGGAGGCGCGCGGGCGCGCGATGGCCGAGGCCGCGTGCCGCGCGCACGGCGGCGCCGATTGGCGGGCGCGCTGGCGGGCGATCGGCGGCGTGCGCGCGCACGTGCGGATCGTCGATCCGCTCGGCTTCTACCCGGCGGACGGCAACTGGCTGCTCGATCCCGCGCGCAACCGCGCGCTGGTGCGCTTCTGGTCGCGGCGCGGCCCGGTCGAGTGGCGCTACGACGGCGCGCGCGCCACCATCCTCGTCGGCGGCGCGTGCTCGTCGACGCCCGGCGAGCGCCGCTTGATCGGCGGCCTCGTCTCGAACTTCCTCTACTGGTTCGGCGTGCCGTTCAAGTTCCTCGACGAGGGCGCGCATCCGAGCGACGCCGGCGGCGGGCGCTTTTTAGTTACGTACCGCGGCGTGGGCGAGACGCCCGACGACTGGTTCCTCGCCGAGACCGACGCCGCCGGCCGGCTCGCGCGCATCACCTACGTCTCGAGCGTGCTCAGCCGCTACCTGCAGTTTCGCGGCGAGTTTCGCGCGTACCGCGACTTCGGCGGCTTCGCCGTCGCCACCGAGCGATCCTTCGGCGCGCGCTCGCAGGCGGCGCGCGGCGTGCTCGCGCCCGTCGAGCACCACGTTCTCGACGTGGAGACCGGCCTCGCGCTCGACGACGCGTTTTTCGCCGCGCCGCCCGGGTGCGACCCGTGATAGGGATCGGGCCCGCATGACGTACCGAGCCCTCGCGCTGCTCTCGCTCGTCCCCGCGGCCGCGCTCGCCGCGCCGCTCGATCGTCCACTCGACTTTCATCCGAGCTCGCCCGTGCGCGCCAATCGTGTCGGCGGCGCGGGCCGCGTCTACCCGAAGTCGGCGCCCGTCGGCGGCGTCGAGCAGGCCGGCGAGATCGTGATCATCGAAGGCGACAGCGATCTCGTCTCGGACGACGGGATGGGCAACTTCGCCATCGACTCCTCGACGGGGCAGCAGACGCTGATCACCGATCGCTTCTTCAGCGCGTATCCCGATCAGTTCGACGAGATCATCGTCTTCACCACGTTCGACGACACCGGCACGCCCGGCGCGGCGGCGTACGAGATCTCGGTGCGCCAGGACGTGATGGGCATCGGCCGCGCGATCCTCGACGACTCGCCGGCGTGGAGCGCCAACAACCACTTCCTGGCCGCGTTCGTCGACATGATGCGCTGGGATTCGTGGGAGAGCTTCGGCGTGCCGATCAGCGATCCGGCGTCGCCGCTCTACTCGACGCTCGGGCAGGAGTTCGCCCACCGCTGGCTGTCGACCATGCACTACGTCGACGGCACCGGCGCCAATTCGGCGGCGATGCTCGGCCGCGCGGGGCAGCACTGGGCCTCGACGCTGCAAACCAACGCGTCGGTGATGGACGGCAACCAGATCGTCGACAACGGCGACGGCTCGTTCACCATCACCGATTCGTTCCGCCGCTACTCGCCGCTCGATCTCTACGGCATGGGGCTGCTCGACGCGAGCGGCGTGCCGCCGTGGTTCCGCGTCGCCGGCGCCACCAAGACCGACGGCACGCCGATCGATCCGACGATCCCGAACCTGCGCCGCGGCCAGAAGATCCTCGGCACGCGCGAGGACATCACCATCGATCAGGTGATCGCCGCCGAGGGGCCGCGCATGCCGCCGCCCGCGTCGGCGCAGCACGCGTTTCGCGTGGCGTGGGCGCTGCTCACGCGGCCGGGCGAGCGCGCGAGCGAGGTGCTCGACATCGCCGCCAAGCTGGAGCTGTCGCGCCATGTCTGGGAGCAGAAGTTCCTCGAGTTCACCGGCGGGCTCGGCACCATGTGCACGCAGGTGTCGGCGCCGTGCGGTGCGCCATTGGCGCAGTTCACCGGCGGCGCGATCGTCGAGGCGGGCGGCAACCACAACGGCGTGGTCGAGCCGGGCGAGCCGGTGTGGGTCGAGTTCCAGCTCACGAACTCGTCGGGCGCGGACGCGAAGTCGGTGACCGTGAGCGCGTTCGGCGACGTCGTCGGCGGGCAGGCCGACACCACGGTGGCGACGCTGCCGTCGGTGGGCGCGACCGAGGTGCCGTTCCTCGGCACGGTGCCGGCCGATGCGGCGTGCGGCGTGCCGATCACCGTCGAGGGCGAGAGCGTGGTCGGCGGCAACACGTTCCGCGGCTTCGTGCAGGTGACGCCGGGGCTCACCGAGCTCGTGTCGTCGACGTTCGAGCGCGACGCGGGGCCGTTCGTCGCCGACGCCAATCGGCGCGACGACGCGGCGGCGAACGGCTGGCAGTGGGGCGTGCCGCAGGGCTACCGCCGCTTCGGAACCGCGCAGCCGACGGGCGGGCACGAGTCGAGCCGCTGCTGGTTCACCGGGCTCGAGAGCGCGCCTCGCGGATCGAACGCATCGGCGCTCGGTCACGGCACGTCGCGGCTGTGGTCGCTGCCGCTCGACGTGTCGCGCACGTACCTGCCGAGCATCCGCTACTACGCGTGGTACGTCGCCGTCGACACGAGCACGCAGCAGGGGATGGTGCCGCCGCCCGAGGTCGCGTCGCTGGTGCTCGAGGGATCGGCCGACCGCGGCACGAGCTGGGTGGAGCTGGATCGCGTGTCGGGCTTCGACAACAGCTGGCGCCAGCGCGACGTGGCGCTCGACGGCAAATTGCCGCTCGACGGCGCGCTGGTGCTGCGCTTCACGGTGGCCAACCTCGCGCCCAACCTGTTCATCGAGGCCGGCCTCGACGACATCTCGATCTCGACGCTCACCGAGTCGTGCAATCCCAATCCGCCGCCGCCGCTCGCCACGCCGACGACCGCGTCCGCGAGCGGCTGCCAGCTCGCCGGCCGCGCGCCGCCCGCTCCCGCCGCTCCCGCGCTGATCCTGCTAGCGCTCGCCGCGCTCCTCTTTCGCGCCGCTCGCCCGCGCCGCCGCTAGAACGGTGATCGCATGAGTTGGGGCCGGCACGAAGCGGAGTGTAGCGTGCGGGCTGCGGCAATTTGCCGCCGCGCGCAGTTTCGCAGGGCGCGTCTGCGCGACCGAGAATGTTTGAGCACGGCGGCAAATTGCCGCAGCCCGCGCGCGGAACGCAGCGCGTTCGTTTACTTCAGGCAACCAATCGGTTGCGTATCGATCGCCAGCTCGTCGATCCACAGATCGAGCGCCGACATGGCGCCGGTCGCGTTGACGTCGAGGCCGATGGCCACCGCGTCGAGCGCCGGCGACGGCTGCGTCACCGCGCCGGTCAAGTCCACGCTCTGCAGCGGCTGGCCGTCGAGCGACAGGTGCAGCGCGCCGGTCGCGCCCGCCGCGCTCACCACCTCCCACTCGAGGCACACCCAGCGATCGGTCGGGAACGGCGCCGCCGACACCGCCGAGGTCGCGAACGTCCCGCACGACACCTCCTGCTGGATGTCGCCGTTCGGCTGCAGGTGCATCTCCACGCTATCGAACGGCGACACGGTCTGGAACGCGAAGGTGATCGACTGCGCCGCCGACGCCGTCTGCTGCGGCAGCCACACGAACGCGCGCAGGTAGAACGTCGACGTCGGCACCACCTGGCGCTCGAACACGTAGGTGGCGATCTGCTGCGCCGACGAGATCGCCGCGGTGGTGAGGTGCAGCGACTTGGCGCCGCGGCACACGCGCGTCGAGTCGAACACCGCCGCGCCGCCGGTGTCGATGCGCGCGGAGAACGGCGCGTCGAGCGTGCCGCTCTCGAAGCCGTTGCACAGCGCGGTGCCGGCGCCGGCGCACTTCGACGGGCCGCTGCACGGCGGCGGCGCGAGATCGCCCGCCAGGTCCGCCGCGCCGTCGAGCGCCGAATCGCTCGGTGAAAACGCGTCGAGCGGCTGATCCGCCGAGGCGGCGTCGCCGGGCGCGCCGCATGCGCCGAGACACAGCGTGCCGTCGACGCGGTGGTGCGGGATGCTGGTGGCGGTGAGCGAGCCGGCGCGCTGGAGGCCGGACGCGTCGGCGGCGGTCACGCGCACGGTCACGTCGAGCGCGGCGTCGGGGAGCAGCACCGTGAACGCGCGCGCCGCCGGATCGAGCGACTGCGTGGCGGTGACGCCGCTCGACGGGATCGTCACCTCGGCCAGCTGCGACGCCGGCACGAAGCCGGGCTCGACGTCGACGTGCACCTCGAGCGAGGTCGGCGCGTCGCAGCCGGCGGCGAGCGCGGCCAGCGCGAACGCGGCGCAGCGGATGGGGCGGCTAGCGGCCATGGCTCAGGTCGATGCAGTTTTTCGGATCGCAAGAAAGGGGCCGGGTGCCGAAGTAGATGCCGACGGCGGTGGCGGTGATGACCGCGGCGGCGGCGGGCAGCGCCCACGCGAGGTGCCACGCGGCGGAGCGCCTCCTCGACGGCGGCGGCGCGGCGATCGCGGGCGCGGAGATCAGCGCCGGCGCCGCGACCATCGCGGGGCGCGCGGCGACGGACGGCGCGGCGCGCGGCGGCGGAGCGGTGGACGACTCGCGGCGCAGCGCGCTCAACGCCGCGCGCGCGTTCTCGGCGAACGGCGACTCCGGATCGGCGGCGAGGAAGCTCTCGTAGAACGCCATCGCCTCGGCGCGCCGCCCGAGCTTGTTGCTCGACTGCGCCATGTTGAACAGGAACTCGGGGCGCGGCGACAGGCGATAGCCCTCGGAGAACTCGCGCAGCGACTCGTCGTAGCGCCCGCGCTCGTACGCCGTTTTCCCGTCGCTGTAGTGCTTGCGCGCGGCCTCGGTGCGCTGCGCCGCCGGGTCGGGCTCCTCGGCCGGCGCGCGCGCGGCCAGCGCCAGCACGGCCATATTAATGAGGAGGCGCGCGCGGAGGGGCATGCGGCTAGTGTCTCTTGAACGGATCGGCGAGGTCGCCGCGCGCGGCGGCGGCGACCGGGCGCTTGGGCTTGGGCGCGGCGGCGCTCTTCGGCGGCGGCTCGCGGCGCAGCGGCTGGAGCGCGAGGCGCAGCTGCGTGTCGTTCGCGCCCGACACCTCGGTGATGAGCGGCTGGAAGCGCGGCGCCACCAGCTCGAGGCGCGTCTTGGCGTCGCCGCCCGGCAGCGTGAAGGCGAGCGGCGTCTTGCCGCGCGCGCGCTTCTCGCCGCCGACGAACACCAGCGCCCCCGACGGCACCGACGCCACGTTCACCGTCACCGTGCTCGGCGCCGCCTCCTCGACCACCGCCGCGGATTTTTCGGACGCCGCGGATTTTTCGGACGTCGCGGCCGCTTTCTCGACGGGCGGCGCCGCTGCGATCGGATTTGCCGCGGGCGTTGGGGCAGCCGGAGCGGCGGCGATCGGTGCGGCATTTTGCCGCAAGCGGTGGCGGTGCACCAGCCACGCCGTCGACGCCAGCGCCAGCGCGAAGGTCGCCCCGCTCGCGAGCTTGAGCGTCCGCCCGCGCCGCCGCGCCGCGGTCGGCGGCTGGGTCGAGATCACCGTCGGCGGCTGCGCGTGCGGATCGATCGACCGCGTCGCCGCCTCGTCGAACGTCACGCGCAAGATCTCCGCCAGCCGCTCCGGCCCCCAGCGCAGCGCGTGCACCACCTCGTCGAGCGCCATCGCCATCTCGGCGCCCGACTGGTAGCGCTCGTCGGGATCGCGCGCCAGCGCCTTCATGCAGATCGCGTCGAGCGCCGGCGGCACGTCGGGGTTGAGCTTGGACGGCCGCTCGACGCGCGCCGCGCGCACCAGCGCCACCGTGTCGAACTGGTTCTGCCCGAAGAACAGCCGCCGCCCGACCAGCGTCTCGTGCAGCACCACGCCCGCGGCGAACAGATCGACGCGGTGATCGAACGCCTGCCCGCTCACCTGCTCGGGCGCCATATAGCCGTACTTGCCGCGCAGCGTGCGCGTGTTGGTGTGCTCGCCGGCGAGCACCTTGGCGACGCCGAAGTCGAGCAGCTTCACGCCGCCGGAGAATCCCAGCATCACGTTGCCGGGGCTCACGTCGCGGTGGATGATCTTGAGCGCGCGCCCGTCGTCGTCGGTGAGCGCGTGCGCGTAGGCGAGCGCGCGGCACACCTCGCGCACCGCGAACGCGGCGAGGCCGGGCGGCGGCGGCCCCTTGGCCACGAAGCGGCGCAAGGTGGTCACGAGATCGCGGCCGTCCACGTACTCCATCGCGAGAAAATATTCGCCCCCCTCTTCGCCGAAGCCGAACACCTGGACGATGTTCGCGTGCATGAGCCGGGCCGTGATGCGCGCCTCGCTCACGAACATCTTCACGAACGCCGGGTCGGCCGCGAAGTGCGGCAGGATCCGCTTCACCACCAGCACGCGCGAAAATCCCGCCGGCCCGGTCGCGCGCGCCTTCCACACCTCGGCCATGCCGCCTTGCCCCAATTTCTCGAGGAGCTGGTACTCCCCGAGCGACGCGGTGCCCACTCGCGACATTGGTATGACCAGTATATCATCACGCCCAAGCGCATGACCGACGGGTTTCCCGAGGATCTCACCGAGCCGAGCCCGCACCTCGAGCCGAGCTTCGGCGCGGTGGAGCGGTTTCAGCTGACGGTGATCGACGGGCCGAAGTCGGGCGTGCGCTGGGAG
>DASREC010000535.1:0-26680 GCA_035652295.1 Polyangia bacterium
AACGCGAACGCGAACGCGAACGCGAATGTGAACGATCGCGTGCGCGTGAGTGGCGTCGTGAGCGAGCGCGGCACGCGGACGCTCCTGAGCGGCGCGAACGTGATCGCCGTCGACGAGCACGGCGCCGAGCTGGCGCGCGCCGAGACCGACGCCGCGGGAAACTTCGCGCTGCGCCTCCCGCCGTCGCTCGCCGGCGCGCTCGAGATCGTGATCACCGCCCCCGATCACAAACCGCTGCGCGCCGACGAGAAGCTGGCGCGCGGCGAAGCGCTCACCGTGAACTACGCGCTCCAGCGCTCGAGCTACGTCAAGTACGAGTCGACCGTGCGCGGCGCGTTCGCGCGCGAGGAGGTGGCGCGCGTCAGCCTCGACGCCGAGGAGATCCAGCGCATCCCCGGCACGCACGGCGACGCGCTGCAGGCGGTGCTCAACCTGCCGTCGGTGGCGCGCGCGCCGTTCGATCTCGGCGCGCTGGTGATCCGCGGCTCGCAGCCGGGCGAGTCGGGCGCCTTCGTCGCCGGCATGCAGATCCCGCAGGCGTTCCACTTCGGCGGCCTGACGTCGACGTTCAACTCGTTCCTGCTCGAGCGCTTCGATCTGATCCCGTCGAACTTCAGCGTGCGCTACGGCCGCCTCGTCGGCGGCGTGATCGACATCGTGCCGCGCGAGGGCAAGCGCGATCGCCTGCACGGCGATCTCAAGGTCGATCTCTTCGACGCGCACGCGATCCTCGAGGGGCCGATCGGCAAGGGCTCGTTCGCGCTCTCGCTGCGCCGCAGCTACGCCGACGCGATCCTGGCGGCGTTCCTCCCCGCCGACGCGATCACCGTCGCGCCGCGCTACTACGACTACCAGGCGATGCTCGACTACCCGCTCGGCCCGGGAAAATTCAAGCTGCTGATCTTCGGCTCCGACGACGCGCTCGGCCTGGTCAACAAGACGCCGCCCGACGCCGACCCGTCGCTGGCCGGCCAATTCGCGACGCACGACTACTTTCACACGCTGATCGCGTCGTACAAGGCGACCACCGGCGCGCTCGAACGCGAATACAAAGTGCAGCTCGGCTTCCAGCACGCCGACGCCGACATCGGCTCGGCGGCGCGCTTCAATTTGGATCTGATCGAGATGGACGGCCGCATCGAATGGAACTGGCGCGCGTTCCGCCACGCCAAGTTCACCGGCGGGCTCGACGTGCAGGCCGACTATTTCTGGGTGTTCGTCGACGCGCCGCACATCACCACCGAGGAGAAACCGCAAGGCCCGCTCGCCACGCAAGCCCACGCGCGATTGTCGAACTCGGGCTTCGAGGGGTATCCGGCGATCTACGGCGCCGTCGAGTGGACGCCGACCGCCCGCCTCACGATCGTCCCCGGCGTGCGCGTCGACTGGTTCGCGCGCAAGAGCGGCACCTACGTGCAGCCGCGCGTGCAGGCGCGCTACCGCGTCGCGCGCGACACGTTCGTCAAGGCGGCGATCGGCCTCTACCACCAGCCGCCGCAGCCGCCGTACGACGATCCGGTGCTCGGCAATCCGCGCATCCATCCCGAGCAGGCGTGGCACTTCACCGCCGGCCTCGAGACGCGCCCGATCGCGAAGTGGCGCGCGCTGTTTCTCGACGTGAACCTGTTCTACAAAGACGTGCGCTACCTGGCGGTCAACTCCGATCAGCTGGTGCAGCGCGGCGCGCAGGTGGTGCCCGAGATCTACAGCGACGAGGGCATCGGCCGAATCTACGGCGGCGATCTCTTGCTCAAGCAGGACAGCCCGCGCTTCATCTATGGATGGATCAGCTACACGCTCTTGAAGAGCGAGCGGCAGGATCATCCCAATACCAACTGGCGCCCGTTTCAATACGATCAAACGCAGATCCTGACCATCGTCGCCGGCTACCACCTGCCGTGGGATATCGACCTCGGTACCCGTTTTCGTTATGTCACCGGCAATCCCGATACCCCGATATTGGCCGGTATCTATGACGCCGATCGCGACGCGTTCATCCCGGTCACGGGAGCACCATTCTCGACGAGACTTCCCGATTTCGTGCAGCTCGACGTGCGCATCGATAAACGATTCATCTTTAAAAAGTGGATATTCGCCGCTTACATCGACATTACCAACGTCACCAATCGCGCCAATGTCGAAGGCTACGCCTATTCGTACGATTTTCAGAAGCGCGTGGGCGTGCATGGGCTGCCGATCCTGCCGTCGCTCGGCTTGAGGGCGTCGTTCTGATGCGCGCGCGGATCGCACTGCTCGCGCTGGCGCTCCATGGATGCAGCGGCGATTTGCCGCCGGTGGGCGTGGTCGACAAGCTGCGCCTGCTGGCGGTGCGCGCCGAGCCGCCCGAGCCGGCGCCCGGCGAAACCGTCGCGCTCGACGCGCTGATCGTCGAGCCGCTGGTGCAGCCCGCCGACGGCGGCGGCGGCGCGAACCCGGCCGCGCCGAGCGCGGTGTGGCTCGCGTGCCCGTCGGTGGCCGACGCGTCCGGCACGCTGACGCCCTGCCCGCCCTCGTCGCCGCCGCTGGCGCAAACCGGCGCGTCGCACGCCACGTACGTGCCCGCCGCCGCCGGCGACTTCACCATCACGCTCACGGTCACCGACGGCGCGCAGACCATCGTCGCGCTCAAGCGCCTGCCGGTGCGCGATCCCGCCGCCGCGAACGGTGCGCCGCCCAACCACAACCCGTCGCTCGCCGCCTTCACGCTCGCCGACGCGAGCGGCGACGCCGGCTTCCCGCTCGACGGCGACGACTCGCTCACCGACGGCGGCGCAAACTATGCTCCGTCGCCGCCGAAGTCGCGCACGCGCTTTCAGCTCACCGCCGTCGCCGCCGACGGCGCCGCCGAGATGGAGCCGGCGCTCGACGCCGCCGGCGCGCCGGGCGGCCTGCAATACGAATCGCTCTCGGTCGCCTGGTTCACCACCGCCGGCACCATCGACGCGAGCCGCACCTTCTTCGCGCCGCCCGGCTGCGACACGCAGGCCGCCTGCCCGCAGCTTCCGCCCGCGCCCGACGCGCACGCCACGTGGAGCGCGCCCACCGTCGAGGAGCAGGCCGCGAGCGCGCCGGGCGCCGGCGAGCAGCGCGGCACGATCGCGTTCTGGGCGGTGCTGCGCGACGATCGCGGCGGCGTCGATTGGCTCGCCGGTTACGCGCGACCCTGACGACGGCGTGATACGCTGGGCCATGCGCGTCACCTTCTACGGAGTGCGCGGCTCGGTGCCGACCCCCGGCGCGAGCACCGTGCGCTACGGCGGCAACACGTCGTGCATCGAGACGCGCCTCGCCGACGGCACCATCCTGATCCTCGACGGCGGCACCGGCCTGCGCGAGCTCGGCAAACAGCTGGTCGCCGAGGGCGTGAAGGCGCCGCTGCACCTCATGATCACGCACGTGCACTGGGACCACATCATCGGCGTGCCGTTCTTCGCGCCGATCTACACGCGCGACACGCAGCTCATCTTGTACCCACTCACCACCGAGTCGCCGGCCAGCCCGCTGCCGCAGGACGAGCTGTTCGATGGGCTGCACTTTCCGCTGCGCATGCACCAGCTGCCGTCGCAGATCGTGCGGCCGCCGGCGCCGGCGAGCGACGGCTCGTGGCGCGTCGGCTCGGCGCGCGTGACGCGCGTGCGGCTCAATCATCCCGGCGGTTCGACGGGATTTCGCGTCGACGACGCCGACGGCTCGTCGCTGGCGTTCCTCACCGACAACGAGTTGGATCCGCCGGGCGGCCGGCTGATCTCGACGGCGGAGCTGGCGCGCTTCGCCAAGAACGCCGGGCTGCTGGTGCACGACGCGCAGTACCTCGACGGCGAATTGCCGGACAAGCGCGGCTGGGGCCACTCGACGGTGCCGCAGGTGCTCGAGCTCGGCCGCATGGCGGAGGCGCGGCGCGTGGCGCTGTATCACCACGATCCCGAGCGCGACGACGACGCGCTCGACGAGATCGCGCGCGGCGCGCACGCGTGGTGGCGCGAGAACGTGGGCGCGGGAGACGCGGTGGTGGCGGCGGAGAAACTGTCGATCGAGGTTCCGCCTGGATGAAGTGGAGCGCCATGCGTAACGCGCTCGCCGCCGCGCTGCTGTTCGTCGCCGCCGGCTGCCCGCCCGTACCGCCGCCGACGCAACCGATTCAGCCGACGCAACCGATTCAGCCGACGCAGCCGATTCAGCCGACGCAACCGATTCAGCCGACGCAACCGATTCAGCCGACGCAGCCGGTGAGCGATTGCGATCGTCATCTCCCGCTGCGCGTCCGCTTCTACGACGTGGCGCAGGCGCTCGCCGCGCTCGTCACGCTCCCCGACGGCCGCACCATCCTCGTCGACGCCGGCGATTTCTCCGCGCGCGAGCACTGCGGCCCGTCGTGCAAGACCGCGCACGATCACCTGGTCGCGCGCCTCAAGGCCGACCTCCAGGATCACCCGATCGATCTCCTCTGGATCACGCACCAGCACTCGGACCACATGGGCGGCGCCGAGGACGTGCTCAAGTCGTTCAAGGTCGGCGTGCTCGTCGACAACGGCCTCGAGCCGGCGCGCCAGCAGACCAAGGCCACGCACGACGCCGCGAGCGCGGGCGGCGTTCCGTCGGTGGCGATCGATCTCGACCACCGCGCGCTGCCGATCGCCGACGGCGCGGGCGTGCACCTCGAGTCGCTGGTGCCGTCGAAGTGGCCGGCCGATTGTCCGCCCAACGCCAACGACTGCTCGATCGGCCTGCGCATCGACTACTGCGCGTCGTCGATCCTGTTCACCGGCGACGCCGAGCACCTCGAGGAGGACGCGTTCACCGTGCGCGCCGCGACGCTCCTCCAGCTCGGCCACCACGGCAGCGATACGTCGTCGAGCGATTCGTTCATCCATCGCGTCGCGCCGAAGTACGCGGTCATCTCCGCCGGCAAGCCGGGCGAAGGCACCAACCGCGGCTACTGCCACCCGCGCAAGTCGGTGGTCGATCGCGTCACCGCCGCGCTCGGCGGCGCCGACGGCGATCCGATCGTCGCGTTCGATGCGGCGGTGCACTGCGGCCAGGACGCGCCGGCCAACTGGCCCGCGGTGCCGGCGAGCGCGCGGCTGTGGGCCACCGAGCGCGACGGCGACGTGGTGCTGGTGACCACCGGCGACGGCACGTTCACGCGCGAGCTGCCGCCCGCGACGACGACAACAACGACGACGACCATGCCGACGACGACGCCGACGCCGACGACGACGCCTTCCACGCCGCCGCCCGCGCAGCCGTGAGTTGCGGCATAATCGCGTCGTGACCGTCGAGGAACGCGCCGACGAATTCTTCCGCCACCTGCAAGACCGCATCTGCTCCGCGCTCGAAGCCGAGGACGGCGCCGCGAAGTTCCTCACCGACGCGTGGCAGCGGCCGGGCGGCGGCGGCGGCATCACCCGCGTGATCTCCGGCGGCGCGCTGCTGGAGAAGGGCGGCGTCAACACGTCGTCGGTGCACGGCACGTTCAAGCCCGAATTCGCGGCGTCGATGCCGGGCGACGGCCTCGAGTTCTTCGCGTGCGGCGTCTCGCTGGTGCTGCACCCGTCGAGCCCGCGCGTGCCGACGGTGCACGCCAACTTCCGCTGCCTGCGCCGCGGCGGCGCGCTGTGGTTCGGCGGCGGCGCCGATCTCACGCCCTACTATCCCGTGCGCGAAGACGTCGTGCACTTCCACCGCAGCTGGAAGTCGGTGTGCGATCGCCACGACCCCGAGTTCTACCCGCGCTTCAAGAAATGGTGCGACGAGTACTTCTACCTCCCGCACCGCGGCGAGACGCGCGGCGTGGGCGGGCTGTTCTTCGATCAGCTCATGCGCGATCCCGAGCGCGACTTCGCGTTCGTGCGCGACGCGGGCGAGGCGTTCCTCGACGCGTACCTGCCGATCGCGCGCCGCCGCCGCGCCGACGCGTACGGCGATCGCGAGCGGCAGTTCCAGCTCCTGCGCCGCGGCCGCTACGTCGAGTTCAACCTGCTCTACGACCGCGGCACCACGTTCGGCCTCAAGACCGACGGGCGCACCGAGTCGATCCTGATGTCGCTGCCGCCGCTCGCCCGCTGGGAGTACGACGCCCGGTTCCCGCCCGACTCTCCCGAGGCTGCGCTCGGCGACTGGCTCAAGCCGCGCGACTGGCTGAGCGAAAAGTGAAATCGGTTTCACTTTCGCGCGCAAAGGTGAAATGGGTTTCACTTTCGCGCTCGCTATTGTCAGTTGAGCCGCTGCATCCCATCCTTTAAAGAGCCGGATGTCTCCCGCACAGGACGAACGCAAGCCGCCGATCCGCCGCGCCACGCTGACGCGGGTGGCTCGCTCGTTCGCGCCGTACTGGCAGCGCGGCCTCCTGGTCGGGATCGCGGTGGTCGGCACGTCGGTGCTCGGGCTGGCCAACCCGCTGCTCGTCCGCCAGATCATCGACCGCGCGCTGCCGGCGCACGATCTCAAGCTGCTGGCGATCCTGGCCGCCGGCATGGTGGCGGTGACGCTGCTGTCGGGCGCCATCGACACGCTCGAGACCTGGCAGACGACGCTGGTCGGGCAGCGCGTGATGTTCGACCTGCGCACCGGGCTGTACTCGCACCTGCAGCGAATGGCGCTGCGCTTCTTCACCGAGACGCGCACCGGCGAGATCCTGTCGCGCGTCACCGCCGACGTGTCGGGCGTGCAGGAGCTGGTGACCACGACGGCGAGCCAGATCCTCACCGACATCATCATGACCATCTCGACGCTGGCGCTGATGCTGGCGCTCGACTGGAAGCTGACGCTGATCTGCGTCGGCATGCTGCCGCTGTTCGTCTACCCGACGCGCAAGGCGGGCGCGATCCGCCGCAAGCTGTCGAAGGAGTCGCAGGCGCGCGTCGCCGATCTGTCGACGATCCTCGAGGAGACGCTGAGCGTCTCGGGCGCGCTGCTCACCAAGACGTACGGGCGGCAGCAGCGCGAGATCGGCCGCTTCAACGCCATGAGCCGCACGCTGCTCGATCTCGAATTGCGGCGCGCGATGCTGTCGCAGCTCTTCTGGGTGAGCATCCAGACGTTCTGGGCGGTGGCGCCGGCGCTCATCTATCTCGTCGGCGGGCGCGCGGTGGCGGCGGGACACATGACGCTCGGCAGCGTGGTCGCGTTCGTGACGCTGCAGAACCGGCTGTTCTTTCCCGTCGGGCGGCTGTTCGGCGTGCAGGTGCAGATCCAGGGCGCGCTGGCGCTGTTCGATCGCATCTTCGAGTACATGGATCTTCCCGTCGAGGTCGCGGACGCGCCGGGCGCGCCGGCGCTCGAGGTGACGCGCGGCGAGGTGGTGTTCGATCGCGTGACGTTCGGTTATCGCGCCGAGCACCACGCGCTCGCCGAGGTGTCGTTCACCGCGCGGCCGGGCGAGCTGACGGCGCTGGTCGGCCCGTCGGGCGCGGGCAAGACGACCATCACGTACTTGATCCCGCGCCTGTACGACGTGACCGCGGGCGCGGTGCGCATCGACGGCAAGGACGTGCGCGAGGTGTCGCTCGCGTCGGTGGGGTTGTCGGTCGGCGTGGTGACGCAGGAGACGTTCCTGTTCCACACCACGATCCGCGAGAACCTGGCGTACGCGCGGCCGGCGGCCAGCGACGAGGAGCTGTACGCCGCCGCGCGCGCCGCGCAGATCCACGAGCGCATCCTGCAACTGCCCGAAGGCTACGACACGGTGGTCGGCGAGCGCGGCTACAAGCTGTCGGGCGGCGAGCGGCAGCGGCTGGCGATCGCGCGCGTGATCCTCAAGAACGCGCCGATCGTGATCCTCGACGAGGCGACCAGCGCGCTCGACAGCGCCAACGAGCGGCTGATCCAGGCGGCGCTCGATCCGCTGATGAAGGGGCGCTCCACCATCGCCATCGCGCACCGGCTGTCGACGGTGCTGCGCGCCGATCAGATCCTGGTGGTCGATCAAGGGCGCATCGTCGATCGCGGCACGCACGCGGAGCTGTACCGGCGCGGCGGGCTGTACGCGCGGCTCGTCGACGAGCAGTTCGGCGCGGCCAAGGTCGCCGCCGAATCGGACGCGCCGCGCGAGCCGCAGACGCTGAACTGATCGCGCCCTGATATAGTGGAGCGATGAAGCTCGCGTGGCTGTGGGGAGCAGTGGCGCTCGCCGGTTGCGGCGGACCGACGTACACGACCGACCAGCAGTGGTGCGACGCCGCGTGCGCGACGCTGCTAGCGTGCGGCGTGCAGGGCATCGGCGATCAACCGACGTGCAGCGCCAACTGCCAGAAGCCGAGCGACGCGGTGTTCCTCGGCTGCGTCAAGGGCGGCAATCCGGCCGACTGCAACTCGGTGTCGACGTGCGTCATCAAGCAGACGTGCAACCTGGTCCCGGGCGGCACCAACTCGTGTCAGCTCACGGCGACGTGCGAGGCCAACTGCCCGGTCGGCGACGTGGCGTGCGGCTGCGCGTGCGTGTCGGCGATCAACCCGGCGAAGGCGCGCAACATCGTCCTGAACAACAACTGCATCTTGTTCAATTGCCAGGGCTGCACGGACGCCACGACGTGCGGCATCTGCATCCAGGGCCGCTGCAGCGCGCAAGCGCAACAGTGCCAGAACAGCTGATCCGCCGCGTTTCGACCAATCCGTTCGCCCCCCACCCAATTCGTCGCTCGTGATTCGTCGCGCGTGATTTCGGTCGCGCGTGGTTTCTTCCCATGGAGCGGTGCGCGCGCGCGTGGATGATCCGCGTCGCTGAGTAGCGTGCTTCGCTGCGCAGCGCGCGTGGCGGTTGGAGGCGCGGCGGCTGCGTAGCGGCGGTGGCGGCGAGCGCGTGAACTCCGCGCGACGCCTCGGTGGTCCGACCTTTGCTGAAGCGTCGCGGCGCTCGCCGAGCACCAGCGCTGCGGCGGGGGGAGGTCTCGACGTGCGATCCATTTCATCGCCGCGCCGGCGCGCGCGGCGAACCGGCGTCGTGTCGCCGGCGCTCGCGCCCTCATTCACTCGCACGCTCGCGTTCGCTCGCGCGCTCACGCTCGGTCAGGCGCGCGCGTTCGGACGCACGCCACCGCGCGCATTCAGCGGCAGGCTCGCGTTCGCTCGCGCGCTCACGTTCGGCCGGGGGCGCGTGTTCGGACGAACGCCACAGCGCGCATTCAGCGGCAGGCTCGCGTTCACTCGCGCGCTCACGTTCGGTCGGGCGCGCGCGTTCGGACGAACGCCACCGCGCGCATTCAGCGGCAGGCGCGCGTTCGCTCGCGCGCTCACGCTCGATCGGGCGCGCGCGGTCGGACGCACGCCACCGCGCGCATGCATTCGCACGCGCGCGGTTCGTGCGCCGGCGCTCGCGTTCGCGTTCCCGCTCATGTTTGCGTTCACGTTCACGTTCACGTTCGCGTTCACAGGCGCGTCGAGCGGGATCGCCGTGGCGGGGGCGGACGAGCTGCCGTCGGTGTTGGTGCTTCCCGTCGGCGGGGCGCCGGTGCTCGAAGGGCGCGTGGTGATCGCGCTCGGCCAGCGGCTGCGCGGGCGCGCGTTCGCCTGGCGCGACGTGCCCGAAGCGCGCCGCGGCATTTTGCCGTCCGATCCCACCGCCTGCCTGGCGCCCGATTGCGTGCAGCGCCTCGGCCGGGCGAGCGGCGCCGCGCGCGTCTTGTCGCTCGAGTTTCTCGGCGACGCCTGGCGCTCGTCGCTGTTCGCCACGTTGTTCGACGGCGACACCGGCGCGGTGCTCAAGCGGCGCGAGTTCGGCGCGCTCGATCCCTCGGCACCGCCCGCCGCGCTGCCGGGCGAGATCGCTTCGTGGGCGCGCGGTGAGCCGCCGCTCCCGCCATCGCCGCCGCGCGCGCCGCACGCGCCGCCGCTGGTCGCGCTCGAGCTGGCGCCCGGCGCGCCCGCCGCGCCCGGCGAAGCGCTCTTGTCCGAGCTGGCCGCCGTGCTCGCGCGCTACTCCGGTTTCTCGACGGTGCGCGGCGCTTCGTCGTCGCCGCCGAGCTGGCGCGCGCAGGTGGCCGTCGAATCGGCCAGCGTCACCACACGCCCGCACCACCTGCACCACTACCGCGACGCGGTGTTGATCGCGACGCTGACGATCCGCGACTCGAGCACGCACGGCGTGGTGTTCGCGCGCCGCGCGCAGGCCGAGCTGTCGGAGCGCTCCAAGCTCGGCACCGACGAGGCGGCGATGGCCGAGCTGGTGCGCCGCGTGGCCGTCGATTGGCAGTGCGCGCTCGACGCGCAATCGGTGGAGCAAACCCTGGCGAGGAGGATCCCGTGAAGCGTCCCGTTTCGCTCTTGGCCGCGTGCACGCTGGCGTCGGCAGGCTGCGGCTCCGGCTACACCATCGTCGATCGTTCGAGCGTCGTGATCTCGTCGAACTCGCGCATCGCGGCGTCGACGCTCCTGCCGTCGAGCGAGCATCCGGAAGTCAAAGAGCACCTCGCGCTCGCGCAGGAGATCTATCAGAAGCAGCTCAACCTGCTCAAAGAGCGGCGCAACAAAGTTCGCGCGCGCCATCGCAACCTCGGGTTCGCGTCGTGGGGGATCATGGCGGCGACCGGCTTGAGCGCGGGCGGCGCGGCCATCGGCGCCACCTCGAGCGCGCATCCGCAGGACGCGCTGGTCGGCGCGGGCGCGACCGCGCTGGCCGGCCTCGGGCTCGGCGTGGTGCTGCAGATCGCCGGGCTGATGCAGGAGGACTACTCGAGCGTCGACGGCAAGATTCGCCAGCTACAAAATCTCTACGACGCGCTGATCGATCGCGTGCGCACGCTGAGCGCGGCGCAGCCGTTCAACGAGGCGGCGGTGGGCGCGGCCATCGAGACGTTCATCAACGAGGCCGAGCAGATCAACGTGAAAGGATGAGCGCGCCCGCGCGGCAATCGCAGGCGGCGGCGCGCGTGCGCGGTTGGGCGCTGCACGCGCGCGCGCTCGCGCTCGCGTCGGCGCTCGAGTTGACGATCGGCGTGCGCTGGCTGGCGTTCGTGATCGCGCTGGTGCCGCTCGGCGCCGGCGGCTGCGCGGGCAGCTTTCCCACGCCCCCGCCGCGCGCGCCGCTCGACGGGTTTCCGCTGGCGCGCTTCGATCGCGTCGACGACGGGATCTATCGCTCGGCGCAGCCGACCGCGGCGCAGCTGCGCGCTCTCCAGGAGCGCTACGGCCTGCGCGCGATCGTCAAGCTCAACCTCGGCCGCGACGCCGCGCCCGGCGGCGTGCAGGTGATCCACGAGCACCTCGATCCGCTGCGCGAGCCGTCGCGCGCCACGCTCGAGCGCATCCTCGACGAGATCGAGCGCGCGCCCAAGCCGCTGCTCATCCACTGTACGCACGGCGAAGATCGCACCGGCCTCGTGGTCGCGCTCTACCGCCTGCGCCACGCCGTCCCCGTCGAGACCGCGTACGTCGACATGGTGCTGCACCGCTTTCATCCCTACCGCGGCATCTGGCGCGCGTGGCTGCACGCCGCCGGTTGGGATGGCGTTATTGAACCGCCGCGTGGGCCGCGCGAACTTCCTCGCCCATCTTCCCGGTCGCGATCTTCGACCACATGACGAAGTCGGCGGCGAGCGAGTACAGCGGGTACTTGAACGTCGCCGGCCGGTTTTTCTCGACGAGGAAGTGGCCGACCCACGCGAAGCCGTAGCCGATCACCGGCATCGCCGGGATCAGGTACACGTGGCCGGCGGCCGCGCCCACCGCGCAGCCGATCACCAGCGTGGTGCCGACGAAGTGCAGCGCGCGGTTCACCGGGTGCGAGTGCTCGCGCACGTAGAACGGCCAGAACTCGCGAAAGGAGGCATAGCGCTTTTCCATGTTTCCTCCTCAGCTCCTCGGCGGGACCAGGCCCGTCTTGGGAAGATCGCGCGCCATGATGCGCGGCGGCTCGCTGTTCGGATCGCAGCGGTACTTGACGAAATCGGTGACGCCCTCGCCGCGCAGGAACTCCTCGTCGAGGAGCGCCTGGCCGGTGAGCTCGCCCGGCCGCTTGGAGACGACCGCCAGGCTGGCGTCGGCGATGATGTCCGCTTTGCGCCACATCGCCGGTCCGCCGAGCTGGAAGTTGATCGTCGCCTGGCTCTCGATGGCCGTCACCGGCCACAGCGCGTTGATGCTGAACGGCTTGCCGCGCAGCTCCTCGGCCAGGCCGTGCGCCAGCATGGTCATGCCGAACTTGGAGATGCAGTAGGCGACCTTGCCGGGCAGCGCCGACAGATCGATCGGCGGCGAGTAGACCAGCACGTGGCCGCCGCCGCCCGCCAGCATGTGCGGCAGCGCGGCGCGCGTGCACGCGAACGACGCGCGCGAGTTCACCTCATTAATGAGGTCGTAGCGCTTCATCGGCGTCTCCAGCACCGGCTGCCACCACAGCGCGCCGGCGTTGTTGACCAGGATGTCGATGCGGCCGAAGCGCTTCATGGTCTCGGCGACCATGGCGTCGATCTGCTCGTCCTCGCGCACGTCGGTGCGTACGGCCAGCGCGCGGCGGCCCAGCGCCTCGACCTCGGCGGCGACGGAGAAGATGGTCCCCGGCAGCTTCGGGTTCTCGGCGTCGGTCTTGGCGGCGATGACGATGTCGCAGCCCGCGGCGGCGAACGTGAGCGCGACCTGCCGCCCGATGCCGCGCGATCCGCCGGTGATGATCGCAACTTTTCCGTCCAGCGCTCCCATCGATCCTCCTCGGGAGCGAGCTTAGGACGCGTCGCGCGCGCGGATCAAGCGAAAGTGAAATCGATTTCACTTTCCCGTAAAAAAGTGAAGCCCATTTCACTTTCGCCGACGGACGACTGCCGCGGGCGGGCGCCCCGGGCGAGACGCCCGCCCTCGTCCTACTTGGTCAGATCCGGGTTCTGCTCCAGGTTCGACTTGTCCTGCATGTCCATGTCGTGATCCACGTCGGTCGAGCTCTTGGTCCCCTTCTTCTCGATCGTCGTGCGCGACTTGGTGCCGCTGCGCCCCTGGATGGTCTTCTTGTGCTTCTTCACCGTGGTGGTGCTCTCCTCGGTGTTGCCGCTCGGCGGCAGCGCGTTCTCGTCGCCCTCACCGCGCGTGCGATGGATGTCCTTGGCGTTGTCGGTCGGGGCGTTGTTGATGTCCTGGTCGAGATCCTTCTTGTTCTGCAGGTTGTCCTGGTCGCTCGGCGACACCACGGGCGGCGAGGTCATCGAGCCGCTCGAGCCGGTGTCGTTCTCCGGCGACGACTGCGCCAGCGCCGCGCCCCCGCCGAGCGCCAACCCGGCGAACAGTCCCATGCGGATCAACTTGCCGATGCGTGAATTCATCATCACCTCCTGGAGTCGTTCGGCTCCTCTCCGCTTGCCTTGCAGCGCCCATGCCCCGGTTGCCGTTTGCCGTCGAGCGTGACATGGTGAGAGGCGTGACCGCGCCCTCCGCCGACGAGCTGCGCCCCCGCCTGCAAGCCGTGCGGCTGCTCTGCCTGGACGTCGACGGCGTGATGACCGACGGCCACCTCTACTGGGCGCCGGGCGACGTCTTCTGGCAGCGCTTCAACGTGCGCGACGGCTACGGGATCAACCTGCTGCGCCAGTCGGGCGTCGAGGTGGCGATCCTCTCGGGCGGCGACGTGCCGTCGGCGCGCGCGCGCGCGAAGTCGCTCGGCCTCACGCACGCGCTGTTCGGGCTCGAGGACAAAGTGGCGGCGTTCAACGACGTGGCCGGCGCGCTCGGCGTGTCGGCGCGCGAGGCGGCGTTCATCGGCGACGAGCTGGTCGACGTGCCGCTCCTGCGCAAGGTGGCGTTCGCGGCCACGGTGCCGGACGCCGTCGAGGAGGTGCGCGCGGCGGTGCACTACGTGACGCGCCGGCCGGGCGGCGACGGCGCCGTGCGCGAAATTTGCGATCTGATCCGCGCGGCGCAACGATCGCCGCGATGACCCATCCGCTGGCGCGGCTGCTCGGCACAGGGCGCAAGCGCGTAGTCGGGCTGATGTCCGGCACCTCCGTCGACGGAGTGGACGCCGCGCTGGTGGAGATCGACGGCGCCGGCGCCGAGGCGCGCGCGCGGCTGATCGCGTTCCAGATGACGCCGTTCACCGCCGACGAGCGGGCGCGCATCTTCGCGCTCATGCGCGGCGACGCGCGCGCGTTGTGCGAGGGAAATTTTCTGCTCGGCGAGCGCTTCGCGCAGGCGGCGCTCGAGGTGGTCGCTCAGGCGGGGCTGTCGCTCGGCGAGATCGATCTGATCGGCAGCCACGGCCAGACCGTGTGGCACCAGCCGCCGTCATCTCCTGGGGGCGGCGTGGCGTCGACGCTGCAGCTCGGCGAGCCGGCGGTGATCGCGGCGCGTACCGGCGTCGTCACCGTCGGCGATTTTCGCGTCGCCGACGTGGCGGCCGGCGGCGAGGGCGCGCCGCTGGTGCCGTACACCGACTGGGTCCTGTATCGCCGCGCCGGACGCACGCGCGCGCTGCAGAACATCGGCGGCATAGCCAACGTCACCGTCGTCGGCGATCGGCTGGAGGATCTGATCGCGTTCGACAACGGGCCGGGCAACATGATGATCGACGCGCTCGCGCCCGCGGCGTCGAGCGGCGCCGAGCGCATCGATCGCGACGGCGCGTGGTCGGCGCGCGGGCGCGTGCAGGACGATCTGCTCGCCGCGCTGCTCGACGACGAGTTCCTGCGCCGCGCGCCGCCGAAGTCGACCGGCCGCGAGCGCTACGGCGCCGCCGCCGTCGAGAAATGGGCCGCCGCGCATTCGGATCGCGCGCCGATCGATCTGCTGGCGACGCTGGTGGCGTTCACCGCCGACGCGATCGCCGCCAGCTACCGCGCGCACCTGCCGCGCGTTCCCGACGAGGTCTCGATCTCCGGCGGCGGCGCGCACAACCGCACGCTGATCGATCGCCTCGCGCGCGCGCTCGCGCCGGCGAAGGTGGACCGCTTCGCCGAGGAGAACGTGTCGGCCGACGCCAAGGAGGCGGTCGCCTTCGCGCTGCTCGCCGTCTGCGCGCTGCACGCCGAGCCGGCGAACGTCACGCAGGTGACCGGCGCGCGCCGCCCCGCCGTGCTCGGAAAGATCTGCCTACCGCCGCGCTGAATCCTGGTACGCTGACCGAGAATGCGTGGAGCCTCCATCCTCGTCGGCGCGGCGCTGCTGGCGGCGGCGTGCGGCACGTTCGATCCCAAGCACCCGCTCATCGGCCGCCCGGAGATCGACGCCGCGCAGCCCGGGTACTGGATCTGGATCTCCGACGGCATGTGGCACCTGCGCATCACCCCCGCGGGGCGCGCGCACCGGTTTCAGGGATCGCTCGCCGGCGTGGCGGGCGGCGTGGCCGAGCTCAAGCCGACGCGTCCCGAGCTGAAGGATCAGATCGCGCTCGTCGGCGACTCGGTGCAGTTCGACGTCGAGAATCCGGCGGCCGACGGCTCGGCCGGCTTCGACGCGCGGGTGGCGGGCGGCTGCGCGCGCTTCGAGCTGCTGGTCGATCGGCGCAAGACCGCCGAGGTGCGGCTCGGTCCGCGCGCGATGCAGACGCACCACGGATCGTTCGAGCGCTGCCCATGACGCGGTCGGCGACATGAGACCGGCGCCGGCGCACGAGCTGACGGCCGAGAGCGGGTACCGCGCGCTGGCGCGGCTCGCGCGGCTGGCGGGCGAAGGCGGCGCGCCGGAGCAGTTGGCGGCGCGCGCGCTCGACGTGCTGGTGGAGGCGCTCGCGGCCGATGGCGGCGAGGTGTTTCTCGACGGAGACGGCGGGCGGCGATCGCTGGCGCGCGCGGGGGCGCACGCGTCGAACGCGCCGAGCTTCGCGGCGGCGGCGCTGCTCGCGTCGGGGCGCACCGTCGGCGGCGTCGAGTGCGCGGCGGCGCGCGAGCACGCGTTCGGCCCGCCCGAGCACGAGCTCCTGGCCGCGGCCGCGTCGCTGCTCGGGCCGCCGCTCGCCGGCGCACCCGACGCCGGCGCGCAGAGCCTGCTCGAGCTGCACGCGCTGCACCGCGTGGCCGACAAGCTGTCGCGCTCGCTCGATCTCGACGAGGTGCTGGGCCACTGCCTCGACACCGCGCTCGAGGTGGCGCACGCGCCGGCCGGCTCGATCTACCTCTACGATCACACGCGCGGCGTGCTCACGCGCGTCGCCTCGCGCGGGCTCGCCGACGAGGTCGCGCCGTTCACCATCTCGGCGCCCGGCATCCGCGACCGCTACCTCAAGCACGGCACGCGCATCATCGACGTCGACGATCCCGGCGAGCAGCACCCGCTGGTGGCGGTGGCGCAGCGTCACCGCTTCCGCCGCATGATCATCCTGCCGCTCAAGTCGGACGCCGACCTGGTCGGCCTCTTGTCGATCAACTTCTACGCGTCGGCGGACGTGGCGGCGGCGGTGCCGACGCTGGAGGCGATCGCCGGGCAGGAGGCGGTGGCGATCGAGAACGCGCGCGCGCACCGCACCGTCGAGCTGCGCGCGCGGCTGGCGCTAATCCTGCGCGAGTTCGGCGAGCACGCGCTGGCGCCGCCGGAGAACCTCGACGTCGATCAATTGATCCTGCGCACGGCGCTGGAGCTGAGCCGCACCGATCGCGGCGTCATCTGCCGCATCGACGGCGGGCGCGCGCGCGTCGAGCACGCGGTCGGCAAGGACACGCGGCTGCTCGGCCTCGAGCTGGCGCTCGACGAGCCGTACCTGCGCGACGCGCTCGCCTCGCCCAAGCCGTTCGTCGTCGAGGACACCGCGCAGCTCGATCCCGCCACCACGTTCGGGCGCATCGCGCGGGAGATGAACACCGGCTCGTTCGTGCTCCTGGTGATGCGCCGCCACGGCCAGCCGCTCGGGCTCCTGTTCACCGCCTCCGACGAGCGGCGCCGCTACGAGGACGAGGAGACCGAGGCGATGCAGATCCTCGCGTCGACGGCGGCGGAGGTGACGGTGCGCTCGCGCGTGCAGGCCGAGGCGCGCGCCGAGCACCGGCGGCTCGATCAGATCATCGAGCACCTGCCGATCGTGATCGCGGTGCTGGGCACGAACGGCGAGACGCTGCACCTGAACGCCGCCGGGCGCGCGCTGGCGCAGGAGCTGGCGCCGCCGAGCCTCGAAGACTGGCGCGAGTCGATCCGCCACATCCAGATGCTGTATCCCGACGGGCGGCCGATCCCGCGCGAGGACCTGCTGATCGCGCACGCGTTCGCCGGCAACACGCCGCCGCAGCGCGAGCTGACGCTGGTCTCCGCCGACGGCGTCAGGCGGCGCGCGGTGATCGCGGTGGCCGCGCCGCTGGTCGACGAGCGCGGCACGGTGACGGCGGTGGTGACGTCGTTTCAGGACGTCTCCGCGCTGCGCGAATTGGCCGACGCCAAGGATCGCTTCCTGCGCGTGGCGTCGCACGAGCTGCGCTCGCCGATCACCAGCCTGCGCGCCACGGTCTCGCTGCTCGAGATGGATCCGACCGCGATCTCCGACGAGCGGCGGCGCGCGCAGCTCCTGGCGCGCGTGCAGCGCCAGGTGGATCGCCTGATCAAGTTGGTGGAGCAGCTGCTCGACTCGGCGCGCCTCAACACGCGCGAGGTGCCGCTGCAGACGGCCGAGTGCGACCTGGTGACGCTCGCCGGCCACGCCATCGAGCTCACGCCCACGCTCGCCACCGGCCACCGCATCGTGCTCGAACAGGACGGGCCGGTCGTCGGCGTGTGGGATCCGCTGCGCATCGAGCAGGTGCTCACCAACTTGATCTCGAACGCGGTCCGCTACAGCGCCTCCGGCTCGCCGATCATCGTGCGCGTGCGCGGCGGCGCGCGCGTGCGCGGCGGCGACCCGGCGACGATCGAAGTCGCCGACGAGGGCATCGGCATCCCCGCCGATCAGCTCGACCGCGTGTTCACCCCGTTCTTTCGCGCGTCGAACGCCGCGTCGCTGCACAAGGGCGGCCTCGGCCTCGGCCTGCACATCACCGCCGAGATCGTGCAGCGCCACGGCGGGCGCATTCGCGTGACCTCGCAGGTCGGCGTCGGCTCCACCTTCACCGTCGAGCTGCCGCGGGACATCATGGAAACGGAACCCAAAGGAGACGGCACATGAGCGCAAAGCCCGGCCTTGCGGCGAAGCGGTTCGCCGAGTGGACCACCACGCTCCCCGACGACGTCGAGACCACGTTCAAGCTCACCGGCGACGACAAGATCGAGCTGCAGGGGCGAAAGATTTTGGCGGGCGCGCTGTCGTACGTGCTGACGCAGCTCGACCTGATCCCCGATCACGAGAAGGCGGGCGCCGTCGACGACGCGTTCGTGCTGCGGGTCGCGTACGGGCTGGCCGCCGACTACACCGGCAAGGCGGGCACCGACGTCGCGACGAAAGTCGCGCGCATGACGCGCGACGAGGACGAGCTCGAGGAGTTCCTCGGCGAGAAGACGTTCGGCAAGCTGCGCCAGTACGTGCTCGACTTGCAGGAGAAGCCGGTGCGCGGCCGCACCGTCGACCAGGTGCTCTCGGACGCGCGCGCGCGCGGCGACATGAAGCGCGAGCTCGAGCAGCAGATGCGCAAGGTGAAGCCGCTGCTCATCGACAACGAGACGCTGGCGCAGGAGATCGAGGTCTCGATCCAGAGCTACCTCAAGATGAAGCTGAAGTAGCGCTAGTTGGCTCTTTGCGGATCCTGCGGCGGCGGGTGGCGGCGCGCGCGGTAGACGTAGTCCATCACCATCTTGTCCTCGAGCTCGACGGGAACCACCACCTCGGCGACGTTCTGGAAGCGGCGCTGCATGCGCTTCATCAGATCGATGTCGCGCGCCGACGACCACAGGCCGAGCACGCCGCCCGGGCGCAGCGGCGCCTCGAGCCGCTCGAGACCTTCGTCGGTGTAGAAGCCCGCGTTGCCCGGCCGGCTGAGCGTCGCCGGCCCTTCGTCGAGATCGAGCAGGAACAATAGATAGCCTTCGGTCGGCAGATCGGGCGCGGCGCCGAGCCGCAGCTGCTTCAAGAACGCGCCGAGCTCGACGTGGTGCAGCTTGACGCGCGGATCCTTGAGCGCGTCGCCGTTGAGCCCCGCGAAGTAGCGCGAGTCCCAGCCGATGATCGCCGCCGACGTCTCCACCACGTCGACGCGCGTGACGCCCGGCGTGTCGAGCACCGCGCGCAGCGTGAACCCCATGCCGAGCCCCGCCAGCAGCACCGTGATGTCGTCGCGCCCGCGCAGCGGCGCCATCGCCAGCTCCACGAGCGAGCGCTCCGAGCGCCGCACATCCGACGCCACGACGCGCCGCCCGTCGAGCACCACCTCGTACGCCTCGCCGCGTCGGTGCAGCTCCACGGTCACCGCGCCATCCTCGACCTGCCGATCGATGAGCTCGCGTTCCGGCATCGCTCCCTCCGTTTCAACCATACAACCTTGCAGGCGCCCTTCGCGAGGATTACCGATCCCCCATGATGTTTTTCGATCCGCAATATTTTTTGTTCGTCGTGCCGGGGCTGCTGCTGTCGATGTTCGCGGCGTGGTACGTGCGCTCGACGTTTCGCCGCTACAGCCAGGTGCCGCTCGCGCGCGGACTGACCGGCGCGCAGGCGGCCGAAGCGGTGCTGCGCGGCGCGGGCGTGTACGACGTGCGCATCGAGGCGACGAGCGGGTTCTTGAGCGATCATTATGATCCGCGCGAAAAAGTTTTGCGGCTGTCGGCGGACGTGTACGGCGGGCGATCGGTGGCGGCGGCGGGCGTGGCGGCGCACGAGGCGGGGCACGCGATTCAGCACGCGCGCGGCTACGGGCTGATGACGGTGCGGCAGGCGCTGGTGATGCCGGCGCGCATCGGGTCGCAGCTCTCGTTCTTCGTGATCGTGATCGGCCTGGCGCTGCACGCGATGGGCGTGGCGTGGTTCGGCGTGCTGCTGTTCTCGGCGATCTTTTTGTTCGAGCTGGTGACGCTGCCCGTCGAGGTGAACGCGTCGACGCGCGCGCGGCAGCGGCTGGAGTCGGCCGGGCTGGTGACGGCGCAAGACGCCGAGGGCGTGCATCGCGTGCTGCGCGCGGCCGCGCTCACCTACGTCGCCGCGCTGGTGTCGACCGCGCTGCAGCTCCTCTACTTCATCACGCGCATCCGCCAGGAAGAGCGCTGAGCGGAGCTGCGAGCGCACGCCTGCTGCGCGGGCGGGCGCGAAGCGTGGCCCGGCGCCTGCACCGTATTTCGTCGAAGGAGGCGCGCCGTGCAACCATCGACGCCCGAGTCGCTGACCAACCGCGACCTGCTCAAGGAGCTGTTCTCCGACGTCTCGCTGCTGGCGCAGCGGCAGGTGAAGCTGGCCGAGCTGGAAGCGCGGCGCCAGCTCAAGCGCGAGGTGCGCGTGATCGAGTGGCTCGGCACCGGCGGCGCGCTGGCGTTCGCCGGGACCATCTTGTGGTTGGTGGCGGCGGCGCTCGGCCTCGGCGCCGCGCTCGCCGGCGCCTACTGGGCGGGCGCGCTGATCGTCGGCGCGGTGCTGCTCGCCGCCGCGGCGATCGCGGGAGTGATCGGCTGGTCGCGCCGCGTGAAGCAGCCGCTCAGGCGCAGCCGCCGCGAGCTGGAGAAGGAGGTCACATGGGTCAGGCACCAAGTGACGACCTGAAGACGGTCGCCGACGTCGAGCGCGAGGTCGACGAGCTGCGCCTGCGCACGCAAGCGCTGCTCGAGGAGCTGGAGCGGCGCATCCGCGACGGCGTCGATCGCGCCAGGGGCGCGGTCGATCGGGTCAAGCACGCCGTCGACGTGCCGGCGCGCCTGCGCGAATTGCCGGCGGCGATCCGCAAACGGCCGGCGCTCGCCGGCGGCATCGGCCTCGGCACCGTCGCGGTCGTCGGCTTCGGCGTCTGGCTCGCGGTGCATCGCCGCCGCCAGGCCGCGCGGCCGATGGCCCGCCTGCGCCGCCGCGCGCTGGCCTACCGCGCGCTCCTCGCCGAGCCGCACCGCGCGCTCGAGCCGCGCCCGCGCATCTGGCGCAAGCTGCTCGGCGCGGTGTTGATCGCCGCCGCCACGTCGCTGGCGCGCAACCTCGTGGGCACGGCGTATCACGAGGTCGCCGAGCGCCGGCCGCGCCAGCTCCCCGAGCCGCTCGGCGTGTAATTCCCTTTCGCAATCGGCGCGCGTCTCGCTAGTGTTCGGCGCATGGATCTCGGACTGACAGGCAAGACGGCGCTGGTGACCGGCTCGAGCCGCGGTATCGGCCGCGCCATCGCGCTCGCCCTCGCGCGCGAAGGCTGCCGCGTGGCGCTCTCGTCGCGCGGCGGCCCCGACCTCGACGCGGCGGTGGCGGAGGCGGGCGCCGGCGCGGTCGCGCTCACCGGCGATCTCTCGACGGCCGAGGGCTGCGACGCGGTGGCGGCCGGCGCGCTCGCGGCGCTCGGCGGCGTCGACGTGCTGGTCAACAACGTCGGCGGCTCGGGCGCGCGCCGCTTCGCCGACGCCGACGAAGAGGATCTGCGCCGCACGCTCGAGCGCAACCTGTGGCCGGCGTTCCGCCTCTCGCGCGCGCTGGTGCCGTCGATGCGCGCGCGCGGCGGCGGCGCGATCGTGATGATCACCTCGATCTGGGGACGCGAGGCCGGCGGCGCGCCGAGCTACAACGTCGCCAAGGCCGCCGAGCTGAGCCTGGCCAAGGCGATGGCGCGCGACCTCGCCGCCGACCACATCCGCGTCAACAGCGTGGCGCCCGGCTCGGTGCTGTTTCCCGGCGGCGGCTGGGAGCGGCGGCAGCAGCAGGACCCGGCGGGCATCGCCGCGTTCGTCGAGCGCGAGCTGCCGTTCGGGCGCTTCGGGCGGCCCGAGGAGATCGCCGACGCGGTGGTGTTCCTGTGCTCGCCGCGCGCGTCGTGGATCGCCGGCGCGTGCCTGCCCGTCGACGGCTGCCAGTCGCGCGCCTTCTGATACAATCGCGCGGTCGCGATGGACGAGTTCGAGCTGCTGATCGGGATCCTTGTCGGGCTGTTCAAGCTCGTGTCGTGGATCTTCAAGCTCGTCTTTCGGCTGCTCGGCGGGATCCTCGGCGCGGGGCGGCGCGCGTTTCGTCCGCGCGTCGAGGAGCGGGCCGCGCCGCCGCGGCTCGCGCGCGCGCAGTCGCCGAGGAGCGCGCCGCGATCGCCGCCGCCGAGGAGCGCGCCGCGATCGCCGCCGCGTGCGGCGCCGGCGCGCGCGGTGGCGGCGTTCGCGCCGCCGTCGCTGGTCGACGACGCCTACGCGCCGCCGCCACCTCCTCCGCCGCCGCGCGCCGGATCCGCGGCCGATCTCGACGCCGACGGCGGCGGCGACTGGCTCACGCCCTCGCTGGTGCGCGACGCGCTGGTGCTCGACACGCTGCTGCACCGCCGCCGCCGCTGACTCGATCCCCGTCGAGAAACGTGCGATGATCGGCTCGTGCAGTTGGTCAACCGGCGCGCCGCGGTGGTTTTCGGGCTGGCGCTCGGCGGCTGCAGCTTCCAGGTGACGGGGCTGCCGCTCGAAAACACGCCGGACGATCTCGCGCCCGCCGACTTCGCCGGCGCCGATCTCGCCGGCGCCGATCTCGCCGGCGCCGATTTCGCCGGCGCCGATCTGCTGCCGCCCGCCGATCTCGCGCCGCCCGCCGACCTCGCGCCGCCGGCCGATCTGCTCCCGCCCGCCGACCTGCTCCCCGTCGTCGGTTCGCTCACCGGCATGGTCGCGTCGTCGGCCGGCGCCACCGTCAACCTCACCACCGAAGGCACCGCCGACTGGATCCACTGGGGCACCACCACCAACCGCAAGGCGACCGGCGGCAGCCAGATCAGCGACTTCACCGTCGTCGGCGCCGGCCCGACGGGCGCGTTCAACAACGGCAGCGTCACGTTCACGTGGAGCGACGGCACGCCGAACATGAGCTCGACGGTCACCACCGGCGTCGGCGTCGGCAACGCGCCCAACGGCTTCTCGATCACCGCGCCCGCGGGTCCGGCGCAGCACGTGCTCGAGCTGTGGGTCTCGAGCAGCGGCTGCGAGACCACGCTCAACGCCCATCTCTCCGACGGCTCGGCGGCCGACTACAACGACACGCAGACCGGCGCGAACGCGCGCTGGCTGGTCTACACGTTCACGTATCGCGCGGCGTCGGCGGGGCAGACGCTCAAGGTCACATTCACCGACTCGCGCGATCTCGGCGGCGCGCCCAACGGCGTCGGCATCCAGGACGCGGCGCTGAAGTAGCGCGCGGGCGATCGGGCGATCGCGCGTTCAGGCGAGGTCGGCGATCAGGTCGCCGCCCAGCACACCGACGGCGATCTCCTGCGCGAAGCCGATCTGATCGATGCGCCAGTCTTCGTGCACGATCACGTCGAGCGTGCCGCCCGGCATCACCACCTGCACCTCGCGATCGACCAGCCCGGCGCGCACGCACGCGGCGGCGACGGCGCACGAGCTCGAGCCCGACGACAGCGTCCAGCCGGCGCCGCGCTCCCAGATCAGCGCCTCGACGGTGCGGCGATCGCGCACGCGCACCAGCTGCACGTTGGTGCGGCGCGGGAACTGCGCGTGGTTCTCGACGAGCGGGCCGTATTTCTTCGCGGTCGCCTCGTCGAACGGCGCGTCGAGCAGCACCGCGTGCGGATTGCCGACCGAGAGGCACGTGGCGGTGAACTGGCGATCTCCGACGGTGAGCGGCCGCTGGATCCACTCCTCGGCGCCGGTCATCGGCAGATCGGCGCAGCGAAAGCTGACGCGCCCCATCGACACGCGCAGCACCGTGCGGTTGGCCTCGCGCGCGATCAGCCGCGCCTCGACGGCGCCGCCGAGCGTGTGGATCCTGATCGGCCGCGCGGCGTCGGCGTAGCCGTGATCGAGGCAGAACTTGGCGAAGATGCGCACGCCGTTTCCGCTCTTCTCCGCCTCGGAGCCGTCGGGGTTGTAGATGCGCACCGCGGCGTCGAAGCCGTCGGGCGGCGCGACCAGCTCGAGGATCCCGTCGGAGCCGACGCCGGTGTGGCGATCGCAGATGCGGCGGATGCGCTCCTCGGTGAGCGCGACGCCGAAGCGCGCGCCGTCGACGACCAGGTAATCGTTGCCGAGCCCGTGCGAGCGGACGAACTGGTGGCGTTCCAGGCGAGTGGACATGGCGCGCATCCTATAAGATGAGGCGATGAAGCTCTACCAGTTCGCCTACAGCCCGTTCGCGGCCAAGGTGCGCAAGTGCCTCGAGTGGAAGCGGCTGCCGTTCGACGTCGTCGAGGTGCCGTACCTCGATCGGCGCGAGCTGATCCACGTGACCGGCGGCAGCGTGCACGTGCCGGTGCTCGTCGACGGGAACCTGGTGGTCTCCGACAGCGCGCGCATCACCGCGTACCTCGACGAGAGCTATCGCCCGTCGCTGCGGCCGGGACATCTGTGCGGGCCGGCGGTGGTGATGGAGCAGTGGGCCGACGGGCCGCTCGAGGACGTGGCGTTCCGGCTGGCGGCGCCGCGCGTCGAGCGGCAGATGGCGGCGTGGAACGGCGGGCGCGAGGACGCGGCGGCGATGTACCGCGTGATCAAGGAGCGCAAGTTCGGCGCCGGCTGCCTCGACGCGTGGCGCGCCGCCGAGGAGGAGCTGAGCGCGCGGCTCTCGTCGCTGCTGGCGCCGCTGGCCGCGACGCTGGCGCTGACGCCGTTCCTGCTCGGCGAGCACCCGACGGTGGGCGACGCGGCGGTCTGGGGCAACCTGTACATGATCGAGGCGGTGTGGCCCGGGCGCGTGCGCGAGCTCGAGCGGCCGATCGCCGAGTGGTACGCGCGCGCGAGCGAAGCCCGGTGAGCGCCGTCCGGTGAAGGTCGCCGCGGCGATCCTGGCGGGCGGGCGGGCGCGCCGGCTGGGCGGCGCGTTCAAGGGCGGGCTCGAGGTCGGCGGGCGCACGATCCTGGCGCGCGAGCTGGCGGCGCTGGCGCGCGTCACCGACGAGATCCTGCTGGTCGCCGACGAGGCCGCGCGAAAAAGTGAAATGGGCTTCGCTTTTTCACGAGAAAGTGAAGCGGGTTTCACTTTTGCGAGGGAAAGTGAAATTGGCTTCACTTTTGTCGCCGACCGGGCGCCGGGGCTCGGGCCGCTGGCCGGGATCGACGCCGCGTTCGCCGCCACCCGCGCCGACGCGCTGCTGGTGGTCGGCTGCGATCTGCCGTTCCTCGACGAGCGGCTGCTGGCGCTGGTGCGCGACGCCGCGCCCGGCGCCGAGGCGGTGATGCCGCGCGTCGCCGGCCGCCCGCAGGCGCTGCACGCCCGCTACGCGCGCTCGATCGTCCCCGCCGTCGCCGATCGCCTGCGGCGCGGCGAGCTGCGGCTGCTCGACCTGGTCGCCGGCGTGCGCGCCTGGTTCCTCGACGAGCCCGAGCTGCGCGCCATCGATCCGTCGCTGCGCGGCCTCACCAACGTCAACACGCCCGACGAGCTCGAAGCCGCGCGCGCCCTCGCCCGCTGATTATTTGTCGAGCTTGGGAGACGGGCGGCGCGTCGCGTCCAGGCCGCCCTTGCGCGAATCGGGGGCTTCCTTGTCGGCGGCGAACAGGCGGCTGTCGACCTGCCACTCGCGCTGCAGCTTGCGCGACGACGGCGGCGACGACGACTCCTTGGAGGAGTCGGCGTGCGCCAGCGCGGGCGCGGCGAGCAGGGCGAGGAGGACGAACCGCTTCACGCCGCGGACCCTACTACTGTCGGCGCCCGGAAGCAAGTTCCTCGCACACCGCGCGGGCGAACGCGCGGCCGCGCTCGTCGAGGGCCTCGTCGCCGTCGAGGTCGGCGGGCGCGACGCCGGCGGCGCACAGCTCGGCGGCGCCCGGCTCGGCCCACGCCCGGCGCGCCGCGCGATCCAGCTCGATGTGGAACTGTACACCATACGCGCGCGCGCCGAAGCGGAACGCCTGGTTCGGGTAGTCGGCGGTCGACGCCAGCCGCACCGCGCCCGCCGGCAGGTCGAACGTGTCGTGGTGCCAGTGCACGACGTCGCGCCCGTCGAGCGGCGCCAGCAGCGCGTCGGCGCGTCCCTCGGCGGTGAGCGCGATCGGCGCCAGCCCGAGCTCGAGGCGCGGCCCGCGATACACGCGCGCGCCGAGCCCGCGCGCCAGCAGCTGCGCGCCGAGGCAGACGCCGAGCACCGCCACGCCCGCGCGCGCCGCCTCGCCGAGCAGCCGCGCCTCGCCGGCGAGAAACGGATGAGCCGCGTCGTCCCACGCCGCCATCGCGCCGCCCATCGCCACCACCAGGTCCCAACCGCGCGCCGACGCCGGCACCGCCTCGCCGCGATCGGTCCGACGGATCTCGAGCGCCGCCCCGCGCGCGCGCAGCGCTTCACCGACGAGCGCCGGCCCCTCGTGCTCGGCGTGCTGCAACACCAGCACCCTCATGTGAGCCGCCTGACACTTCCGGGAATCAACCCGCGATCCATTGCGTATGAATAGCAGACTCATTAATGAGTCCATTGATCCGACGGTGCGCTGAATGGTCGCCGACGCTCTCCTGATCTGGCTGCTGCTGCTCCTCGGCATGCTGCTCGCCGCGGCGGTGCCCTACTTCATCGTCGAGGCGCGCTGGCGCTGGCGCTGGCGCGAGGTCGAGGTCGGACGCGAGCGCGTCCACGACGGCGACGGCAGCCTGTACCGCGCGTCGGGCACGGTGCCGATCTACCGGCGGCGCGCGCCGGGGCTGGTGCGCGCGGCGGCGTTCACGTGCCTGCTGTTCGGGCAGATGTTCGTGCCCGGCCTCGTCCTCGGCGTGATGGCGCTGGTCGCCGGCGGCGCGGGGCTGATCCTGATCCCGGGGCTGATCACCGCC
>DASREC010000536.1:0-7820 GCA_035652295.1 Polyangia bacterium
GCCGGTGGTCGGCTCGTCGAGGATGTAGACGGTGCGGCCGGTGCCCTTCTTGGCCAGCTCCTTCGACAGCTTGATGCGCTGCGCTTCGCCGCCCGACAGCGTGGTCGCCGGCTGCCCGAGCGCGATGTAGCCGAGCCCGACGTCACGCAGCGTCTCCAGCTTCTGCCGGATCTTCGGCACGTGCTGCAAGAACTCCGCGGCCTGCGTCACCGTCATGTCCAACACGTCGGCGATTGAAGCGCCTTTATATTTCACTTCCAAAGTTTCCCGATTATATCGGCGCCCGGCGCACGCTTCGCATTGCACGTAGATATCCGGCAAAAAGTGCATTTCAATGCGGAGAATCCCGTCGCCCTGGCACGCCTCGCAGCGCCCGCCTTTGACGTTGAATGAATAACGCCCGGCTTTATATCCGCGCGTTTTCGATTCCGGCAATGCGGCGAATAGATCGCGGATATGGGTAAACACGCCGGTATACGTCGCGGGATTGGAGCGCGGCGTTCGGCCAATCGGCGATTGATCGATATCGATGACTTTGTCGACGTGGTGCAACCCTTCGATCGAGTCGTGCTCGCCCGGCTGCGCTTTGGAGTGATTCAATCGCTGCTGCAAGGCCGGCAATAACGTATCAATCACCAATGACGATTTACCCGAGCCGGAAACTCCGGTCACCGCGGTAAACACACCGACGGGAAAACGCACATTTAGATTTTTGAGGTTGTGCGCTTTGCAGCCTTTCATGGTGATGTATTTATTGCCCGGCTGGCGGCGCGAATTGGGCGTGGCGATCGATCGCCGCCCGCTCAAGTACTGTCCGGTGAGCGACGCGGTCGAGCCCATCACGTCCTCGGGCGTGCCGGCCGCGACGATGCGCCCGCCGTGCACGCCCGCGCGCGGCCCCATGTCGACGACGTGATCGGCCGCGCGGATCGTCTCCTCGTCGTGCTCGACGACGAGCACGGTGTTGCCGAGATCGCGCAGCTTGCGCAGGGTCTCGAGCAGCCGCGCGTTGTCGCGCTGGTGCAGTCCGATCGACGGCTCGTCGAGGATGTAGAGCACGCCGACCAGCGACGAGCCGATCTGCGTCGCCAGCCGGATGCGCTGCGCCTCGCCGCCCGACAGCGTCGCCGACGTGCGGTCGAGCGTCAGGTAGTCGAGCCCGACGTTCACCAGGAACGTGAGCCGATCGGTGATCTCGCGCAGGATGCGCTCGCCGATCGCCTGCTCGCGCTTCGACAGCTCGAGCCCGCGGAAAAATTTCGTCGCGTCGCGGATCGGCAAACCGGTGAGCGAGTGAATCGCCAGGTCGCCGACCTTGACGAAGCGCGCCTCTTTGCGCAGGCGCGTGCCCTGGCACTCCTCGCACGGCGAGCGGTTCATGTAGCGGTGGAACTCTTCGTACGCCGCTTCGAACCCGTCCTCGCCGCCGCGGTTCCCCTCTTCGCGCCGCCGCCGCTCGTACTCGTGCAGCCGCCGCTCGAGGTTCGCCAGCACGCCCTCGAACTCCTTCTTGAACTTGTGGCGCGTGCCGCCCTTCTCGAAAAAGAAGTCGACCTCGTCGGTGCCCGAGCCCTCCATGATGATCTTGCGGTGCTCGGCGGGCAGCTTGCCCCACGCGGCGTACATGTCGATCTTGTAGTGGTTCGACACCGCCTCGAGGATCTGCTGGAAGAAGGGCGCGTTGCGTTTCTCCCACGGATCGATCGCGCCCTCGCGCAGCGACAGCTCTTCGTTGGGGACGATCAGATCGGGATCGAAAAACAATTTTGCGCCGATGCCGTCGCAGGTCGGGCACGCGCCCTGCGGGTTGTTGAACGAGAACATGCGCGGCGTGATCTCGGGATAGGAGACGCCGCAGGTGATGCACGCGAACTTTTCGCTGAAGAGCAGATCGCTCGAATCGTCGTCGAGCACCGGCGAGATCTTGACGATGCCGTCGGCGAGCTTGAGCGCCAGCTCGATCGAGTCGGTGAGCCGCTGGCGGATGTCGGCCTTGATCGCCAGGCGATCGACGTAGACCTCGATGGTGTGCTTCTTGTTTTTGTCGAGCTTGATCGGCTCGGCGAGATCGAGCAATTCCCCGTCGACGTTCACGCGCACGAAGCCCTGCTTGCGCAAGCTGTCGAGCTCTTTTTTGTACTCGCCTTTGCGGTCGCGCACCATCGGCGCAAGCACGCTGAAGCGCGTGCCCTCGGGCAGCTCGAGGATGCGATCGACCATCTGCTGCACCGTCTGCGAGGCGATGCGCTCGCCGCAGTTCCAGCAGTGCACCACGCCGATGCGCGCGAACAAGAGCCGCAGGTAGTCGTAGATCTCGGTGACCGTGCCGACGGTGGAGCGCGGATTCTTCGAGGTCGACTTCTGCTCGATCGAGATCGCCGGCGACAAGCCTTCGATCGAGTCGATGTCCGGCTTGCCCATCTGCTCGAGGAACTGGCGGGCGTACGCCGAGAGCGACTCGACATAGCGGCGCTGCCCCTCGGCGTAGATGGTGTCGAAGGCGAGCGACGACTTACCCGAGCCGGAGAGCCCGGTGATGACGATGAGCTTGTTGCGCGGCAGCTCGACGTCGATGTTCTTGAGGTTGTGCTCGCGCGCGCCCTTGACGGTGATCTTGTCCATCGCGTAGTGCCCCCGGCGCTGAAACGGCGCTCAAGGGGCGGGACATCATATCACTTCTTGCGAGCGCGATGAGCCACGATCTGACGGGCGAGACGTAGCGCGGCGGCGAAGCTCGTCGAGCGCGCGCGGCCCTGGCCGGCGAGATCGTGGGCGACGCCGTGGTCGGGCGAGGTGCGGACGATCGGCAGGCCGAGCGTCACGTTCACCGCCTCCTCGAAGTCGGCGAGCTTGACCGGGATGAGGCCCTGGTCGTGGTACATCGCCACCACCGCGTCGTGGCGCGCGCCGCCGGCGGCGTCGGCGAGCGCGTCGCGAAACACCGCGTCGGGGACGTGCGGCCCGGTGATGGCCGCGCCCGGGAGCGCGCCCGCGAGCTCGGCGCGCGCGCGTTCGATCGCCGGTATTAATACACGCGACTCCTCGTCGCCGAAGTGGCCCGACTCGCCGGCGTGCGGATTGAGCGCGGCCACCGCCACGCGCGGCGCCGCGATGGCGAAATCATGCGCCAGCGCGCGCGCGGTCTGGACGATCGTTCCGGCGAGCGACGCGACGTCGAGCGCGCGCGGCACGTCGGCGAGCGCGAGGTGGATGGTCGCGAGCGAGACTTTCAAGCGCGGCCCGGCGAACATCATCGTCACGCGCTCGACGGCAAATCGCTCCTGCAAGAACTCGGTGTGCCCGGGAAACGCGAAGCCGGCGGCGATCGCCGACGCTTTGTGGATCGGCGCGGTCACCAGCGCGTCGAGCTTCCCCGCGCGCGCGTCGGCCACCGCCGCTTCCAGGTACTCGAGCTGCGCGCGGCCGGAGCTCGCCGACGGGCGCCCCGGCGTCCACGCGCCGAGCTTCGTCACCTCGTTGATCGAAGTCGGCGGCGCGACGCCCAACTTCGCCGCCGCCTCGTCGAGGATCCGGCGATCGCCGTAGACGATCACGTCCGCGCCGCCGCCGGCGGCGAGCGCGGCGGCGATGATCTCGGGCCCGATGCCCGACGGATCGCCCAGCGTGACCCCGATGCGCATCGCCGTTTTATACACCCGCGCGCGCTTGAATACGGCTCGCGCGCGGTCAGTCTTGTACTCATGCGGCGCACGCTCGTCCTGGCGCTCGCCTGCGCGCTCGTGCCGCTGCCGGCGCTCGCGTCGGCGCATCCGGGCGGTCGCCCCGGCGAGGCGTTCACGTTCAAATTCTCCGTCGGGCCGATCGAGAGCGGGCGCGCGCGCATGTCGGTCGGGCTGCCGACCACGCGCGCGGGCAGGCGGCTCGTCGCGGTGCACGGCCAGGCGGAGACGGCGAAGTGGCTTCAGCTCATGGTGCGGCTCGACGACGACTACCGGCTGGTCTACGACGCGGCGACGCTCTTGCCCGTCGAGGTGGTGAGCGTCGAGCGCGGCGTGCGCGAGCGGCGCATCGCCAGCAAGGTCGACGGGCGGCGCGCCGACATCGACGTGCAGGCGAAGCGCGACGCCGGCCGCGCGCGGCGCACGCTGCCGAACGTGGTGCGCGATCCGCTGAGCGCGCTGTTCGCGCTGCGCGCCGCGCCGCTCGCCGACGGCGCCAGGCTCGGCCTCGACGTGCTCGACGGCGCCGCGCTGTGGCGCGTGCGCCTCGAGGTCCACCGCGGCGAAAAAGTTCGCCTCGAGCGCGACGGCGACGATGCGCGTTCGCGCGTCGCCATCCGCGTCGACGGCGAATTGCGCCGCATCGACGATCTCGGGCGCGAGCTCGGCGGCGCGCCGCGCCACTTGCAGGTGTGGCTCTCCGACGACGCCGAGCGGCTGCTCCTGCTGGTCGAGGGCGACACCGATCTCGGCCGCGCGTCGCTCGAGCTCACCAGCTACACGCCGCCGCCGGGCGCTCCGCGCCGCCGCGAGCCGGCTCCGTCGCTGCCCGGCCTCGCGCCGCTGCCGTGAACGCGGCGCCGAAAAAAGCTCGGCGGCAGCGACGACCCCCCGCCATCGCTGCCGCCGCCTCTACCCCCGACGAGTAGCTCCCCCCTCGCAGGTTCAGCCACCCGACGAGCGGCGCAATACTACGCGCGCGCGCCGCTGTCAAGCGCGATCAGCGCTGCCCGAGGCAGCTACGCGTCTGCAGCGGCAGCGGCGGATTGGGCGTCTGCTTCCAGTCGAACGCCTCGGTGAGATCGTTGGTGCCCGGCCCGTCCTGCGCCGCCGAGTCGATCGACGACAGCGACGGCAGCGAAAAGATCGTCTCGAGGAACTTCGGGATCGACGCCTGCTCCGCGACGCTCTTCATCACGAACCCGGGCTTCGCATAGGGCGAGATGATGATCGCCGGCAGGCGGAAGCCGAGCCCGTACGGATGCTGCGCGTCGCAGCCGTACTGCCGCGGCGGCGGAACGTGATCGTACCAGCCGCCGAAATCGTCGTAGGTGAAGATGATCGCGGTGCGCGCCCAGAGCTGCGGATTGTTCATCACCGCGTTCAGGTGCCCGACGGTCCAGTTCTCGCCCGAGCAGATGTTGAACGGCGGGTGCTCGCTGTTCTGATCCTGCGGCACCAGCCACACCACGTTCGGCAGCGTGTTGTTGGCGACGTCGGTGTCGAACTGCGACTCGTCGACCACGTGGTCCTGCCACTTGGTGGTGTTGCGGATCCCGTCGATGGCGTCGAACATCGACCACACCTCGCCGACCAGCGGCGGCAGCGTGGTGCCGTAGAACTTCCACGACACCGACGGCGGCAGCACGTCCGGGATGGTCGGGAACTTGAAGCACGGGAACACCTGCTTGACGTTGCAGCTCCCGTTGTCGAGCACCGGGATGGTCGTCGACGCCGACTGATCGCAGCCCCAGTGGAGCTGGTTCGACGACGGGTTGTCGATCGCCCAGCCGGTCTGCGCGGCGAGCGCGAACATGTGGCCGGGGAACGACGGGCCGAGCATCGACGAGAAGAAGTGATCGGCGAGCGTGAACTTGCGCGCGTACTGCCAGTAGTTGGGGATGTCGGTCTCGACGTACTGCGCGAACGCGAGCTTGTCGTTGGCGTTGGCGGTGTCGCCGAGATCCCAGTGGTTCATGCCGCCCGAGTTCCAGTCGGTGAGCGCGCAGTCGTGCGAGTGGCAGAGATCGCGGAGCAGCTGCGTCGGCGGCTGGCCGACGGGGACCGCGCCCGTCGACGTCTGCGCCATGTTGGTGCCGGTGGCGCCGGGGAACGAGCCGAAGTAGTTGTCGAACGTGTGGTTCTCTTTGACGATGACGATCACGTGATCGATCGGGTAGCGCGTGTTGACGAACTGGGCGAGGTCGGTGCTGGCGGGCGCGGCGAGATCGACCGCGCCGCTGGCGTCGCCGCCGCCCCCGCCGCCCGCGTCGCCGCCGACGGTCGCGGCGTCTCCGTTGCAACCGACGAACACCAGGAGAGCGAGCGCGGCGCGTTTCATGATTGACCCCTCAGTCAGCGCGGGCGGAGCGTAGGGCGGACCGCGTCGATCCGTCAAGCGCGTGCTATCGTCGTCGCGTGCGCGCGTGGGTGGTCGCGTTTTTTCTCGTCGCTGCGTGCTCGCCGCCGAGCGGCGCGCCGGACGATCTCGCCGCGCCCGACGCGCCGGTCTCGAACGCGCTCACGCTCACCGTCGGCGGCGCGTCGCGCCCGCTGGCCGCGTACTACTCGATCTACTTCGCGCCGCTGCCGGAGAACGGCGAGCCGACGACCGTCGAGCTTTTGATCACGCTGATCGATCCGGCGTACACGTGCGGCGGCAAACCGGCGGCGAGCCTCGACGCGGTGACGTTCAGCTTTCTCGCGCGGCGGCCCGGCGTCGACTCGAACGGCGTGTTCGCGCGCTCGGGGCCGGCGCTCGGCGCGTCGACCGACGCCAGCGGCTGGGCGCAGCTCACGGCCGTCGACGATCGCTTCGAGAGCGCCGACGGCGGCGCGATCTTCGTCGGCGACGGCGGCTCGGTCACCGGCGAGGTGCACTACCAGCTCGGCCCCGGCGTGCGCGTCGACGGCGTCTTCACCGCGCCCCACTGCGCCGCCTTCGACTTCGCCGCCTCCGCCTGACGCCTATTCCTGACGCCTATTAATGATGCCGCGCTACGAACGCATCTTGTAGCCGACGTTGCGCACGGTCTCGATCAGCTGATCGGCCGGCGAGCCGAGCTTGGCGCGCAGCCGCCGCACGTGGATGTCGACCGTGCGCGTGCCGCCGAAATAACGGTAGCCCCAAACTTTCGAGAGCAGCTGCTCGCGCGTCCACACCTTGCCGCGATGCTGCGCGAGAAACTTGAGCAGCTCGAACTCCTGGTGCGTGAGCTCGAGCTTGCGATCGCGCAGGTGCACCTCGTAGCCGGCGAGATCGATGTGCAGGTCGTCGACCTTGAGCCGCTCGTCGGCGTTGAACGACGCCAGCCGCCAGTCGAGCTGCCGGAGGCGCGCGTACAGCTCCGCCGGCACCACCGGCACCAGAAAAAAATCGTCGGCGGCGCGGAAGTCGAGGCTCGGCAGCCGCGCCACCGTCACCGCGATCAGCGCCGGCACCTGCGCCAGCGGCGCGCGCTCGCGCAGCGCCTTCAGGCACGCGTACGCGCTCTCCAGCCGATCGCGCGCGTCGAGCACCACGAACTGCGGCGGCTTCTGCGAGAGCGCCTCCTCGTCGAGCGCCAGATCGAAATCACACGCGGTCACGTCGCAGCCGAGCTCGCGCAGCACCAGGCCCGGCGACTCCGGCTCGCTCGCCGCCCGATCGGGGGACTGGGTAACCAGCAGCACCTTCATCGCGTCGCACTATACTTACTTCTCCGACAGGTTCCACGAGGTTCGTCGAAGGCAGTTGGCACCGGTGTCACGGTCGTGCAAGAATCAGTTATCAACGCGAGACGGTGCTCCGGCCATGGATGACTTCCACTGCTCTTTTTGCGGCAAGCGGCGGCGCGAGGTGCGCAAGCTCATCTCGGGGCCGCGCGTCTTCATCTGTGACGAGTGCGTTGCGCTCTGCAACGACATCATCGCCAAGGAAGAGGCGCAGGAGCGCCCGAAGTATCCCCGCCCGAAAGAGATCGCCGAGGAGCTGGAGAAGTACGTCATCGGCCAGTCGCGCGCGAAGAAGGCGCTCTCGGTCGCGGTGTACAACCACTACAAGCGCGTCGGCGTGCGCGCGCAGGGCGGCAAGGCGGGCGAGGTCGAGGTGTCGAAGGGCAACATCCTCCTGCTCGGCCCCACGGGCTGCGGCAAGACGCT
>DASREC010000537.1:0-14598 GCA_035652295.1 Polyangia bacterium
GATTGACGACGGCGCCGCCGCCCGCTTTGGCCATGTGCGGCGCGCAGGCGCGGGTGCAGCGCATCGCGCCCATTACATTGATGTCGTAGGTCTTCTGCCAGAGCGCGTCGTCCGATTCCATGAACGTGCGCATCGGGAATATGCCGGCGTTATTGACGAGGATATCGATTCGCCCGTGTTTCTCGGCCAATCGATTGATTCCCGCGTTTACCGCGCTCGCGTCGGTGATGTCGACGGTGAGCGGCTCGGCCGATCCGCCGGCGTCGCGCACGGCGGCGGCGGTCTCCTGCGCGCCGGCTTCGTTCGAGTCGGCGACGGCGACGTGCGCGCCGGCCTCGGCGAGACGGAAGCAGGTGGTCTGCCCGATGCCGCGCGCGCCGCCGGTGACCACGGCGACTTTTCCCGCGAGCGACCACAAATCGGCGAGCTTCGGTCCGGGCGGCGCGATGGGTTCCATGTTCATTTGCCTTTGAAAGCGGGTTTGCGTTTCTCGGCGAACGCGCGCGGGCCCTCTTTGGCGTCTTCCGTCGAGAGAATCGGCCAGCCGATCTCGAGCTCTCGTTCGAGCGCCTCGCGTTCGGTCAATCCTTCGCCTTCCATCACCGAGCGTTTGATCGCCTGCACCGCGAGCGGGCCGTTGGCGGCGATCTGCTCGGCCACGGTGTGCGCCTCGATCAGCGCCTGGCCGTTCTGCACCACGCGGCCGACGAGCCCGATGCGCAGCGCCTCGTCGGCGGTGAGCTGGCGCCCGGTGAGCAGCAGGTCCATCGCCACCGTGTAAGGCACCTGGCGCCTGAGCCGCACCGTCGAGCCGCCGAGTGGAAACAGGCCCCAGCGCGCCTCCGCCACGCCGAAGCGCGCGCCTTGCGCGGCGACGCGAATGTCGGTGGCTTGCAGGATCTCGGTGCCGCCGGCGATCGCGGTGCCCTCGACGGCGGCGATCAGCGGCTTCTTCAAACGATAGTGGCGCAGGAGCGCCTTCCAATGCAGGTCGGGATCGGCTTTGAAGCGCGGCGACCATTTCTCGTCGGTCCAGCCGCTCGCCATCAGCTTGAGATCGGCGCCCGCCGAGAAGTGCCCGCCGGCGCCGGTCAGGATCGCCACGCGCACCTCGTCGTCGCCGTCGATCAGGTCCCACGCGTCGGCCAGGCGCGCCATCATCTCGGGCGAGAAGGCGTTGCGCGCCTCCGGCCGGTTCATCGTCACCGTGACGATGTGACCGTGTTTCTCGACGAGCAGGTGGTCGGCCATGCCCGGAGTAGAACACGTTTCACTTTTTCGGTCAATCGGAATGAAACGTGTTTCAGTGCGCGCTAGAGGGAGCGCGGCAGGACGGCGGCGACGCGGGGGCTGGCGTCTTTCAGCAGCCGCGTCAGATAGGCGTCGTCCCGGAAGCCGGCGCCGGCCTCGAGCAGCATGACGGTGAGGGCGACGTAGGCGTCCTGGTTGACGTCGGCGCCGCCGGAGTAGCGGGAGCCGTGGACCGCCCAGCCGAGCGGCGAGCTGTCGTGGTAGCCGTCGAAGACCTCGAGCGGCGCGCCGGCGGCGATGAGCAGGCGCGCGTTGTCGGGTTGACCGAACCACGCCGCTTGATGGAGCGCGGTGCCGCCGTCGAGGCCGGGCGCCGCCGGATCGGCGCCGGCGTCGAGCAGCAGCTGAACGCGCGCGGTGCCCGGGCGGCCGGCGAGGTCGGCGAGCAGGCGATCCTCCTCGGGGTTGCCGGTTCGCGCCGCGCCCGGCGCCGCGGCGAGGATGGCGCGCGCTTCGTCGAGGCGATCGGCGACCAGCGCGATCGCGAGGCGATCGGCGTCGGTGAGCTCGACGGCGCCGCGGCCGCCGAGCGCCGCCAGCACGTCGTCGAAGCCGCGCCGCGCGGCGTGCACCCACGCGGTCTTTCCGCCGGCCGTGCGCGCTTCTGCGTCCGCGCCGTGCGCGAGCAGGATCTCGATGGCCGAATGCCGCCGGCGGCACGCCGCGACGTGAAGCGCGGTCTCCGAGCGCGGCCCGCTGCGCGCGTTCGGGTCGGCGCCGCCCGCGAGCATCGCGCGCAAGGCGTCGTCGCCGTCATAGTCCCAATCGAGGAATTGATGGAGGTCCATCCCTCCGATGTTAGTCAGCGCGACTTTGGAAACAAGACGGCGTGCGCGTTGGCGTAGAGGAACTTGTCGAGGACGCCTTCGCGCAGGTCGAGCGCCTGCGCCTCTTTGATACAGCGCTCCATCGAGAGGACGGGATGATCGCTGGCGAACATGATCTTGTGTTGGCCGCGCGTGTTCATGAACTGCAAGAGCTCGGGCGGGAAATAGCGCGGCGCATAGGCGGACGTCATTAAATAGAGGTTTTGATATTTGAGCATCAAACGGATTGCGATCTGCCACCACGGGTCGGCGCCGTGGGCCATGATCAATTTCAATTCGGGGAAGAAGAGGCAGACCTCGTCGAGGAACATCGGGTCCTGGCATTTGCCGGGCGCGGGCGGACCGGGGATTCCGGTGTTTACCGAAACCGGGAGATTCAATTCGATGCATTTGGCGTAGACCGGGTAATAGACGCGATCGTCGGGCGGCAGATTGAGCATGAATGGGACGAGGCGCGCGAGCACGACCGGGTGCGCGCGCACGACCGCTTCCAGCTCGCGCAGCGCCGGCATGCCGCGGCGCGGATCGAGGTACGCGGCCAGCACGAAGCGATCGGGGCGCGCCTCGGTGAACGCCAGCACCTGCTTCGACGGCGCCTGCGCGCGCAGCGACAGCACCGACTTCTCGACGCCGCAGCGATCCATGACGTCGAGCAGCTCGGCGATCGAGAGGTCTTTGAAGATCTCGTCGGCGCGTTTGAAGTAATCCTCCGCCACGCGCTGGAGATAGTCGGGCCGCTCCATCGAGCCCATGTTGACGTTCACGAATGCGTCGATCGCGCGCATCGGGCCTCCAATGGCTTGACGTCAAAAATAGAACATGTTTCACTTTTGGTATACCAAAAAGAGGGCGCCGTGGCTGCTCACGCTTTTACCGGTTATCCCGCGGGCTGGTTCGTGGTGTGTTTCTCCGACGAGCTGGCGGTGGGCGCGTCGCTCAAGCTGCGCTATTTCGGCGAGGACCTGGTGGCGTTTCGCGGCGAGGACGGACGCGTGCGCGTGTTCGAAGCCTATTGCGCGCACATGGGCGCGAGCCTCGCCGTCGGCGGCAAGGTCGTCGGCTGCGCCATTCAGTGCCCGTTTCACGGCTGGCGCTTCGGCGAGGACGGCGCGTGCGTGCACATCCCGTATGCGCAGAAGATCCCGCCCAAGGCCAAGCAGCGCTCGTGGCGCGTCCACGAGGTGAACGGCGTCGTGATGGTGCACCACGATCCCGAGGGGCGCGCGCCCGCGTTCGAGATCCCGCCGATCGCCGAATACGGCTCGCCCGACTGGCTGCCGTGGAGCCGCCACCGCTATCCGATCAAGACGCACCCGCGCGAGATCGTCGACAACCTGGCCGACCGCGCGCATTTCCCGTCGGTGCACAAGACCGAGATCGACGAGTTCGGCTTCGAGGTCGACGGCCACAAGGCGACGCAGCGCGTGCGCGGGCGCGCCTACTTTCCCGGCGGCGTCGATCAATTCTCGTCGACGACCACCTATCACGGCCCGGGATATCTGCTCATGCGGATGGACGGATTGCTACAGAACTACATGCTGCTCGCGCACACGCCCGTCGAGCCCGACCTGCTCGACCTGCGCATGGCGGTGACGCTCAAGGTGGTCGGCAACCGCGAGAAGACCGAGGGCTACGTCGCCGGTTACTTGTCGAACTTGAAGGCGGGCTTCGAGGACGACATCCGCATCTGGGAGAACAAGATCTATCGCGATCCGCCGATGCTGTGCGACGGCGACGGGCCGATCGGCAAGCTGCGCAAGTGGTACCGGCAGTTCTACGCTCAGTGACCGTACATGAACGTGCCGACCAGCCCGCCGTAGAGCGACGTGAGGCTGAACGTGCCCGGCTTGTCGGGGCTGAAGAACAGGTTGATGAAGCCGCTCTCCATGCCGATCGCGAAGTAGGGGACCGGCGCGTAGCGGATGCCAAGCCCGAGATCGAAGCGCAAGAGGAAGATGTTGGGCGAGAAGCCGCCGCTGAGCACCGCGGCGCCGAAGCCGAAGCCGAGCTTGCCGTAGAACGCGACGCGGTTGGCGGCGACTTTGAGGATGTCGATCTCGGCGGTGGGGCCGAGCGTGAAGGCGGTGGTGCCGTTCGACGGGCCGCCGCCGACGCCGGCGGTGGTGGTGTTGGTGAGGAAGAACTCGACGCCGAGGTGCAGGCGGTCGATGAGGCGGGCGCCGATCATGAAGCCGGGGATGATGGCCGCGGTGCCGCCGAAGCCGCCCGACAGGTTGAACGCGCCGGCGAAGCGCGACTCGAAGACGAACGCGGTGCGCGGCATCCCGAGCGCGTGCGCATGCGCGTGCGCCGACGGCGGCTGCGCGCTCGGCGGCGGCTGCTGCTCTTCAGGCGCCACCTCCGGCTGCGCGCGCGCCACGGTCGCCAATCCGAGCAACAGCACCACGCCCAATGAACTCCGCATAGGCCCCTCCCAACGTGACGCTAACCCGCGCCCTCGCGCTGAGCCAATTTTTGGCCGATCGGTGCGCCGCGGATTAACGGGGAGGAAAGTGAGGACTGGAGGAAGGAGGTAAATGGGTGGACGCAACTTGCGTTGCGCCAGGTCGATAACGGGGGAATGCGTGTCGATGATCCGGTTTCAGAGAGGGTGATTGGAGCTTGTATCGAAGTCCATCGGTACCTCGGGCCGGGGTTGTTGGAGTCGATTTACGAGGAGTGCTTGTGCCGCGAGCTCGACCTGGCAGGCATGGAGTTCTTGCGGCAAGTCGTGGTGCCGGTCGAATACAAAGGCTTGCACATAGACGTCGGGTACCGTCTCGACCTCGTCGTTCAATCCAAGCTCGTGGTCGAGCTCAAGACCGTCTCCGAGATCGCGCCAATCCATCTCGCCCAGCTACTGACGTATTTGAAGCTCACCAACCTCCCCACAGGCCTGCTGATCAACTTCAACGTCCCGATCCTCCGCTACGGCATTCGTCGCATCACCACCCCCTCGATCGATCGCCCCCTGAAAAGTTCCTCCCTCCTCCCATCCTCCCCGTAAAAGGAAGCCTTCGCCCCGTCGCCGCCACCCGGATCGACCACTAGAACACGTTTCAATTTTGGCTTTACTCGGGGAGTGGAACGTGTTCTAGTTTCGGGAGGAGGCGCGGATGGAAAGCGACGAGTTTGTTGCGCGCGCCCGGGCGCTGGTGCCGGTGCTGGCCGAGCGGGCAAGCGAGGCGGACCGGCTGCGGCGCGTGCCCGACGAGACCATCGCCGACTTCAAGCGCGCCGGCTTCTTTCGCATGCTCCAGCCGGCGCGCTGGGGCGGGTTCGAGCTCGAGCCCGGCGCCTACTTCGACGCGCAGCTGACGCTCGCCACCGCGTGCCCGTCGAGCGCGTGGGTGATGGGCGTGGTCGGCGTGCACAACTGGCAGCTGGCGCTGTTCCCCGCCGCCGCGCAGGAAGAGGTCTGGGGCGCCGACGCCGACGCGCTGATCTCGTCGTCGTACGCGCCGACGGGAAAAGTCGAGCGCGCCGAGGGCGGCTATCGCGTGAGCGGGCGCTGGTCGTTCTCGAGCGGCTGCGATCACTGCCAGTGGGTGTTCCTCGGCGGGCTCGTGCCACCCGAACGCGACGGCGCGCCGCCCGAGATGCGCACGTTCCTGCTCCCGCGGCGCGACTACCAGATCGAGGACAACTGGTTCGTCTCGGGGCTCAAGGCCACCGGCTCGAAAGACGTCGTCGTCGGCGGCGCGTTCGTGCCCGAGCATCGCACGCACCGACTGGTCGACGGGTTTCGCCGCAACAGCCCCGGTAACGAGGTCAACCCGGCGCCGCTGTATCGCCTGCCGTTCGGGCAGGTGTTCGTGCGCTCGGTGTCGACGTCGGCGATCGGCGCGGCGCAGGGCGCGCTCGACGCGTACACCGCGATCGCGGCCAAGCGCGTGGCCGCCGGCGACGGACAGAAGGTCGCCGAGGACGCGACCGCGCAGATGGCGGCGGCGCGCGCGGCGGCGGCGATCGACGAGGCGCGGCTGACGATGCAGCGCAACTTCGCCGAGCTGATGTCGCTGGCGCGCGCCGGCCACGACATGCCGCTCGAGCGCCGCCTGCGCTTCCGCTACGACTCGTCGAACGCGGTGGTCAAGTGCGCCGCCGCCGTCGACGAGCTGTTCACCGCCTCGGGCGGGCGCGCCATCTTCCTCGACTCGCCGCTGCAGCGCTACTTCCAGGACGTGCACGCCGCGCGCGCGCACTACGCCAACAACCCCGACAAGCCGGGCCGCAACTGGGGCGGCACGCAGCTCAAGCTCAAGAACACGGACTACTTCGTCTGAGGAAATGAATGAGCGCCGCTGGTGTCGCGCAGCTCGGTTATCTCGGCTTCGAGGTGAAGGACCTCGCCGCGTGGGAGCGATTTGCCGTCGAGGTTTTGGGGATCGAGCTGGTCGATCGCGCGGCGAACGGCGCGCTGGCGTTTCGTCACGACGCGCACGCGCAGCGGATCGTCGTCGAGCCGGGCGACGCGGACGACCTGGCGTACATCGGCTGGCAGGCGGACGACGCGGCGGCGCTCGACGCGATCGCGGCGCGGCTGCGCGCGGCCGGCGTGGCGGTGACGGCGGGAACCGCGGACGAGGCGGCGCGCCGAAAAGTTGAACGGCTGTTCAAATTTTCCGATCCGGCCGGCATCCCGACGGAGATCTACTGCGGCCCGCGCCTCGCCGCCGAGCCGTTCCGCTCGCCGCTGGTGCGCTCGGGCTTCGTCGCCGGCGAGCGCGGCCTCGGCCACGTGGTGCTGCACGCGCGCGATCAGCGCGAGAGCCAGCGCTTCTACTGCGAGCTGCTCGGCTTCCGCCTGAGCGATCGCATCGTCGCCGACGTCTACGGCCACCACGCCGACATCGTCTTTTTGCACGCCAACCCGCGCCACCACTCGCTGGCGCTCGGCGACGCGATGGGCAAGCGCATGCATCATTTCCTGCTCGAGGTGCGCGCCATGGACGACGTCGGGCTGTGCCTCGATCGCGCGCTCGCCGGGCGGGTGAAGATCATGAACACGCTCGGGCGCCATCCCAACGACGGGATGTTCTCGTTCTACGCCTTCACGCCGTCGGGGTTTCAGTTCGAGTACGGCTGGGGCGGGCGCGAGATCGACGACGCCGAGTGGCAGCCGAAGGTCTACGACCACATCAGCGAGTGGGGCCACCATCCGCCGGCGCGCTTCGCGCCCAGGCCGAGGACGACATGAAGCGCGCGGTTCCCGAGGGCGAGTACGTCGACATCGGCGACGGACTGAAAGTCCACTATCACGCCGAGGGAAGCGGCGCGCCGGTCGTGTTCCTGCACGGCTCGGGGCCCGGCGCGAGCGGCTGGTCCAACTTTCGCCGCAACTATCCCGAATTCGCGCGCGCCGGCTTTCGCGCCATCGTCCCCGACACGCTCGGCTACGGCTGGTCGAGCAAGCCCGACGGCGTCGACTACACGCTCGACTTCCTCGTCGGCGCGCTGCGTCGCTTCCTCGACGCGCTCGGCGTCGAGCGCGCGTTCGTCGTCGGCAACTCGCACGGCGGCGCGATGTCGATCGGGCTCGCGCTCGCCGATCCGGCGCGCGTCGCGAAGCTGGTGCTGATGGCGCCCGGCGGCCTCGAGGAGCGCGAGGCGTACCTGAAGATGGCCGGCATCCGCGCCATGATGAAGGCGTTCCTCGACCCGAACGGCCTCTCGCGCGAGTCGCTGCGCAAGGTCTTCGAGCTGCAGCTCTTCGATCCGGCGCTCATCACCGACGAGATCCTCGACGAGCGGCTGGAGATCGCCGCGCTCCAGCCGAAGCGCGTGCTCACGTCGATGCAGGTGCCGCACCTCGCGCCGCGCTTGAAGGAGCTCGACTGCCCGGTGTTCGGCCTTTGGGGCACCAACGATCAGTTCTGCCCGTGGTCGGGCGGCGTGACACTGGCGCGCGAGTGCAAGCGCGTGCGCGTCGAGCTGATCTCGCAGTGCGGCCACTGGGTGATGGTGGAGCACGCCGCGCTGTTCAATCGGCTGTGCATCGACTTCTTGCGGGAGCCGGCGTGACGCCCGAGCGGATCCAGGCGCTCGGCGACGAATTGTACGCGGCGCTGCGCGCGCGCGAGCCGGTCGCGCCGCTCACCGCGCGCGAGCCGGCGATCACCATCGAAGACGGCTACCACATCTCGCGCCGCCTGCTCGAACGGCGAATCTCCGACGGAGAGCGCGTCATCGGCAAGAAGATCGGCGTGACGTCGAAAGTCGTGCAGCGCGCGCTCGACGTGCACCAGCCCGACTTCGGCTGGCTCACCGACCGCATGCGCTACGAGAGCGGCGCCGAGGTGCCGATCGGCCGCGAGCTGATCCAGCCGCGCGCCGAGGGCGAGATCGCGTTCATGCTCAAGCGCGATCTGGTCGGCCCCGGCGTCACGCCCGCCGACGTGGTGGCGGCGACCGAGAGCGTGGCGGCGTGCTTCGAGATCGTCGACTCGCGCATCCGCGACTGGAAGATCCGCATTCAGGACACGGTCGCCGACAACGCGTCGTCGGGGCTGTTCGTGGTCGGGCGCGAGGCGGCCGATCCGCGGCGCGTCGACTTCTACACGTGCGGCATCGTGGTGGAGAAGAACGGCGAGGTCGTGTCGACGGGCGCGGGCGCGGCGGCGCTGGGCTCGCCGCTCGTGTGCGTGGCGTGGCTGGCCAACACGTTGGGCGCGTTCGGCGTGTCGCTCAAGGCGGGCGAGATCATCTTGTCGGGATCGCTGGTGCCGCTGGAACCGGTCAAAACCGGCGATCGCATGCGTTGTGCGATCGCCGGCATCGGCGGCTGCGAAGCCCGGTTCGCGTGAGGATGAAGATGCGCGTCAAGGCGGCCATCGTCGGCTCGGGGAACATCGGCACCGATCTCATGTACAAGGCGGCGCGCTCGGCGCTGGTGGAGCCGGCGTGGATGGTCGGGATCGATCCCACCTCCGACGGGCTGGCGCGCGCGCAGTCGCTCGGCCTGCGCACCACCGCCGGCGGCGTCGACGGGCTCGTCGAGTATCTCGAGCGCGACGGCGTGCGCATCGCGTTCGACGCCACCTCGGCGCACGCGCACGCCGACAACGCGCGCAAGCTCGAGGCGCGCGGCGTGATGGTCATCGATCTCACGCCCGCGGCGATCGGTCCGTACTGCGTGCCGCCGGTGAACTTGAAGACCCACGTCGGCACGCGCGCGCGCAACGTCAACATGGTGAGCTGCGGCGGGCAGGCGACGATCCCGATGGTGGCGGCGGTGTCGCGCGTGCAGCCCGTCGAGTACGCCGAGATCGTGTGCACCGTGGCGTCGCGATCGATCGGCCCCGGCACGCGGCAGAACATCGACGAGTTCACGCGCACCACCGCGCGCGCCGTCGAGTCGGTCGGCGGGGCGAAGCGCGGCAAGGCGATCATCGTCATCAATCCCGCCGAGCCGCCGCTGATCATGCGCGACACGATCCACTGCCTGACCGCGGGCGAGCCGGAGCGCGAGCGCATCGCCGCGTCGGTGCGCGAGATGGTGCGCGAGGTGCAAACCTACGTGCCCGGCTACGCGCTCAAGAACGGGCCGGTCTTCGACGGGCGGCGCGTCACGGTGTTCCTCGAGGTGGCGGGGCGCGGCGACTACCTGCCGCGCTACGCGGGCAACCTCGACATCATGACGTCGGCGGCGCTGCGCACGGCGGAGCTGTTCGCCGAGGGAATGGTGCGCGCATGAACCTCGCGGGCAAGCCGGTCACGCTGCACGACATGACCCTGCGCGACGGGATGCATCCGAAGCGCCACCAGATCACGCTCGCGCAGATGCTCTCGGTCGCCGAGGGGCTCGACGCCGCCGGCGTGCCGCTCATCGAGGTCACGCACGGCGACGGGCTCGGCGGCGCGTCGATCAACTACGGCTTTCCGCTGTGCTCCGACGAGGAGTACCTGCGCGCGGTGATTCCGCGCATGAAGCGCGCGCGCGTCTCGGCGCTGCTTTTGCCCGGCATCGGCACCGTCGACGATCTGAAGATGGCGGTGGACTGCGGCGTCGGCACGGTGCGCGTGGCCACGCACTGCACCGAGGCGGACGTCGCCGAGCAGCACCTCGGCGCGGCGCGCAAGCTGGGCGTCGACACCGTCGGGTTCCTGATGATGGCGCACATGGTGGAGCCGCCGGTGCTCGCGCAGCAGGCGAAGCTGATGGAGCGATGCGGGGCGCAGACCGTGTACATCACCGACTCGGCCGGCTACATGCTGCCCGACGACGTGAGCGCGCGCGTCGGCCTGTTGCGCGCCGAGCTGCGCGCCGAGACCGAGGTCGGCTTTCACGGCCATCACAACCTCGGCATGGGCATCGCCAACTCGCTCGCCGCCGTCGATGCGGGCGCGGGGCGCATCGACGGCTCGGCCGCCGGCCTCGGCGCGGGCGCCGGCAACACGCCGCTCGAGGTGCTGGCCGCGGTGCTCGATCGCATGGGCGCGGTGCACGGCGTCGATCTCTACCGGCTGATGGACGTCGCCGAGGAGCGCGTGGTGCCGATGATGGATCGGCCGACGCGCATCGATCGCGACGCGCTCATCCTCGGCTACGCGGGCGTGTACTCGTCGTTCCTCTTGTTCGCGCAGCGCGCCGGCGAAAAGTACGGCGTGTCGCCGCGCGATCTCCTGGTCGAGCTCGGGCGGCGCAAGACGGTCGGCGGGCAGGAGGACATGATCGAGGACCTGGCGCTCGATCTCGCGCGCGCGGCCGCCGCTCGACGGGAAATCGCATGAGCGGCTTTCGCGACGACGCGCGCGCGTGGCTTGCGGCAAATTGCCCGGCGTCGATGCGCACGCCGATCGCCGGCGAGCGCGAGTGGGTGTGGGGCGGGCGGCGCGCGACGTTCTTCTCCGACGACGCGCGCGTGTGGCTCGAGCGCATGGCCGAGCGCGGCTGGATCGCGCCGGCGTGGCCGCGAAAATACGGCGGCGCCGATCTGTCGCCCGAAGACACCGCGATCCTCGACGAGGAGATGCGCCGCATCGGCGCGCGCCTGCCGCTCAAGAGCTTCGGCCTGTGGATGCTCGCGCCGGTGCTGTTCGAGTTCGGCTCGGAGGAGCAGCGCCTCGAGCACCTGCCGCCGATCGCGCGCGGCCGGATCCGCTGGTGCCAGGGCTACAGCGAGCCGGGCGCCGGCTCCGATCTCGCCGGCCTGCAGACGCGCGCCGTCCTCGACGGCGATTCGTACGTCGTCGACGGCCAGAAGATCTGGACCTCGCACGCCGATCAAGCGGACTGGATGTTCTGCCTGGTGCGCACCGACGCGCGCGCGCCGAAGCACGAGGGTATCAGCTTCCTGCTCATCGACATGGCGACGCCGGGGATCGCGGCGCGGCCGATCCGGCTGATCTCGGGCGCGTCGCCGTTCTGCGAGACGTTCTTCGAGTCGGTGCGCGTGCCGGCGAAAAACCTCGTCGGTAGAGCGGGGCAGGGGTGGACCATCGCCAAGGCGCTGCTCAAGCACGAGCGCGCGCTGATCGCGAACGCGCGCGACGCGGCGACGGCGGAGGAGGAGCCGCTCGAGACCACCGCGCGGCGCTACGGCGCGCTCGGCGATCCGATCCTGCGCGATCGCGTCACGCAGGCGAGCCTCGACGGGCTGTGCAACACGCTGGCGCTCAAGCGCTCGGCCGAGCTCGCGCGCGCCGGCGCGGAGATCTCGATGTTCAAGTACTACGGCACCGAGCTGTCCAAGCGGCGGCGCGAGCTGCGCGTCGAGCTGGCGGGATTTCAGGGGCTCGGCTGGGAGGCGCCCGGATTCTCGACGGCGGAGCTCGAGTGGGTGCGCGAGTGGCTGCGCTCGCGCGCCAGCTCGATCGAGGGCGGCACGTCGGAGATTCAGCTCAACATCATCGCGCGGCGCGTGCTCGGGCTGCCGGACGGCGGCAAATGACGTTCGCGCTCTCGGAGATCGAGGAGCAGGTGCGCGCGACCACGCAGAAGCTGGTGCGCGAGAAGCTGCCGATCGCGCACCTGCGCGCGCTGCGCGACTCGCGCGACCCGATCGGCTTTTCGCGCGAGCGGTGGCGCGAGCTGGGGCGGCTCGGATTGATCGGCGCCACCGTCGGCGAAGCGTGGGGCGGCGCGGGGCTCGGTTGGGCGGCGCTCGGGCTCGTGCTCGAAGAGTGCGGGCGCGCGCTGGCGCCGCTGCCGTGGCTGTCGACGATCGCGTGCGCGTTCGCGATCGAGCGCGCGGGCTCCGACGAGCAGCGGCGCGCCAACCTGCCGGCGATGTGCGCCGGTGAGCGGCTGGTCGCGTTCGCGCACGAGGAGGGCACGCGCCATTCGCGCGACGCGATCGCCACCCGCGCCGAGCGCGCGCCCGGCGGCTTCTCGCTGCGCGGCGAAAAGGTGATGGTGCTCGACGGTCACGTCGCCGACGCGCTGCTCGTGAGCGCCGGCGCCGCCGACGGCCCGCGCCTGTTCCTCGTCGCCGCGAGCGCGCCCGGCGTCGTCATCGAGCGCACGTTCACCGTCGACAGCCGCAACGCCGCGCGGGTGAAATTCGACGGCGTCGCGGTCGGCGAAGCGGACGCGGTCGGCCGCGCGGGCGCCGACACCGCGCGCCTCGTCGACGCGCTCTGCGATCGCGCGGCCATCGCGCTCTCGGCGGAGATGCTCGGCGGTCTCGAGGAGGTCTTCGAGCGCACGCTCGCCTATCTGAAGACGCGCACGCAGTTCGGCGTGCCGATCGGCTCGTTCCAGGCGCTGCAGCACCGCATGGCGATCGCCTGGTGCGAAGTGGAGCTGGCGCGCGCGGTGGTGCGCGAGGCGCTGGTGGCGATCGACGCGCAGCGCGACGACGTGCCGCTCCTCGCCTGCGCCGCCAAGGCGCGCGCCGCCGACGCGTTCACGCTGTGCGCGGCCGAGGCGATCCAGCTCCACGGCGGAATCGGCGTCACCGACGAGCTCGACGTCGGCCTGTTCTACAAGCGCGCGCGCGTGGCCGCGGCGCTCTACGGCGACGCCGCGTGGCAGCGCGATCGCTTCGCGCGGCTCAAGGGCTACTGATGCGCTTCGCGTTCTCCGACGAGCAGGAGGCGCTGCGTCGCGAGGCGCGGCGATTCCTCGACGAGCATTCGGCGAGCGCGGCGGTGCGGCGCGCGATGGCGGGCGACCGCGGCTTCGACGACGCCACCTGGCGCGCGCTCGGCGAGCTGGGCTGGACGTCGCTGGCGGTGCCGGAGGCGTACGGCGGCGCGGGGCTCGGTTGGGTGGAGCTCGTCGCGGTGCTCGAAGAGATGGGCCACGCGCTCCTGTGCGCGCCGTTCTTCTCGACGGTTTGCCTGGGCGCGAGCGCGCTCGTGCTCGGCGGCGACGAAGCGCAGAAGCGCGAGTGGCTGCCGTCGATCGCCGAGGGGCGCACGACCGCCACGCTGGCGTTCGCCGGCGGCGAGGTGACCGCGCGGCGCGACGGCGGCGAAGTGATCCTCGACGGTGAAAAGCAATTCGTCGTCGACGGCCACACCGCGCAGCTCATCCTCGTCGCGGCGGCGGACGGCGTGTACCTGGTGCCGGCCGACACGCGCAGGCTCTCGCGCCGCGCGATCGCGACGCTCGATCCGACACGCAAGCTCGCGGCCGTGCGGCTCGACGGCGCGCGCGTCCCGTCGAGCGCGCGCCTGCCGGGCGACGGCGCGGCGCTGCTCGAGCGCGTGCTCGACCGCGCCAAGATCGCGCTGGCGGCGGAGCAGCTCGGCGGCGCGGCCCGCTGCCTCGAGCTCTCGGTCGACTACGCCAAGACGCGCGTGCAGTTCGGCCGGCCGATCGGCTCGTTCCAGGCGATCAAGCACAAGTGCGCCGACCTGCTGGTGCTGGTCGAGTCGGCGCGCTCGGCGTGCTACTGGGCCGGCTTCGTCGCGGCGACGAACGGCGACGAGCTGCCGATCGCCGCGTCGCTGGCGCGCAGCTACTCGTCCGAGGCGTACCTGCGCGCGGCGGGCGAGACCATCCAGATCCACGGCGGCATCGGCTTCACGTGGGAGCACGACGCGCACCTGTACTTCCGCCGCGCGCGCTCGTCGGCGTCGCTGCTCGGCGAGCCGTCGGCTGAACGCGCGCGCCTCGGGCGCCACCTCGGGCTCGCATGAACGCGCGCACGCTGCCCGAGCTGGTGCGCGAGGCGGCCGAGCGCTTCGGCGCGCGCGCGGCCATCGTCGATCCGGAAAACGAGCGATCGCTCACATTTTCCGGGCTGGCCGCCGCCGTCGAGGAGGCGGCGCGCGCGTGGATGGCGCTCGGCGTCGAGCGCGGCGATCGCGTGGCGCTGTGGGCGCCCAACAGCTGGGCGTGGGAGGTGGCGGCGCTCGGCGCGCAGTCGGCGGGCGCGGTGCTGGTGCCGCTCAATACGCGCTGGAAGGCGCGCGAGGCGGCGTACGTGCTCGAGCGCAGCCGTGCCCGCGCGCTGGTGACGGTGGTCGGTTTCCTCGACGTGGACTACGTCGCGCGGCTGCGCGAGTC
>DASREC010000538.1:0-5887 GCA_035652295.1 Polyangia bacterium
AGCGCAGCTTCTGCGTGCCCATCTCGCCGGCCAGCACCGAGCCCGACGCCGCGCCCACCGAGTAGTCGAGCACGGGCAGCTTGAGCTTGACGTTCTCGTCGAGGAACGCCTGCCGCGTGGTCACCGCCTCGGCCACCGCGTCGAGCGCGTTGAGCCGGTGATCGCGCGTGCCGCCGCGGATGAACACCGCCAGCACGCCGTCGCCGATGAACTTGACGATGCGCCCGTGGTGCTTCTCGATGATCTCGCCGAGGTGCTCGTAGAAGCGCGACAGCGCCAGGCCGAGATCGACCGGGCCGAGCTGCGCCGCCAGCGGCGAGAAGTCGCGCACGTCGGCCAGCACCACGGTCGCATCCACCTCTTGCAGGAACATCGTGCCCATGCGGTTTTCCTTATTTCAAAAGAACTTCAAACGAACCGGAAATGATCTTTCAAAGTACAACGCCGCTCGCGGGTAAAGCTGATCGCGGTGGTGAGCCCTTCGCCCGTCGGAGAAGCGATGGTGAACGAGGTATAACCCTCGCCGTTATAACCGAGCCCATTCAGGTTCGGGCCGTTTTTGACGAATATCGAAGTGTTGATGGTACGCGCCATGGCCGAGAGCGAGTCGATGTTGGTGCCGTACATGACCGCGGTGTGGCCGAAGCCGTGCTCGACGCGCTTGGCGCCGGCGATCGCCGAGACCACGTCGGGGTAGCGCACGATGCCGATCACCGGCATCAGCAATTCGTGCTGCACGAACGGGTGCTGCTCCGGCACCTCGCAGATCGCCAGCCGGCAGTCGTCGCCGACGTGCACGCCGATCTGCTTCAAGATCTCGCTCGCGTTCTTGCCGACGAACTTCTTGTTGGTGTGATCGCCCTCGAGGATCACGCCCTCGAGCTGCTTCACCTGGCGATCGTTCATCAGGTAGCAGCCGGCCTGCACCAGCAGCTCCTTGAGCCGGTCGGCCACCGACGAGACCACCAGCACCTCCTTCTCGGCGGTGCAGATGATGTTGTTGTCGATCGACGCGCCGTCGATGATGCCGCGCGCCGCCACCTCGAGGTGCGCCGTCTCGTCGACGACCGCGGGCGGATTGCCCGGGCCGGCGGCGATCGCGCGCTTGCCCGAGTTCATCGCCTCTTTGACCACGCCCGGCCCGCCGGTCACCGTCAGGATGCGCACCAGCGGGTGCTTCATCAGCGCCTGCGCGCTCTCGATCGTCGGCTCGGCGATCGAGCAGATCAAATTCTCCGGCCCGCCCGCCGCCGCGATCGCTTCATTCAACAAGTGCACGTGCCAGCCGCAGACGCGCCACGCCGACGGGTGCGTGTTGAACACCACCGCGTTTCCGCCGGCGAGCATGCCGATCGAGTTGTTGCAGATGGTCTCGGTCGGATTGGTCGTCGGCGTGATGGCGCCGAACACGCCGAACGGCGCGCGCTCGATCACCGCCAGCCCGTGATCGCCCGAGTAGCTGATGGGCCGCAGGATCTCGGTGCCCGGCGTCTTGGTCGCGACCAGCGTGTTCTTTTTGATTTTATCGTCGACGCGCCCGAGGCCGGTCTCGGCGTGCGCGTACTCGCTGAGCTCGCGCACGTGCTTGAGCGTCACCGCGCGCATCGCCTCGATCATCTTGTTGCGCGTCTCGATCGGCGTCTTGTCGTACTGCTCGAACGCCTTGCGCGCCGCCTTGGCCGCCGAGTCGACGTCAGGGAAGATCCCCAGCCGCGCCTGCGGCACGCGCACGTTCTTGTGGCGAATCTCCGACGGGAGCGGCTGACCGTAGGCCGGCGCCTTCGGCTGCGCGCGCACGATCGCGCGGTCGATCGCCTCGAGCGGCGACTGCGGCAAATTGCCGCCGCCCAAGCGCTGCATCACCTTCTCGACGATCTCCTGAATTCGCCGTTCGTCGAGTTGCTGCGCCACGACTTACTCCTTCACATAGCGCTGCGCGCCGTCGATCTCGACCTGGTCGACGATCGCCATGATGGTCGCGTCGACGGGGCGATCCTTGGTGACCTTGGTCTGCCGCGCGCTCGAGCCCGACGCGTACAGCACCACCTCGCCGACGCCGGCGCCCACGGCGTCGACGGCCACCACCGGCACGCCGCTCGGTTTCCCGTCGGCGTCGCAGGCCTTGACGAGGAGGAGCTTGAGCCCGGCGAGCTCCTCCTCCTTGCGGGTCGAGACCACGGTCCCAACCACTTTGCCGAGCACCATCTGTTACTTGGTCCCGCCGGCTTTGCTTTCGCTCTTGGCTTCGCCCTGACGGCCGAGCGGCAGCACCTCGTCGATGTTGACGTGCGGCCGCGGAATCACGTGCACCGAGACCAGCTCGCCGACGCGCTCCGCCGCGCGCTGGCCCGCCTCGGTGGCCGCCTTCACCGCCGCCACGTCGCCGCGCACGATCGCGGTCACGTAGCCGCCGCCGATCTTCTCGAACCCGACGAGCTCGACGCGCGCCGCCTTGACCATCGCGTCCGCGGCCTCGACCATGCCGACGAAGCCCTTCGTCTCGATCATTCCCAACGCATCAGCCATGAAACGTTCTCCTTAAAGATTACTTGTCGACGAACTTCTCGGGCTGCTTGCCCTGAATGCCTTCGATCGCGGCGATGGCCGCGTGCGCCGCCGAGTCGATCTCCGACTCGGTGCCCGACAGGTACAGGCGCCCGAACGCGCCGAACGGCGTCACCGAGACCAGGAACACGCGCGCCGCCTTCTCCGCCTCGTTGGCCGCGAACGCGACGTAGCCCGCCGGCTCGGTCTCGAGGATGAACAGCGACTGCCCGGGCAAAATCATCATGCCCTGCGAATTGCGGTTGATGAGCTGCGCCTGATACGGTTCGATGGCGCGGATGATCTGGTTGGTGAGCACCTTCGGCTTCAGGCGATCCTCCTCGGACACCGAGAGGTGCTCGAGGATGGCGCGCCCCGCCTGGCGCACTTCGCCCTGGTCGGCGTCGTGAACCTCGAGCAGGCCGTAGGCGCGCTCGACGACTTGAATCGCGGGGACGACCTTGGTCGCCTTGAGCGCCACGTCGGTGACGCGGTTGATGGCGATGCCCGGCGCGATCTCGACGAACAGCGACGCCATGCCCGGCAGCGGCAGGAATCCCTTGGCCGTCTTGCCCATGAAGCTGGCGAGCTGCGGCTGGAGCGCGTCGAGGAACGTATAGGTGCGTAGCGTAGTGGCCATATTGTCCCGTGAAAATTGCGCGGACCGTATCACGCCGAACGCGCCTATATCAACATGCTAACCAGGACGCGAAGCGGACCTGGTTATCTGCTCCGGCGATGGTGGCCGGCGCTCGTCGCTGCGGTGGCGATCGCGATCCAGTTTCGCGCGCCGCTCCTCGGCCGCGTCTACTGGTTCGAGGACGTGCAGGCCTATTTTCAGCCGCTCTACCACGCGGCGGCGCGCGCCATGCGGGCGGGGCAGCTGCCGTCGTGGGAGCTGGGCGCGTGGAGCGGCCAGCCGCTGCTCGGCGATCCGCAGATCGGGATCTTGTATCCGCTCAATTGGCTGTGGCTGTGGGTGTCGCCCATGCGGCTGTACGCGTGGCTGCAGCTGGCGCACGCGGCGTGGGCGGCGGCGGGGATGTACATGGTGGCGCGCGCGCGCGGGCGATCGCGCGAGGCGTCCGCCGTCGCCGCGCTGGCGATCGGCCTGGGCGCGTTCGTGGTGCTGGAGACGCGCCACGCGATGTTCGTCGCGACGACGGCGTGGCTGCCGTGGATCTTGTGGGGCCTCGAGCGCTACGCCAAGGAGCGGCGGCTCGAGCACGTGGTGGTGATCGCCGCGTCGACGGCGATGGCCATCCTCGCCGGCGGCTGGTCGATGCTGGTGTTCGGCGGCGCGGTGATCGGCGTCTACGCGCTCGCGCGCATCGTCGAGCAGCCGGGCGCGCAGCGGTATCGCCTCGCGGGCGCGTTCGCCGCGGCGGCGCTGATCGGCGTCGCGCTCTCGGCGGCGCAGCTCCTGCCCGCGCTCCAGCACGCCCGCCTCTCGCCGCGCGCGCTCGGCCTCGAATACGAAGCGGCGGCGAGCTACGCGTGGCCGTCGTGGCGCTACCTGCTCACGCTCCTCGTGCCGACGCTCTACGGCGACGACGCGCGCGGCACGTACTCGGGCGCGCCCGATCAGTGGGAGCTGTGCGGCTACGCCGTCGGCGCGGTGGCCACGGTGCTCATCCCGTTCGCGTTCCTGCCGCGCGAGCGGCGCGGCGAGCGCATGGCAATTTTCGCATGTTGCGTTGCAGCAATAATCCTGGCGCGCGGCGAAGGCGGCGGCCTGCACCCGCTCCTGTTCCGCCTGCCGCTGTTCGGCTCGCTGCGCTGCCCGGCGCGCGCGCTCTACGTCTGGACGCTCGCCGCGCCGCTGCTCGCCGCCGACGGCCTGGACTCCGCAACCGAACGGTTGCGCAACCCGTCGCTGCGCGCCTGGCTTCCGCGCATCGCCGTGGTTGCGCTCGCCGCCGAGCTGCTGATCACCTGGCGCGCCGAAAATCCATCGACGACGCTGGAAGCCACGCGCGCGCGCCCCGCCGCCGCCGACTGGCTGGCCGCGCACGGCCGCCCCGGCCGCATGGTCACCGACGTGCACCTCGGCCAGCGCTTCCACAACGCCGGCCTCCTGTGGAACTTCGACAGCGCGATCGGCTACTCGTCGCTGCCGATCTGGCGCTACCTGCACCTGTTGTGGATCGCCAACCACGGCCGCGTCTATCCGCACGCGCGCATCGCCGACGATCTGACGGCGCAGGGGCTGTGGCGCTTCTCGTCGCCGATCGTCGATCTGCTCGGCGTGACGTGGGTGGTGGCGCCGCGCGATCGGCCGCCCGACGGCTCAGGCTACGAGCGCGTGTTCGAGGGCCCGGACGGTGTCGACCTGTGGCGCAACCGCGACGCCTATCCGCGCGCGTTCGTCGTCTATCGCGCGCACGTCGCCGGCGACGAGGCGGCGGCGGCGCAGGCGGTGGCGGCCGCCGACTTCCACCCGAGCCGCGTGGCGATCGTCGAGCAGCCGGTCGAGGGCGTGCCCGATTCGAACGACGTCGAGAGCCCGCCGATGCCGACCGAGCTGCACGCGCTCACCCGCGCCGGCCGCTACGACCTGGTGGTCGAGGTCGCCGCGCGCGCCCCCGGGATCGTCGTCATCGGCGAGCCGTGGTATCCCGGCTGGCGCGCCACCGTCGACGGCAAACCGGCCGAGCTGCTGCGCGCCGACTACGCGCTGCGCGGCGTGCGCGTCGACGCCGGCGTCCACGTCGTCGCCATGACCTTCGAAGACGAGCCGCTCTTCCACGGCGAGGCCATCTCGCTCACCGCGCTGGTGCTGCTCGTCGGCCTCACCTGGCTCGCCCGCGCCGAACGAAAAAGAAAAAAGAAAGAGGATTGAAACGCCAAGACGCCAAGACGCCAGTCAGAAAATATTAATTTCTGAACCGGCGTCTTGGCGTCTTGGCGTTTAATCCTCTGTCAGCCGCCGCTGACGGCGGGGATGATGAACAGCTCGTCGCCGTCGGAGATTTGCGCGTCGAGGCCGCCGCGGTAGCGGATGCTCTCGGCGCCGATGAAGACGTTGACGTGCGTGCGCACTTCGCCGAGCTCGGTGAGCACGCGGTCGCGCACGCCGGGACAGATCGCCCATAGCGCGGCGAGCGTCTCGCGCACCGTCGGCGCCGCCGCCACCTCGACCTGCGCGCGCCCGCCCGCGAGCGAGCGCAGCGACGGCGGAATGTGGACCACCACCACGATCAAACCAGCTTGGACGTGATCATGCGGTACACGTGCCCGACGGCGGGCACGCCAGCCGCGACGCTGCCGAGCAGATCCCAGTAGTCGCGCTGGTGCGTCACTTTGCCGCCGGCGAGCCGCGCGTGGGTCGCGCCTTCGATCA
>DASREC010000539.1:0-2386 GCA_035652295.1 Polyangia bacterium
GAGCAGGCCGATCGATCCCTCGCGGCGCGAGGCCGAGCCGTCGTGGCCGTCGACAAACGCGGTGTGCTCGGTGAAGCGCAACAACGTCCCCGACGGCGCCGGCAGCAGCTCCATCGTGCCGAGCGACGACGACATCGGCGCGCCGGCGACGGTCATCGCATACGCGAAGACGACGCGCTCGTTCGGGACGATGTCGAGATACACGCAGTCGGTGGTCATCGGCGGCCCGCCGCCGAAGCGGAAGCGCGTGCGCTCGAACCCGCCCACCTGAAAATCCAGCGTGTAGCTGTCGACGACAAAACCCTCGCCCTCGGCGAACCAGCGGCGTTTCTTCCGCGGATCCGACAGGGCGTGAAAGACGCGCGCGGCGGTGGCCGGGTACGTGCGCTCAATGGTGAAGCTCTTGTGGATCACGGATGGGCTCATGGCTTTCTCCTTGACGGCTTGGGGTCTTGGTCGGGCTCTTCGAGCAGCGCTCCCAGACGATCGAGGCGCCGCTCCCAGATCGCGCGGTGATTGGCGAACCAGCGCTCGGCGGCGGCGAGCGTCTTCGGCACCAGCTCGACGGTGCGCACCCGCCCCACTTTGATGGAGCGCACGAGGCCGCTCGTCTCGAGCAGGCGCACGTGCTGGCCGATCGCCGAGAGCGACACGTCGAACGGCGCCGCCAGCTTGCTCACCGACGTGGGGCCGGCGATGAGCCGCTCGACCATCGCGCGCCGCGTGGGATCGGCCAGGGCGTGAAAGACGCGGTCGAGCGACGCATGCTGAAGCATATACTTCAGTATTAGCATCGCCGCGCGAAAGTCAAGCGGTTGCTTCAGTATTGAAATACCGGAGCTGACAGATCGCGCGCGCGCTCGCGTATGCTCGGGCCGATGCGCGCGCTCCTATTAATGATGCTGCTCGCGAGCGGATGCCGGCGCTCGTCGGAGCCGGCGAGCGCGGCGGTGCCGGCGCTGGCGTTGAGCGATCCGGCGAAGCAGCCGGCGCTGCGTGATCTCGTGCAGGACCTGGCGACGGCGCGCGCGGCGATCGCGGCGGGCAAGAGCCCGGTGTACGCGTGCGAGCGGCTGGCGGTGGCCGCGCGTGAGCTGGCCGGCGAGCGCGACGAGGGCGTGATGAAGCTGCTCGCCGACGCCGAGACGGTGTACGGCCACGAGGGGCCGATGGCGTGGGCCGAGACGAAGATCAAGGAGGCGGAGACGTCGAGCGTGGACGTCAAGACGAGCGACTGCGCGACCGTCAAAGAGATGCTCAATCGCGTGAGCGCGAAGTTCAAAGACGAAGGCCGCGTGCTCGAGCTGGTCAAACGCTACAAGTCGCTTTGTCCGCGCGCGCGCAGCGGCGGCGGCGGCGGCTCGTCGCGCGGCGGCGGCTCGTCGTCGTCGTCGTCGTCGGCCGCGGCCGAGCGCGCGCAGCAGCAGCAGCGCTCCGACTGCCGCAACCGCTGCGACCGCGCCGCCTGGGACTGCTCGTCACGCTGCCAATGCGGCGGCTGCAGCACGACGTGGGAGCAGTGCAACAACATCTGCAACACCTGCCGGCAGGGCTGCGATCAAAACGAGCGCTTCTGCAAAGCCGCCTGCGGCGACTGATCGCGCGCCCGCGACCGCCGCCAGCCGCGCTCGAGCAGCCACGTCCGCGCCGCCGTCACGCAGTCCGCGTTCTCCGCGCTCCACGACGACCGCGGATCGATGCCGCGCCGAACCAGCTCGTGCTTTACCGCATTATTCATCACGTAATTCATCGCGCGCGCGACTTCGCTCGGCGTCTTCAAAGCGCGGCTGTAATAGCGGTCCGAATAAACGCGCCCTTTCTTCTTCATTACCCGATTGAGCGCTTTGGCCATTCTCACGCCCAATCCATGCATGCCCTTCGACAGCGCTTTCTCGTCGGTGGCTTCGACCAGCAGGTGCAGGTGATTGCCGATTACGCTGAAATGACATAACCGCATTCCAAAGCGATCGCGCGCAATGCGAAACGCGCGCTGCAATACGCGGAAACAGCGCCCGGCGCGCAGGTTCCACGTCTCGCGATTGACGCGCACCACCACGTGGACGGGGAAGCGCGAGGCCAGGCGCGGGCGGCGCAGGTGCGAGACGCCGGCGCCGAGCTTCTTCGGCCGGCCCGAATTCGGCCGCGCGCCGCCCCACGTGCGCGGCCGCAAGTCGAGCGGGAGCTGAGCCGGTTTTCGTCGTCGCCGTCGCTGCGGTCGCGGTCGTTGTCGCTGCGGCGTGATCATCTTGATTACAGCATATATCTGCTTTTGGCGACCGCAACTCGTTTTCGAAAGGGTCTGAAAGATTTTTGAAAGTTTTGGATTGGAGGGTGGCGCTTCGAACGGCGACGGGGACGCGCACAGCGCTCTCGCTGTGGACAGCCG
>DASREC010000540.1:0-11803 GCA_035652295.1 Polyangia bacterium
GTCGAGGGAAAAAAGTCCTGCTGGTCGATCTCGACATCCAGGGCTCGGCGACCGCGGCGCTCGGCATCAAGCTGGGCGAGGGCGATCAGTCGGTGGCCGAGTGCCTGGTGAACGAGCGGCAGATCGAGCACGTCGTACGTGAGACGTCGACCGAGAACCTGTTCCTCGCGCCCGCGGGCGAGACGCTGGCGGGCGTGGACATCTACCTCGCCGGCGCGATGGCGCGCGAGCACGTGCTCGAGCGCTGCCTGTCGACGGTGACCGACAAGGTCGATCACCTCGTCATCGACACCGCGCCGTACCTCGGGCTGCTCACCATCAACGCGCTGGTGGCGGCCGAGCACATGGTGGTGCCGGTGTCGTGCGAGTACCTGCCGATCCTCGGGCTCAAGCTGTTCACCGAGACGCTCGAGCGGATCCGCGCGCGGCTGGGCGCGCGCTGCGACGTGCTCGGCTATTTGCTGACGATGTACGATCGGCGCGAGAAGATCACCGCCGAGATCGAGGGCATTCTCCGGCGGAAATTCGGCGAGGCGATGTTCGAGCACCCGATCCGCGTCAACACGCGGCACAAGGCGTCGCCGTCGCACAAGAAGACGATCTACGAGTTCGAGGGGCAGTCGGGGAAGGGCCGCGTGGACTACGAGCGGCTGGTGGACGCCGTCGAGGAGCGGCTGCTCCTGCGCGCCAACCACGTGGCGGTCGGCGGCTCAGCCGAGCGCTTGTCGCAAGTCGTCGAGTAGATCGTCGGCGTCCTCGATGCCCACCGACAGGCGCAAGAGGCCGTCGGTGATGCCGGCGCGGCGGCGCGTCTCGGCGTCGACGTGCAGGTGCGAGAAGCGCGCGGGGTGGGTCATCAGCGACGTGACGTCGCCGAGGCTGGCGGCGCGCGCGATCAGCTTCAGGCGATCGTAGACGCGGCGCGCGCGGTCGAGCTCGCCGACGTCGAACGCGACCATGGCGCCGAAGCCGTCGAGCATGCGGCGCGCGAGCGCGTGATCGGCGTGCGACGCGAGGCCGGGGTAGTGCACGCGCGCGCCGAGCGCGGTGAGGCCGTCGGCGATCTTCGCCGCCGTCGCGGTTTGCCGCTCGAAGCGCAGCGCCAGCGTGCGCAGCCCGCGCAAGATCAGCCACGCGCCGAACGGGTCGCAGTTGGCGCCGTGGAACTTGCGCAGGCGCCGCACCTTCGCCAACTCGGCGCGCACGCCCGAGACCACGCCGCACATCGCGTCGCCGTGGCCGCCGAGGTACTTGGTGGCGCTGTGGATCGCCAGCGTGGCGCCGCGCTCGACGGGGCGCTGCCCGAGCGGCGTGGCGAAGGTGGCGTCGACCAGCAGCGCGATCCCGCGGCTGCGGCAAATTGCCGCAATCCCGTCGACGTCGGCCACGCGCAGGAGCGGGTTCGAGATCGACTCGACGTAGACCGCGCGGGTCTCGGGCTTGAGCGCCGGCTCGATCGCGGCCGGCGTGGCCGCGGCCACGAACGTCGAGGTCACGCCGAAGCGCGGCAACACGCCGCTGATGAGCTCGTGCGAGCCGCCGTACAGCCCGTCGACCGTCACCACGTGCCCGCCGGCGCCGCAATACGCCTCGAGCGCCGCCGCGATCGCCCCCATCCCCGACGAGAACACCACCGTCGCTTCGGCGCCCTCGAGCGCCGCGACGCTCTCGGCCAGCGCCTCCTCGGTCGGCGAGCCGTCGCGCGCGTACAAATACTGCCGGCCGAGCGGCGGCGTGCTCGTGCCGGCGGCCGCCGCTTCCGCGCCGCACGAGCTGTCGTACTCGAACGCGGTGGTCTGGTAGATCGGCGGCGCGTGCGGCCGCGAGCCGGCGTCGGGGCCCGGCGAATGGGTGCCGGCGTGAGCGGTGAGCGTCGAGCGGCGATACGGCATGGGCGCCTCCGGAAATCAAACGGGCCGCTTCCCGAAAGAAGCGGCCCGACGATAACCGAAAACGGGAGCGGCGGCTTACTTCACGCCGCGGCGCTTGGCCTCGCGACGGCGCCGCTTGCGGGCCTCGCGCATCTTGCGCTTGCGCTTGACGCTCGGCTTCTCGTAGAAGCGGCGGCGCTTCACCTCTTGCAGGATGCCCTCCTTCGACATCTTCTGCTTGAGGATCTTCATCGCCTTCTCGAGGCTGTCGCGTACTTCGACTTCGAGCGGTCGGCCGAGCTGGTTGTCCACGCGTCTCTCCACGTCCTGCTATGTCCTCGCAAAAGTCCCGGATGTCTATCAGCCGGGCTCTCCAGGGTCAAGCGAAAAACCCCCGCGAAAAAGGTTGAGCCGCGGTGGCTTGACATCGCCACTTAGCCATTCGTAACATCCGCGCCCAACGTGGAAGTCCGTGGTCCAGGTTTCACGGGGTGTAGGACCGAGTCGCCTAATCTGCTACTGGATTGCATTTGCTTGTCTTCTAGCCAAGCTATCGCTAAAGTCGCTCGCCACTCAGAGAGGTCAGGATGAGCTCGAACCTGCGTCGCGTACTCACCGTCTTCACCGCTCTCGCCGTGATCGGTCTCACCCCGAGCGCGTTTGCGGGCAAGAAGAAAAAGAAGGACGCACCACCGCCCGCCGACTCCGGCGGCGGCATGACCTTCGAGCCCGAAGCCGTCACCGCGCCACCGACGACGGCGGCGCCTCCGCCGGCGGCCAACAACGGCGGCGGACGCACGCGCCAGAAAGCCAAGCCGGTGACCTACGCCGCGCCGTCGGGCCCCGGCGGGCCGGCGTCGAAGACGCTCGAGCGCGGCCTCAAGCTCTACGAATCGGACGACTACCCGATGTCGTCGATCGAGCTCAACAAGGTCATCGAAGGCCAGACCGGCGACGACGAGTCCAACAAACAGCGCGCCGAGTTCTACATGGGCAAAGCGCTGTTCAACATGAAGTACTACTCGGCGTCGCTGAGCTACTTCGACCGCATCGTCCAAAAGGGTCCCGAGCACAAGTACTACGCAAAGACCCTTCAGTGGCTGGCGTCGCTCTCGCGCTTCTTGCCCGAGTCGGCCGGCGTGCTCGAGAAGATCGGCAAGTACACGCGTCAGGATCTCGATCAACCCGCTTTGGAGCCGGTCAAAGACGAGCTCTATTACCTGCTCGGCCGCTATCACTATTCCAAAGGCAACTTCAATGACGCGGTCGGGCTCTTCGGCGCGATTCCCGAGAAGAGCGAGTTCTATCCCAAAGCGAAGTTCTTCGAGGGCATCACCTACGTTCGCGAGAACAAGGGCAAGGACGCGTCGGAGTCGTTCAAAGCCATCTTGCGCAAAGTGAAGCAGTACCCGGATCCGGACAAGGTTCCAAAGGTGCTGCGCGAGTTCGAGGAGCTGGCCAATCTCTCGCTCGGCCGCGTGTTCTACACGACCCGCCAGTATCAGCAGTCGATCAAATACTTCGAGCGGCTCCCCGGCCCCGACTCGCGCGGCGGCGCGTCGCCCGATTGGCTGCCGTCGCTGTTCGAGGCGTCGTGGGCCTACTTCATGCTCGACGGCGACTCCAAGGCGCTCGGCAACATCCACTCGATCAACTCGCCCTACTTCGAGTCCGAGTTCTATCCCGAGAGCTACATCCTCAAAGCCGTGATCTACTTCAACCGCTGCAACTACGACCGCTCGGCGGAAGCCATTGCGGAGTTCAACTCGATCTATCCCGGTTTGAAGAAGGAGCTCGACGAGGTGTTGTCGAAGTATCCCGACAACGCGCAGTTCTTCGACGAGGTCGCCAAGATCCGCTCGGGCGAAGCCGGCCTTTCGCCGCGCGTGCAGCGCGCCGCCGACAACGCGCTCGACGATCGCACGCTCGCCAAGAACATCGACTACGTCAATGAGCTCGACCGCGAATTGAAGGCGCTCGACCGCGCCGATCCGGCGTGGAAGTCGACCGCGGTGGCCGGCAACATCCTGCAGGATCTCACGCTGCAGAAGTCGCTCGCCGCCAACGAAGCCGGCAACCTCGCGCGCCAGCGTCTCCAGCGTCTCTCGACGGAGATTCAGGAGCTGGTCAAACAGGCCATCAAAGTCGAGTACGAAACCCTCAATGCCGAAAAGGGCAAGTTGACCGCCGGCGTTCAAGACACCGGCATCAATCCCAACGCCAAGAACTACAACACCATCGTCATCGACGACGAGCACCAGCAGTGGCCCTTCCGCGGTGAGTACTGGAAGGACGAGTTGGGCTATTACCGCTTCAAAGTCCAAAACAAGTGCGGGCGCTAAACATGGCTAATCGAGTCCTGTCCGGATTTCTGGCCGCTTCACTCGCGTTCGGCTCCACGCTGGCGGGCGCGGCGACCAAGTACACCAAGAAAGAGTCGGAGATCACCGCCACGCAGACGGCGCTGACCAAGCCGGCGCAGAAAAAAGTCGAAGAGAAGAAGCGGCCGGACATTCAGGCCGACGACGTCTTCGGCGGCGTGGGCGAGAAGGTCAAGTCGGTCACCGACGCGCAGATCGGCGTCTTGCGGCGCTTGATCGACAACACCAGCGACAACGATCCGGAGAAGCCGGACCTGATGTTCCGCATGGCCGAGCTCTACGCGGAGCAGCAGCGCTACTACAACTTCCGCGCGCGCGAGCTCGATCAAAAGATCTTCGACGCCGGCAACAAGGGCGATCCCGACAAGGCCAATCAGCTCAAGAGTCAGCAGAACGATTATCAGAAGAAAGAGAATCAGTGGCTCTTGGCCGCGGTCAAAGAGTACCTCGAGGTCGCCGACCATCCGGACAAGTACGGCTCGTACAAGAAGACCGACGAGGTGCTGTTCTATCTCGCCTATCTATTGACGCAGGTGAAGAAGGAAGAGGCGGCGCGAAAGTATTTCAAGCGACTCATCAAAGACTTTCCAAAGTCGAAGTTCATCGCCGACGCGTTCCTGTCGTTCGGCGAGTATTACTTCGAGCAGAAGGATCTGGAGAACGCGCTCAAGTTCTATGACAAGGTTTTGCAATATCCCGAGTCGCGCGTTTACGGCTTTGCCAAGTACAAAGAGGGTTGGTGCTACTACAACCTCGGCGACTTCAAGCAGGCGCTGGCGGTGTTCGTCGACGTCATTCAGATGTCGGAGAGCGGCAAGGGCTCGAACAACAAGGCCAACCGCATCGCGCTCGCCAAAGAGGCCAAGAAGGACGTCGTGCGCGCCTACGCGCGGCTGCCCGGCGCGCAGCCGGAGAAGGCGTGGCCGTTCTTCCAGAAGGTCGGCGGCGACTACGCGCAGAACATGATGGAGGCGCTCGGCGAGCTCTATAACTCGCAAGGCCAGTTTGGCGAGTCGATCAAGGTCTATCGCAATCTCATGTCGATCGCGCCGACCTCGCCCAAGCTGTGCGCCTGGCAGACCGAGGTCATGAAGAACACGCTGTCGGCCACCGGCTCGCGCGCGGCGCCCGATACCGTCAAAGAGCTACAGCGCCTCGCCGCGGTCTACGACAAGGTCAAAGAGGGCAAGGGGCTCAAGAAGGACGCGCTCGACGAGTGCCGCGAGAACACCGCCAATACGCTGCGCGAGCTGGCGACCGTCTGGCACAAAGAAGCGCAGAAGACCAACAACAACGACACCTACGCTTTGGCGCAGTATCTCTATAGAGAGTATCTCGCCAAGTTCCCGTCTGAAAAAGACACGTACGTAATGACCTATTACTACGGCGAGCTTTTGTTCAAGCTGGGAACCAATGGCGACAATCAGAAGTATTGCGAGGCCGCGCCGGTTTATTCGGACGTGGTCAAGCTCGATCCCTCGCCGAACGCGAAGTATCTGAAGGACGCGGCGTACGCGGCCGTGATCTCGTGGAAGAACTGCCTCTCCGTCGAGGATTCGGCGCAGGACGCGCAGAGCGCGCACGGCGACAAGCTCAAAGAGGCCAAGGCGGCCAAGGGCGAGAAGAAGGAAGACGCGTTCGCGCCCAAGGCCATCCCCGATCGCCAGAAGAAGATGATCGAGGCGTTCGATACCTATATCAAGTACGTCCCGGAATCGAACGAATTGCCGACCATCAAGTATCGTAAGGCGCGCATCTACTACGAGTACGATCACGTCGACGAGGCGATTCCGCTCTTCAAAGACATTGCGGACAAACACCGCAATTCGGACCTGGCCATCTATTCGGCCAACCTGCTGCTCGACTGCTATGCGCTCAAGAAGGATTACAAGGCGGTCGAGGCGGCGGTCGACGAGTTCCTCCAGGTGCCGGAGCTGACCAAGGATCAGGAGTTCAAGGTCAACCTCGTCAAGATCCGCGCGGGCACGATCCGAAAGCACATCGAAGAGCTGGAGAAGGACAAGAAGCTCAAAGAGGCCGGCGCGCTCTACATTCAATTGGCGACGGAGTATCCGGACGATCCGCGCATCGACGAAGTCTATTACAACGCCGCGGTGCTCTTCGAGCGCGCCAAGCTGATCGGTCTGGCGATTCAAGCGCGCCAGCAGCTCATCAAGATCAAGCCCGACTCGACGCTGGCGAAGAAGGCGATCTACCAGATTGGGCGCAACTACCAGGACATCGCGGCGTTTGAAATGGCCGCTGAGAACTACGAGACGTTCGCGACCAAGTTCCCGGGTGAGAAGGAGGCGTCGACCGCACTGAGGACGGCGTCGTTCTTCCGTCGAGGATTGGGCGAGAACGAGAAGTCGATCTCGGACACCACGCTGTTCACCAAGACGTATGGGCCGCGCAAGGAGTTCACCGATCAAGCGGCGGGCGTGACCTTCTCGGAGTTCCAGATCTTCGAGCAGCAGAAAGACGTCGACAAGCTCAAGAAGCACTTTGTGGCCTATCTGAAGGATTGGGGCGCGAAGGGCGGCGTCGATCGTCAGATCGTCGCGCACGTGAAGATCGCCGAGCTGCTCTGGAAGGAGTCGTGCCCGCTGCCGAACGGCGGCGTCAACGGCGCGTGCCTGGAGATTACGCGTACGCGAGCGGCCGGCGCGGCGCGCGTCGCGGCGCAGAAGAAAGAGAAAGAGAAGAAGGGCAAGAAGGCGCGCAAGAAGGGCGCCAACCTGCCGGCACAGTGCGGTCCGGAGACGAAGTCGAAGATCACCGTGCACGAGCGCAAGCCGGGACCGGCCAAAGAGGCGCTGGCGCACTTTGCAGAGGCTTTGAAGCTGTTCAAAGGTGGCGCGGCCGACAAGCAGGTGCCGGGTAAAGACGAGTCCGAGCGCAACGCGCGCATCACCGACATGAGCTACTACGCGGCGGAAGCGCGCATGGTGCAGGGCGACGTCGAGTACGAGAAGTTCTTGAAGATGAACATTCCCGACAAGCTCGACTTCTCGCCGGCGCCGCCGGGCTCGAGCCCGAAGAAAGAGAAAGAGGCCAAGAAGAAGGCCGAAGAGTCGGTGAAGCGCTTCAAGAAGTGGATGGAGGACAAGCAGAAGCAGCTCCTGGCCGCGCAGAAGATTTATCAGGCGGTCATTCTGTTCAAGCAGGCGCACTGGGCGATCGCGGCGTCGGCGCGCATTGGTCAGCTGTTCCAGGATTTCTCGGGGCAGCTCTATACGGCGCCGGTGCCGAAGGCGCCGACCGCGCCGGCCGGATACGACCAGGCCGAGTTCGATCAGTACTTCCACGACGCGTACTGCGACAACATGACGGACGCGGCCGAGCCGCTCGAGAATCACGCGATCGAGGGTCTCGGGACTTGTTTGCAGAAGTCGACGGACCTGTCGTGGTTCAATGAATGGTCCGAGCTTTGTGAAGCCGAGCTCAATCAGATCAAGCCGGGTGAGTACCCGCTGGCGTCGGAGATTCGCGCCGAGCCGGGTTATGTCGCGGTGACCACGGACCGTACGTCGGTCATTCCGCTGGAGAGCAAGTAAATGAAGAGGACAAGCCAATCGGGCGTGCGGGCTTTGCTGTGCACTGCGCTCATTGCGGGCTGCGCGGGGCCGTCGGCCAATGCGCCCAACTCGCAAAAGTGGGCGAACAGCGACGAGGATCCGGCGGCGAAACCGGCTAATCCCAATAAACCGCCGCCGGCCAAGACGACTCAAGAAGAGGCGGCGCCGGAGAAGCCGGAGGCGCCGATCATGGCGCAGAAGGCGCCGCCGATTAAGAAGGTGGCGGTCGCGGATCGCGCGGATTTCGACAAAGCGTATCAGCGCTGGGAAGACGCCAAGAAGGCGGGGCCGATCTCGCAGAAGGCGTGCTCGGGATTGGCCGAGGGATTCGTCGACGCGGCCAAGCACGCGGACGTGGCGGCGCAGGCGCACTTCAATGCGGGATCGATTCTAGAGGATTGCGGACAGGACAAAGAGGCGGAGGCGGAGTACCAGGCGGCGCTCGCGGCCAATCCGAAGTTCGCGCCGGCGATCGCCAATCTCGGCGAGCTGGCCATCAAGCGCAAAGACGTGGCCTCGGCGCGCGCGAAGTTCGAAGAGGCGATCGCGGCGGATCCGCGCGGCGCGGCGTCGGCGTACAACAACCTCGCCGTGCTCTTGTTCCAGGAGGGGCGCGACGGAAATACCGCCGCCTACAAAGACGCGATCTCGAAGCTGCGGCGCGCGCTCGCCATCGACTCGGACTCGATGCCGGCGTACGCGCTGCTCGCGCTCATCTATTACACGACCGCGGAGAGCGATCGCTCCAAGCTGCAATTGGCGGAGCTGGTCTGCAAAGAGGCGAACCTATCTAATGATCACTTTCCGCCCATCTACAACACGATGGGATTGATCGAGCTGCGCAAGAAGAACGTGACCGGCGCGCTCAAGCACTTCGAAAAGGCGGTCGAGCTGGATCCGCGTTACGTCGAAGCGCACCTGAACATTGGGGCGATTGGATTGTCGTCGCGGCAGTACGAGAAGGCGGAGAAGTCGTTCGCGGCGGTCTTGAAGCTTCAGCCGAACAACATCGACGCGACCATTGGGTTGGGCGTGGCGCTGCGCGGGCAGAAGAAGTTCGATGAAGCCGAGACCATGTACAAGAAGGCGCTCGAGCTCGACCCGCGCAACTGCGCGGTGCCGTACAACCTCGGCGTGCTCTACCAGGATTACAAGAACGATCCCTCGAACGCGAACCTCAAAGAGGCGCAGAAGTACTACAACCAGTATTTGACCTGCGCCAAGACCATCAAGCGCAAGGCGGACGATGCGCAGCGGCGCATCAAGGACATCGACGATACGTTCGCGGCGCTCGAGCAGCAGAAGAAGATGGAAGCCGAGCTGAAGCAGCAGCAGGAAGAGATGGAGAAGCAGCAGCGGGAGATGGAGAAGCAGCAGCAACAGCAGCAGCAGCAGGCGCCGCAGGGCGAGGCGGAGAAGGGCGGGGACAAGAAAGAGGCGGCGGCGGACAAGGCGGAGAAGCCGAAGAAATAACGCGAGTTTTCGTCGGGAAAACTTTTTTTGGAACTTTTTGGAACTTTTGGGAACTCTGTGCGGTGGTGGTTGTCAGAAGTGGTCGATGACCCTGCTGTGCAGCAACTGGAGGATGATCATGTCGCGCAAAGCATTGGGTCTGATTGCGGGGCTCGCGCTTTTGGGTGCATCGGGCGTCGCGTTCGCGCAGGCCAAGCCGCCGGCCGCGGGCGGCGACGTCACGTACAAGTCGAAGACGGTCTACGACTTCGACGACGACGTGGTCGAAGGCGACCTGGTTCGTCCCGACGGTGAGTTCGTCGACAGCCGAAAGGCCGCGAAGCACTCGTCGCTGATCAAGATCCGCGAGAACTTCATCCCCGAGATGCTCAAGTCGGCCGAGGATATCTAAGGAGAGGTCATGCCGAACGGAGTCAACGTTCCCCTTACGTTCGAGATCTACAAGCAGGATCCGGTCAAGGGGGACACGCTCGTCCGCACCGAGACGCTCACCCAGGACATCATCAAGATCGGCAAGCTCTCGTCGAGCCACTTGCGCATCGACGACGAGTCGGTCAGCCGCATGCACGCGGTGATCGAGATCGCCGGACCGGGTGAGATCTACATCATCGATCTCGGATCGACCAAGGGGACCCTGGTCAACGGCCAGAAGGTCAACAAGTGCAAGGTGCAGTCGGGCGACACCATCGTGCTCGGCACCACCAAGCTGGTCGTGACGATGGGCGAGCCGGTGCAGGCCGCGGCCGACGATGGGCCGACGCAGGTTCAGGCGCCGCCGCAGACGCAGGCGCCGGCGCAGGCCAAGCACACCGTCATGGGCATGGCCGCGGTGACTCCGCCCGCGCCGACCGCGTTTCCGCCGCCGCCCGTCGCTGCGCCCTCGGCGCCGACGATGCAGGCGCAGGCTCCCGCGCCGTTCCCGCCGCCGCCCGTCGCCGCGCCGCCGCCGCCGTTCGGCGCGCCGCCGTCGCCGTTCGGCGCCGCGCCGCCCGCTCCGCAGAGCTACGCGCCGCCGGTGCAGCGCCAGGCCGCGCCCGCCGCGAGCTACAACTATGGTCCACCGCCGGGCTTCGATCCGTCGGCGGTCGAGGTGCAGGACGGCTCGCGCGCGATCGAGGTCGCGGCGATGTTCGAAGACGCCGTGGTCAAGGTGCAGCACCTGTCGAATCCGTCGGCGGGCGTGATCACCGGCGCGACCAAGGGGCTGCTCGGCGCCGGCATCCTCGCGCTGGTGGTCGCCTTCATCACGTTCGTCGTCGCGTTCGTGCAGGTGAGCGCGCTTCAGAACGCGTGGGAGGCGTGGGACGCCTCGGGCAAGCCGCACAACGAGTTCATGGTGCCGCACGACGGCCCGCTGTTCGACATCCTCTCGGCGGTGTGCCTGGTGTTCGGCTTGTTCGCGATCATCGCCGGCCTGTTCCGCCTGTTCAACGAGCGGCAGCCGCGCGACTTCACCATCGGCTCGGATCCGGGCGCGCTGTTCAACGCGCCGTCGGACGCGCTGCCGGTCGGCATGTTCCCGCTGGTGCACTCGACCGGCACCGACTACGAGCTGATCTTCACCAAGCAGATGACGGGCGACATCACCGTCGAGAACCAGACCATCACGCTGGAGCAGCTGGCGCAGTCGGGCCGCGCGCATCCGTCGGGCGAAGTGCCGGGCGCGATGGCGTACTCGATCCCGAACGGCGCGCGCGCGAAGATCGATCTCGGCGCGAACACCTTCCTGGTGTCGTCGGTGGCGCCGCCGCGCAACTATCCCGCGCCGATGCAGGTCAACTGGGGACAGCAGTCGTACACCGCGGCGACCGCGCTCGTGGTCGGCCTGTTCCTCGGCATGATCTACTCGATCCCGCCCGATCCGAAGTCGCTGTCGCTCGACGCGTTCATGAACGATCAGCGCTTCGCCAAGTTCTTGATCAAGCCGCCCGAGGAGAAAGAGGAGCAGATCCCCGAGTGGCTGAAGAAGAAGGGCCCCGACGAGGCCGGCGGCAAGGGCAAGCGTCACAAGGGCGAAGAAGGCAAGATGGGCAAGAAGACCAGCAAGAACAAAACTGGTCTCTACGGCCTCAAGGGTCCCAAGGACAATCCCGATCCGCACCTGGCGAAGATGCTCGCCGAGGAGTCGGCGCAGAAGGCCGGCGTGCTCGGCATCTTGAAGGCGCAGGAAGGCTCGCACCTGGCGTCGATCTTCGGGCGCGACTCGGCGCTCGGTAACGACGCCGAGAACGTGCTCGGCGGTCTCGTCGGCACGCAGATCGGCGAGGCGTACGGCGTCGGCGGTCTCGGCCTGGTCGGCTCGGGCAAGGGCGGCGGCGGCACGGGCGAAGGCACCATCGGCCTCGGCAACCTCGGCACGATCGGCAAGGGCGGCGGCGGCGGCAACGGCTCGGGCTACGGCCGCGGCGCCGGTGGCCTTGGCGGTCGTCGCGCCCACGCGCCCGACGTTGTCCCCGGCACGGCGCAGGTGCGCGGCTCGCTGGACAAGGAAATCATCCGG
>DASREC010000541.1:0-27485 GCA_035652295.1 Polyangia bacterium
GACTGCCGCTCGTTCTATCGCACCTACTACGCGCCCAACAACGCGACCGTGGTGCTGGTCGGCGACTTCGACGAGGAGCGCGCGCTCGCGCTGATCGAAAAACACTACGGGCCGATCCCGTCGGCGCCGATCCCGCTCGACGAGACGCCGCCCGAGCCGGAGCAGCGCGAGGAGCGGCGCGCGAAGCACAAGAAGCCGGTGACCGCCGACAAGCTGCGCGTCGGCTACAAGGGACCCGCGCTCGGCGACGCGGACTATCAAGCGCTCGAGGTGGCGTCGGAGATCCTGTTCGGCGGCAACTCGTCGCGGCTGCAGAAGCTGCTGGTCGCCGACACCGAGATCGCGTCGTCGGTGGGCGCGTCGATCGCGCCGTTCCGCGATCCCGGGCTCTACGAAATTTCGGTCGGCCTCCAGCGCAACCACCGGGCGGAGGCGGCCGAGCGGATGATCTACGAGGAGCTTTCGCGGCTCGGCGCGGAGCCGCTCAAGGCGGGCGAGCTCGACACCGCGCGCACGCGGCTGGAGACGCGGCTGTGGCGCGAGCTGCGGCCGCAGTCGGGCAAAGCGGAGGCGCTCGGGCACTATCAGACGACGGTGGGCGACTACCGCAAGCTGTTCGGCGTGGCCGACGGCTACCGGCGCGTGAACGAAGACGACGTGCGCGCCGCGGCGGCGAAGTACCTGCGCGCCGAGCGGCGCACGGTGGTGATCGCGGTCGCCGACGAGAAGCGCGCGTGAAGACGCTGCTCGAGGAGAACCACGATCTGCCGCTGGTGCGCGTGCAGGTGGCGCTCGCGACCGGCGCCGCCGACGAGCCCGAGGATCGCGACGGGCTCACCAACTTCGCCACCGAGCTCTTGGCGCGCGGCGCGGCGGGCAAGACGCGCGCGCAGCTCGACGCCGCGTTCGATGCGCTCGGCGCCGGCCTGGAGATCGTCACCGATCTCGACGGCGCGTACTTCGAGCTGACGGTGCTCAAGAGCAAGCTCGACGCCGCGCTGGCGCTGCTCGGAGGCGTGCTGGCGCGCCCCGACTTTCCGCCCGACGAGGCCGACAAGCTCAAGCGCGAGATCAAGGCGCAGCTCGACGAGATGCGCGACGACGACGGCTCGCTGGCGCGGCGCTTCTTCCAGCGCGCGATGTTCGGCGCGCACCCGTACGGCCGCACCGTGGTCGGCACCGAGCGCTCGCTCGACGCGCTCACGCTCGACGAGGCGCGCGCCTGGCACGCGCGCGCGGTGCGCCGCGGAAACCTGCTGATCGGGTTCGCCGGCGATCTCGACCAGCGCGAAGCCGACGCCGCCGTGCAGCGGCATTTTGCCGCAATCCCCGACGGCGGCGCGCCCGCGGTCCACTACCCGCCGCCGCCGCCGGTGCGCGGCTCGCGCCTCACCATCGTCGACAAACCGGATCGCACGCAGTCGCAGATCCTGTTCGGCCAGCCGGCCCCGGCGTGGGGCGAGCCCGACTTCTGGCCGCTGCACGTCGCGGTCACCGCGTTCGGCGGCACCTTCACCGCGCGCCTGATGAACGAGGTGCGCTCCAAGCGCGGCCTGTCCTACGGCGCCAGCGCGCGCATCGGCCGCGGGCGCGGGCGCAAGGCGCTGGTGGCGCACGTGTTCCCGTCGCTGGAGCAGACGGCGGAGACGCTCGACCTGGTGCTCGGGCTGTGGCGCGACTGGGTCGAGGGCGGCATCACCGCCGAGGAGCTGGCGTTCGCGCAGGGCTACCTGGCGTCGAGCTTCGCGTTCAACCTGGCGACGCCGGAGGATCGCCTCGAGCTGCGCGCCGCCGTCGAGATCGCCGGGCTCGACGGCAACTACGCCGCCGAGTACCCCGAGCGCGTGCGCGCGGTGACGCTCGACGACACGCGCCGCGTGATGCGCCAGCACCTCTCGCCGCGCGAGCTGGAGATCTGCATCGTGTCCACCGCCGCCGAATTGCGGCCGCTGCTCGAGGCGGCGCAGCTCACCGAGGGCCACCGCGTCGAGGTGGTGCCGTTCGATTCGTTCTGAGGAGCGCATGGAGACGCCCACCGTCCACAACTTGTTCGGCGAAGAGATGTTCCACGTCGAGGACGGGCTGGTGCGCTGGCGCTACCGCGTGCAGGCGCAGCACTTCAATCCCGTCGGCGCGCTGCACGGCGGCGTGCTGTCGACGCTGCTCGACGCGGTTCAGGGCCACGCGCTGTACACCCGCATCGCGGCCGAGGGCGCGTTCTCCGCGGCCATCACGCTCAACGTCAACTTCCTCGCGCCCACGCGCACCGTCGGCGACGAGCTGATCTTCGAGGGGCGCCTGCTGCAGGTGGGCAAGCGCGTGGCGTTCACCGAGGGCAGCGCCACCAACTCCGCCGGCGTCGTGGTCGCGCGCGCCACGTGCACGCACGCGATCCTCAAGCGCTGATTACTTCCACCACACGCTGGTGCCGGTGAAGTCGAGCTGCTTGAGCTTGGAGCCGATCGGCAGATCGAGCTCGACCTCGTTCACGCCGACCGCGACCGCGGGCGCGTCGACCTTGAAGGTGAAGCCGAGCGCGTTGGCGGTCGGCGCCACCGCGACGCCGTTCCACGAAACGGCGATCGCGCCGGGTAGAAGCGTGCCAATCGCCTGAACGGTGATCGGCTCCGAGGCGAACATCGAGGGCAGCACGCGCACGTGCCCGGTCACGATCGACGGCGCCTTGTTGGCGTCGTGCGTGAGCTCGAGCCCCGACGCGACGTAGACGCGGCGGTCCCAGTCGAACACCAGCGACTTGTTGAGCACGGTGAACCACTGCCCTTCGCGGTCGAGCATGAAGTTGCCGACGATGCCTTCGAACGCGGAGGCGCCGACGCGGTGGCGCAGCGCGAACAGCCAGCCCGCCGGCTGCACGAACGGATAGCCGATTTTCTCGACGGCGATCTGCGCCCAGCGCGGCGCGCCGACGTCCTCGAGGTAGCGCTGCCCGGTGCGCGCGTAGCCGCCCGACGACTGCGTCTTGCGCAGCCGCTGCATCTCCATCGTGAAGATGCACAGCGCGATGCACAGCGCCGCGTACGCGACGACCACCCGCTTCCAGCGCACGGACGCGAGGCGATCGTAGAGCAACGCGGCGCCGAGGCCGAGCAGCGGCGCGCCGTCGGAGAGGCGGCGCGCGCCGTAGCTGTATGCGCCCGACGGCACCCACGCCGCCGAGCAGATGTAGACCTCGACGAGGAACACCGCGGTGAGCGCGAGCGCGAGGCGGCGCGCCTTGTGCGGCCACGCCAGGCCGGCGGCCGAGGCGTAGGCGATCGGCGACCAGGGGAACAGGCCCGAGCGCGTCGAGAACAGCGCGACGACGAGCATCGGCGTGCCGAGGCGCAGCGGCTCGATCTGCGGCGCGTGCAGATGGCCGGTGTAGTAGTGCCACACCGCGACCTGCGGCGAGAACGCGAGCATCGCCGACGCCACCAGCACCGCGCCGCCGAGGAACCAGCGATCGCGGTCGGGGCCGCGGAGGAGGCGCACCAGCACCTCGCCCGCCGGCAAAAACAGATAGAGGACCTCTTGCGCGCGCATGGTCATCGCCGCGCCGCCGGCGAGCCCGAGCCACAGGAAGCGGCGCCAGTCGGGATCGCCGACGCGCGCGTCCCACCGCTCGACGAGGATCGCCACCAGCATGAACGCCGCACCGTGCTGGTAGAACGGCTGCGTCACCGCGTACCACGCGATCGGCGTGGCCCACACCGCCAGCGTCGAGCCGAGCCGCGCGCCCGCGCGCCCGGCGTAGCGCTCGATCATGCGGTACGTGAAGCGCCAGCCGACCAGCGTCGCCGCCAGCGTGCCGAGCCCGGCCACCCACGCGTGAAACGGCGAATCGGGCGCGTTCGAGCCGAGCAGGTGCGTCCACTTGCCGACGTAGCCGAGCGCGCAGCCGACGAGGTAGAACGGCATCCACACGGCGACGGGGCCGATCGGATTGCGGTTCGGCATGTGGTGCGTCACCGCGTCGAGGCCGAAGTACGGCTCCCACGTCGGCAGCACGCGCTTCATGTCGAGCGTGTGCTCGAAGACGATGGCGCGCAGGTACTCGAAGCCGAACAGCCCGTCGCCGGACATCTTGCCCTGGAACACGCCGCGCGTCGCGACGTAGTAGGCGACCAGCGCGAGCATCGCGGCGCCGGTGAAGAAGTCGCCGCAGCCGAGCCGGCTAACGAGACGTCTTATTGCGTCCGCTATTCTTGGCACGATAGAGCGCCGCGTCGGCGCGCGCGACCAACTGCGCGACGGCGGCGTCGCCCTTGGCGTCGCCGTCGGGGAACGTGGCCACGCCGATCGAGATCGTCATTTGCCGCGGCGCGCTCTCTTTGCCGAACGGTCCGAAATGGGTATCGGCGACGGTTTTACGCAGCCGTTCGGCGAGCGCCATCGCGTTGTCGGCGGAGATGTTGCGCAGGAGAATGGCGAACTCCTCGCCGCCGTAGCGCGCCAGCACGTCCTCGGCGCGCAGGCCGCCGTCGAGCACCTCGACGAGCTTCTCCAGCGCCGCGTCGCCCGACGGGTGGCCGCAGTCGTCGTTGAGCTGCTTGAAGTGATCGAGGTCGAGCATCAGCAGCGCGACCGTCTGCGAGTGGCGCTCGGCGAAGCGCAGCTCGGCGCCGAGCCGCTGCATGAAGTAGCGGCGGTTGAACGCGCGCGTCATGCCGTCGCGCAGCGCCGACTCGAGGAGCTGCCGCTGCGCCGACTCCTCGATGGTGTCGTAGCGCGCGAACTTGAGCACGTTGGTCTGGCCGACGCGGATCTTGGCGCCTTCCTTGAGCACGCTCTCGTCGACCTTTTCGCCGTCGACGAACGTGCCGTTGGCCGAGCCGAGATCGGTGATGAGCGCGCCGCCGCCTTCGACGGGCAGCGCGGTGACGCGCGCGTGCTTGCGCGAGACGCTCTCGTCGTCGGGCAGGCGCAGCGCCGCCTGCGGATCGCGGCCGATCAGCAGCTCGCCCTCGATGGGAAAAATTTCGCCCAGGCGCGGGCCGGCCACCATCACCAGGCACGGCCGCTTGGGACCGTTCTTGACGCCCTCGGTGATGTGCACCAGCGGCGTGGCGTTGGTGTCCTCGGTGAAGCCGCGCGGAGTCCGTGGACGATCAGCCGCCATCGTGCGGATGGTAACACAAGGCGCGGCGCGCTTGGGCCGGGCGGTTGGTGATGAGCCCGTCGACGCCGAGCGCGGCGAGCGCGCGCAGCTCGGCCGGATCGTCGACGGTCCAGGTGTGGATACAGTAGCCGCGGCGGCGCCACTCGCGCAGCGCCGGCGCGTCGACCAGCGCGGCCTCGGGGTGCAGCGCCGTCGGCTGGACGAGCGGCGCGGCCCACGCGTGGCGAAACGGGCGCGACTGATCGGCGCCGAAGAGCAGGCCGGTCGGCACCGCCGGGGCCGCGCGGCGGAAGCGCGCCAGCAAGAGCGGATCGAACGACGACACCAGCGCGCGCGACTCGACGGCGTGGCGGCGGATGAGCGCCGCGACCTCGTGCGCCAGGCCGTCGTCGCGCGCGCGGCCGAGCCAGTCGGGGCGCGTCTTCAGCTCGATGTTGACGAGCAGCGGGCCCAGCTCCTCGAAGACTTGCGCGAGCAGCGGGATGCGCGCGCCCGCGCCGAGATCGATCTCGCGCAGCGCCGCGTACGGCAGCCGGCGGATCGCCTCCGGCCGATGCGCGAGCCGCGCCAGATCGTCGTCGTGAAACACCACCACCTCGCCCGAGCCGCAGCGCAGGACGTCGAGCTCCACGCCGTCGGCGCCCTGCTCGCGCGCCAGGCGAAACGCCGGCAGCGTGTTCTCCACCGCGTCGGCCGAGGCGCCGCGATGCGCGATGATCAGCGGCTGCGCCTGCCGTCCCCAGCGCGCCACGAAGATCTTTTCTTCCGTCACCACGCCGTGGACTCGGGGCTCAACCGGTCAGCTCCCACGGCGCCTGCAGCCGCGCGGCGTCGACGCTCACGCGGTGGCGCCCGAACGCCGCTTCGTAGATCTCACGCTGCTGCTTGAGCCGCCGCGCGGTCGACTCGTAGCCGTAGCGCAGCATGCGCCGCCGCGACGAGAAGCTCATCGGGTTGTGCAGGAACATGTCGCCTTCGTGCTCGTCCGGCTCGATGAGGAGCAGCGTCGCCGACGGGTGCGACGCGGCGTAGCGCTTGAGCCCCTGGTGCAGCTTGGTGCGCGTCGACATCTTCGAGGTCTGCGCGTAGACCGAGAGCATGCCCTTGTCGCGGATGTGCTTGGCGCCGACGAGCGGCGTCGGCAGGTCCTCGCGATCGGGATCGTTGCGGAACGGCACCAGCGGGTTGAGCACCACGATCAGCTCCGCGCCGCGCGCGAGCGCGATGTCGGCGTGATCGATCTTGCCGACGGCGCCGTCGACGAAGTCGCGATCCTTGTAGCGCACCGGCTCGAAGAACAGCGGGATCGCCGACGACGCGCAGATGGCTTTCGCCAGCGGCGCGTCGGCCAATTCGCCCTGGCCGAAGATGGCGCGGTGGCCGGAGTCGAGATCGTTGGCGGTGATGTACAGCTCGCGCGAGATCTCGGAGAAGCGCGTCGGCAGCGCGTGGTGGCGCAGAAAGTCGTCGAGATATTTTTCGTAGTGGCGCAGCGAGAACAGGCCGGCGGGCAGCGCGTCGGTGAGATCGGCGAGGAGCTCCTGCGCGCCGATGCGGTTGCGCGCGCCGCGGGCGAGCGCCGAGAGCAGGATGCCGCCGAGGTCGCGCAGGATGCCGAGGCCCTGGCGCACGTCGAAGCGGTAGATGTCGCTGCGGCGCGCCGGGAACATCGAGGGATCGTCGTCGAGGATGGCGCGGAACAGCCGGCGGATCGGGATGCCCGCGGCCAGCGTCGCGGCGAGGAACGATCCCGCCGAGGTGCCGACGTAGACGTCGAAGTCGTTGACCGTGAACTCGCGCGGCGACGGCGCGAAGAAGTCGTCGAGCGCCGCGAGCGCGCCGATCTCGTACATGCCGCCGGTGATGCCGCCGCCGCACAAGCACAACGCCGTGCGCGCGGGGTTCGGCGACGCCGAGGTCATCGCCTCACTTTATCGTCAATCGCGCCGCTAGCACAGCGCGGCGTGCAGCGCGCGCGTCACGTCGTCGACGCGCTCGGGCGCGAGCTGCACGGTGAGCCGCAGCGGCGAGCCCTCCCACGACGTCACCTCGCCCGCCGCCGCGAGCGCGCGCCGCACCAGCGCCGGATCGCTGCCGACCGCGGTGCCGACCACGGTGACCTCGCCCTCCTCGGTCACGCGCGCGCCGTCGTCGGTGAGGCGGCGCTCGACGCGCGGCCAGTCGGGCACGTCGTCGCGCACGAGGCGCACGCAGGCCGCGCACACGTGGCGCGCCGCCACCCGCTCCTCCTCGAGCACGCGCAAGGGATCGCGCCCGCCGTGCACGCGCGTCACGCGCTTGGAGCCGGTGACCGCCAGCGCGCCGCGCCGCTCGGCCGCGCCCGGCGCCGCGTCGAGGATCCGGGTCTCGCCCGGCCCGCCCGCCGTGGCGCGCGCGTAGATCACGATCTTCGACTTGCGCGCCCACTCGATCGCCTGCGCATTGAGCACCTTGGCGCCGTGCTCGGCCAGCTCCTGCATCGGCTCGTAGCCGATCTCGTCGAGCCGCCGCGCCTCGGGCACCACGCGCGGATCGGCCGAGTAGACGCCGTCGACGTCGGAGTAGATCTCGCAGTCGGCGCCGAGCGCAGCGGCGAGCGCGACCGCGGTCGTGTCCGAGCCGCCGCGGCCGAGCGTGGTGATCTCGCGCTTGTAGCTCATGCCTTGAAAGCCGGCGACGATGACCACCTTGCCGCGCTCGAGCTCGTCCTCGATGCGCACCGGCCGCACCTCGATGATGCGCGCGCCCGAGTGGCGATCGTTGGTGAGGATGCCCGACTGCGAGCCGGTGAACGAGATCGCTTGCAGCCCGCGCGCCTCGAGCGCCATCGCCAGAAGCGCCATCGAGATGCGCTCGCCCGTCGAGAGCAGCATGTCGAGCTCGCGGCGCGACGGCGCCTCGGTCACCTGCCGCGCCAGCGCGAGCAGCTCATCGGTGGTCTTGCCCATCGCGCTCACCACCACCACGACGCGGCGGCCGGCGCGCACCGTCTCGGCCACGCGATCGGCCACGCGCCCCAGCTTCACCGGGTCGGCCACCGACGAGCCGCCGAACTTTTGCACCACCGACGAAGTCATGATCGTTATGCGCGCGCTCCATCATTAATATACCCGTGAGCGGCGCGTGACGCGCTACTGGTTTGCGGCTATCCTTCGCGAATGCTCCTGCTCCGTCGCGCAATCGCCTGTGCGCTGCTCGCCGCCGGCTGCGCGCCCGCCTTACCGCCGCGGCCCGCCGGAACACCCGAGGTCAAGGCGCAGAAGACGCTGCCGCCGGTCGCGGCGGTCGGCTCCGAGGACGATCTCGGCGCCGCGCGCTCGGCCTACGAGGCGCTGCCGCTCGACGCGCCCGATCGCCCCGCACGCCGCGCCGCCATCGAGCGCTGGCTGCTCGGGCAGGCCGGCCACGCGCTCGACGACGGCCACCTCGACGAGGCGTGGGAGCAGCTCAAGCAGACGTTCACGCTCTATGACGCCGACGAGCTGCGCGCGCAGGTGAGCGACCTGCCGCTGCTCTCCGCCGTCGAGAAAGCCGAGAAGGCGCTGCGCCGCCGCGGGCTGCACCAGGAGGTGATCGCGGTGCTCGCCGTCGAGATCGCGCTCGGCTCGGCCGACGGTCCGCGCAAGCGCTACGCCGAGCTGACCGGCTGGTTGCGCTCGGGCGGCGCGGGCACGAGCTCCGACGAGCTGACGTCGCTCGACGGGCGCGAGCGCATGATCGAAGATCTCGAGGCGGCCGCGCGGCTGTGGCCGTCGCCGTTCGTGATCGATCAGCTGCGCGCGCTGTACCTCGAGCGGCCGGATCCGAACGATCTGCTCGGCTCGACCAACCGCCGCATGCGCCGCGGCGCCGATCTGCGCGAGCTGTTGCAAGGCGGCCCGCGCGCCGGCATCGCCTACGAATTGGCGCGGCTCTACCTGCGCGTGTCGCGCCCCGACGAGGCGGTGGCGGCGCTGAAAAAATTGGAGGGGCAGCCGGGCGACGACAAGGCGCTGCTCGGCATCCTCGAGAAATACGTCGGGCCGACGGCGCACCCGGGCGACGCGATCCAGGTGGCGATGCAGCTCGCCGCGCCGCCGCGCGAGGATCGCGACGTCGCCGAGCGCGTGTGCCGCGACGCCAGCCATCGTTTTCCGACGGCGCCCGAGCCGCGGCTATGCGTCGGCCAGCTCGCACTCTCGTACTCGCCGCCTCACCTCGGCGTGGCGACCGTGAGCTTCGAGGAGGCGGTGCGCCTCGAGCCGTCGCGCCGCGAGGCGTGGGAGATGCTGGCGCGCCTCTATCAGCAGCGGCTGTTCCTGATGGCCTCCGACGAGAACCTCGACATCAACGGCCTCGAGCCGCAGCTTCGGCGCGTGGAGGGCTTCTACGCCGACGCCGACAAGCGCTTCCCCGACAAGCCGCTGCGCCCGTCGATGGCGGGCGCGCTGTTCGAGGTCGGGCGCGGCTACTTCAACGGCGGGCGCCTCAGCGAGGGCACGAAATATCTCGAGCGCTCGATCGCGATGGAGCCGTCGGCGCCGGCGCTCGAGTTGCTCGGGCAGATCCACCTCAAGAAAGGCGACGGGCGCAAAGCGGCGGCGCTGTTCGAACGCGCGGCGGGGCTGCCCAAGACCGACAAGGCGGAGACGGTGTTCTGGCGCGCCAAGCTGCGCCGCGAGCTGGGCGACGCGTTCGAGCTGCTGGCCGACGCGACCGGCGCCGAGGCCGCGCGGCGCTCGGCGCTCACCGACTGGGATCAGCTGATCTCCGTCGGCAACCTGACGCCCGACGGGCTCACCGAGGCGGGCCTCGAGCGCGCCAAGCTGCTCTACCAGATCGGCGAGCGCGACGACGCGCTGGCGTCGTTCGAGAAGGCCATCGACGCGCAGCCGGATCGCGGCTCGACCTACGCCGACGTGATCGCCTTCCTCGTGCCGCGCGGCGAATTGGAGGAGGCGCTCGACGCGTACCATCGCGCGCTCGGCCGCCCGTCGAGCGAGGTCACCGACTACCTCAAAGTCTACTGCTCGCTGTGGATCCTCGATCTCGAGCGCCGCTCGGGACAGCCCGAGGATCCGCTGGCCACCGCGTACCTGAAATCCACCGACGGCGGAAAGTGGTTCGACGATCTGGCGCGCTGGGCGACGGGGCGCGAGACCGAGCAGGCGCTGATGCAGCACGCCGACACGCCGGCGCGCAAGGCCGAGTCCGCGTTCTACCGCGCCATGCGCGCGCTCGAGGCCGGCCGCACCGACGAGGCGCGCGGCTTGTGGAAGCAGGTGCTCGACACCGACATGCTGGCGTTCTTCGAGTACGACATGGCCGCGCTCTACCTCAAGAGCGGCGGCGCGCCGACGCAGCCGGTGCTCAAGGGCAAGCCGCAGAAGCCGAAAGCGCAGCCCGCCTCGCAGCGCCCGCCCGACGGCAGCATCTAGCGTCAGCGTTTCGGTTTCAGGATCAAAAAATATTGGTAGGGCAAGAAGGTCGGCTCGGCGTCGACGGTGAAGCCGGCGCGCGCGGCGATGGCGAGGAACTCTTCGCGCGCGACTTTGTGATCGGGCGGCGGGCCGACGGGCAGCTCGCGCTTGTGGAAGTCGATGTTGACCACGCGGCCGCCGGGCTCGAGCGCGCGCGCGAGCCGGGCGAGATACGCGGCGCCGTCGGGGAAATGGTGGAAGGTGTCGACGATCAGGATCAGGTCGCACGACGCGGGCGGCAGGAGCGGGTCGTCGGGCAGCGCCAGGATCGGCGTCACGCCGCGCGCGCCCGCTTTGACGATGCGCTCGCGCAGCACCTCGAGGATGCGCGGCTCGACGTCGACCGCGAGCACGTGCTGGCCCGCGCGCGCGAGCCGCAGCGCGAAGTAGCCGGGCCCCGCGCCGATGTCGCAGACCGTTTGCCCGGGCGCGAGCGCGAGCGCGCGCAACACCTCGTCGGGCTTCTGCCACGCGTCGCGCGACGGATCTTCCATCTTGGCGACGTAGCCGGCGAGATCGTCGGGGTTGCCGTGCTTGGCGTGCGAGTGCGGAGCCATCAGGATCACCATCGCCGCGACGAGGAGCGGGCGCACGCGCGGCATCTTAGCGGAGAATCACCAGGCCGCGCGCGACCAACTCCTCGAGGCGCGCGCGATCGTCGCCGTCGAGCGCGAGGTCGGCGAGCGCGCCGCCACGCAGGCGCTCGAGCAGCGCGATCGTGGCGTCGTCGACGGGGACGCCGCCGAACGTCGCCGCGCGCCACGCCGGCGCGCCCTCGGCCGCGAGCTGCCGGCTCACGCGCAGCTCCAGCCACGGCGCGGCCAGCGGCGTCGCGTCCGGCGCGAGCGCGCGCGCGCCGTGATGCGCGTCGAGGATCTCGCGCCGCAGGTGCGGGCACAGCGGGCCGAGCGGCACCGACGGCGAGCGCCGCCCGCGCGCGCCGCCCGACGCGCGGATGGACGTGAGCGCGTGCGGCGTGCCGTCGAGCGCGGTGGCGAAGCGCAGCGACACCACCTCGGCGCGCGCGGCCCAATCGTCGAGCGCGCGCTCGACCGCGGGCGTGAGCTGCGCGTGCAGGAGCGCCTCGCCGCCGGGCGCGAGCACGCCGGCGAGCCCGTCGAGAAACTCGAGCGCCAGCGCCTCGCCGCGCGGCGACTGCGTGTAGCGCGCGGGCGCGTGCGGATCGCTCGACGCCAGCGGCGCGCGCAAGAGCGGCGCGTTGAACGTCACCAGCGCGAACCGCTCGCCCGCCGCCGCGCCGAGCAGATCGGCCTCGACGAAGCGCGCGTCGCGATCGTTGATCAGCGCGTTGAGCCGCGCGAAGTCGAGCGCCCGCGCGTCGACGTCGCTGCCGATCGCGCGCGCGCCCGCCCGGCTCGCCAGGAGCGCCGCCACGCCCGCGCCGCAGCCGACGTCGAGCGCCGCGCCGCCTGTGCGCGCCGGCAGCGACGCCGCCAGGTTGAGCGCCGAGAGATCGGGCGCGCCCACCGCGTCCGCGCCGGCGTCGAGCCGATCGCTCGCGAGCAGCAAGCCGTCGAGCGGCCACAGCGCCACGCGCGCGCGCAGCCGATCGCCCGCTCGCTCGACGAGCTGCGCCTCGACCAGCGCCGCGCGCGCCGCCTCGTCGAGCACGCCGAGCGCCGCCTCCTCCACCGACTCGCCGGCGACGAGCAGCGCGATCCATCCGCCCAGCCCGCGCCGCGGCCGCTCGCTCGCCGGCGGCGTGTGCACGTAACGCACGTCGGTCCACAGCGGCACGCCGAACCAGCGCTCGAGCGCCCGCTCGTGAAACCCGCCGGAAACCAACCGCCCGAGCGCCGCGCGCGCCGCGGGCCAGCCGCGAAAGTTGCTCGGTATCACTCGTCCCCCGATTTTTTGCATTTCGCCGTCGCTCTAGGATTGATGGAGCGACGCGATGCTGGTAGCCTGAGACGATAGCATGCTCATTGCGCGGCGTTCGCTTCCTCTCTTGATCGTGCTGCTCGCTTCGTCGCCGGCGATCGCGCGCCCGGCGCTCGACGCCGCGCGCATGAGCCAGCTCGATCGCTACGACGTGCTGGTGTTCTCCGATCCGCACGCGAACGGCATCGAGCGCGGCAAGGCGATCGGCGTCTTCGACGGCACGCCGGAAGAGGTGTTCCGCGTGTTCTCCGACTACGCCAAGTGGCAGGACTACCTGCCGCGCGTGCGCGCGTCGACGGTGGCGGCGCACGACGCCAACCACGCGGTGGTCGACATCGTCGCCGAGCTGCCGTGGCCGGCGGGGCGCAACAAGGTCACCGCGGTCTACACGCACGAGAAGCTGCCGGGCGACGTCTATCGCGTGCGCTTCGGAATGCTGCGCGGCTCGATGAAGCAGTATCTCGGGCAGTGCTACATCGAGCCGTGGGCGCCGGGGCGCACGGCGGTGACCTACGAGATCGTCGCCGAGCCGGACGTGCTGGCGCCGCGCTCGGCGATCAACCGCGGCATCAAGCGCTCGGCGTCGGGGTTCGTGCACGCGCTTCGCCAGCGCATCAACGATCTGCACCGCTACGGCTTCCTGCACCCGATGGCGGCGCCGTCGCCCGAGCGCTCGCCGCTGGTCGGCCCGCCGCCCACGCCGGCCGCGGTCAAGGCCGCCGCCTCGCCCGAAGCCAAGCGCTAACCGATTCCTCGACGGCGGCGCGCGTCCAGGCACTCGCGCGAGCCGGCCTCGACCACGTGACACACGTTGGGCCGCATGCCGTAGACGCGGCAGGAAAAATGTCCCTGCCGCGCGTGCAGCGCCGCGCAGCGCCCGCCGACCATCTTCATGAACACGCGCCCGCCGCGCCGCACGACGTAGCGCGACTGCGACTGCGCGCTCATACGGCAAAGATCGGTCTCGGTCACCGCGACGTACTCCTCGGGTCCGTAGCAGCAAGCGCCGCACGATTGACAATCGAGTTTGGTCATATCAGAGTGCTCAGCCACGGTGCCGTCGCCAAGCTGGTAAGGCAACGGACTGCAAATCCGTCATTCCCCGGTTCAAATCCGGGCGGCACCTCCGAGAGAAAGGCGCGGGAGACTGCGCCTTTTTCATTTTCGGCGGTCAGGTGACACCTCGGCGACGCGCGAGCCGACGGAGCCAATAGCCGGGCCTTCGACTCATGTACGCGACGGCGATCACCTGAATCGCGTCATCATCGATCAGGTATTCGACGGAGAGGCGAAACCGACGAATTACGAAATGGCGCACGCCGAGCGCGCGCGCAGCCGCAATGGTGGAGAGCGGCCAGCGATTCGGATGCTCGACGATGGCGCCGAGCGCGCGCCATACGTCGTCGCGGAGATCGGCGCCGAGCCCCTGACGTTGATCTTCGTACCAGGCCGCGAGCCCGCGCAGCTCCGCGTGGGCGTGTGGATGGAAGCTTAGGGTCACCGCGTGCGTGTGCGGCGCTTGCGAGCACGAACGGCACGAAGGGTTCGATCGAGATCACGCTTCACGATCGACCATGGTACGGCTTTCACCTTGCCTGACTTCAAGTCCTGAACACGACGCGCGAGCTCTTCGCCCCACGCTTTGGCGACCGTTCCAGGATCTTCGGGCGATTCCTCGTCGAGGCTGACGATCAGCTCGTGCGCGATCCGCGCTCGCTCTTTAGGCGACAGCTCCAACGCTTGAGCCAACAGGTTGCGCGCGGCCATATCTGAATCCTAGCGCGACGAGCTCGTGCCGTCGACTGCGCGACGCGCGGCGCGCGCGGGCAACTCAGTTGCCGACGCGGCACACGCCCTGGCCGTTGCAGCCGAGCGACGCCGGCGGGCAGTCCGCGTTGCAGTTGCAGAGCGCGGTGCAGAACGTCCCCTTGACGCGATAGAAGTAGCAGACGTTCGAAGTGCACTGATCGTTGCGCAGGCACTCGGCGCCGAACGGCAGGTTCGACGCGTCGGCGGCGGCGTCGGGCGGCGGCGGCGGCGGCGCGCCACCACCGTCGTCGCGATCGCCCGGTCCCATTCCGCCCGGCGCGCAACCGTGCGAAACGCCCGCGTCGTCGACGGCCAGGCAGTGCGGCCCCGCGTCGGCCGCGCAGCCGGTGGCCGCGTCGTCGCCGGCGTCCACGCTCGCGGCGAGGTCGGGCGAGGTTTGCGCGTCGCCGCTGCACCCGCTCGCGGCGGCGGCGAGCGCGATCAAGACGGCGGAGAGCAGCGGCGCGCGGCGGCGATCGCGGTTCATGCGTTCATGGTAACCCGAGCGGGCAAAAAAAAACGCCCCGGCCGGAGCCGAGGCGTTTGGCGATTGGTTGCGTTTTACAGGCCCGGGAGCCCACCGAGCGGATCGGACGTGTCGGTCTTGATCTTCGGCTTCGACGCCGTCTTCGGCGTATCGTCGGCCTTCGGCTTGGACGACGCCACGTGGCGCGGCGCGCTGGTGGCCGCCATCTGCGCGCGGATCTTCGCGCGCTCGGCGTCGTTGGTCGCCTTGTCGAGCTGCGACTGCAGCGACGCGAGCTGCGCCTCGATGGCGCGCTTCTCGGCCTCCGCCTCCGCCTTCACCCGCTTGGCCTCGGCCTCGGACTTGGCCTGCATCTCCGCCTGCTGCTTGCGCAGCTCGGCGTTGTGGTTCGACACCAGGTACGCCATCGTGCCGCCGGCCAGCACCACCAGCGCGAGCACGCCGCCGACCACCGCGCCGACGGGGAACTTCTTCGCGTCCATGCGGGCGCGCGCCTCGGCCTCGATGCGGTGCTGCTCGAGCTTGGCCGCCGCTTCGATCTGCGCGCGCCGCTCGGCCTCCTGCAGCCGGAGCTGATCTTCGCGCGCCGCCCGCTCGCGCGACTCCTGCTCGGCGCGCACGCGATCTTCCTCGGCGCGGCGCTTGGCGTCCTCCGCCTCCTTGGCGCGGCGAATCTCTTCTTCGCGGGCGCGGCGCTCGGCTTCGATGCGCGCGTGCTCCGCCTCTTCTTCGCCTTTGACGCGCTCCTCTTCGATTCCCCGCAGCTCGCGCAAGGAGAAGAGGACGGAATTCTCTCGACGCTCGGCCATGTTCTTGCGACTCCTTGTACGTTACTGGGAATAGCATACGCGGTGTACTTCTTCAAGCCGGGCGGCCCTTGTAGGAAATCGCCGCCTCATTAGAATGAGGGCCGCTCATGGGATTCGTCGACCTCCATTCGCACGTGCTGCCCGCCCTCGACGACGGCGTGCGCGCGATGGACGATTCGATGGCGCTGACCCACGTGCTGGAGCAGATGGGCTTCGACGTCGTCTGCGCCACGCCGCACCAGCGGGTCGGGATGTTCGTGCCGACGCGCGACGCCATCGACGGCGCCTACGCCCGGGTGTGCGAAGGGTTGCGCGGGCGCAGCTCGCCGCTCGAGCTGCGGCTCGGCGCGGAAAATTTTTGGGACGAGCTTTTCCTGGAACGGGCGCAAACCGGTGCTCAGCCCACTTATACGGGGGGCAAAGCGTTTCTCTTCGAGATCAACACCCGCCACGCGCCGCCGCGGCTCGAGGACACGCTGTTCCAGATCCGCCTCTCGGGCCTGCTGCCGGTGATGGCGCACCCCGAGCGCTACGCGCCGTTCTGGGATGACGACGACGCGCGCTACCAGGCGCTCGCCCGCACCGCCGCGCTGGTGGTGGATCTCGGCGCGCTCGACGGCGCGCACGGCAAACGCGAGTGCACCGCCGCGCGCCGGCTCGTCGAGAAGGGCCTGGCGCACGGCGTCGCCACCGACGTGCACTCCGTCGACGACGCGCGCTCCGCGGGCGCCGGAATCGCCTGGATCAAGAAGCGCCTGGGCGCCCCCGCCGTGACGCGTCTGTTGGCCGACAATCCGCGCCGCATCTTGCAAGGCGAGCTTCCCGACTAAAGAACGCTACAAGGAGAACCGGATGCCTACGCTGCTGGAGAAGATCAAGCGCCACGAAGCCAAGGTCGCCGTCATCGGCATCGGCTACGTCGGACTGCCGCTGTGCACCGAGATGGCCCGCGCCGGGTTTCACACCACCGGTTACGACAAGCACGAGTTCAAGGTGAAGAGCGTGCTCGCCGGCAAGTCGTATATCGGCGACATCCCCGACGACGTGCTCGCGCCGCTGGTCCATTCGGGCAAGCTCACCGCCTCGACCGATCCGAAAGTCCTCGGCGAAGCGGACGTCGTCATCATCTGCGTGCCGACGCCGCTCAACAAGACCAAGGAGCCGGACAACGGCTTCATCATGATGGCGGCCGAGGATCTCAAAGGTCAGCTCCACAAGGACATGCTGATCGTCCTCGAGTCGACCACCTTCCCCGGCTTCACGCGCGAGATCCTTTTGCCCAAGCTCTCCGAGTCGGGGCTCAAGGTCGGCGAAGATTTCTTCCTCTGCTTTTCGCCCGAACGCGTCGATCCGGGCAACGAGAAGTGGCACACCAAGAACACGCCCAAGGTCGTCGGCGGCACCACGCCGCGCTGCCTGGAAGCGATCCAGGCGATGTACGGCGAGGTCCTGGAGAAGCTCGTCCCCGTCGGCGGCACCGACGCGGCGGAGATGGTGAAGCTGCTCGAGAACACCTTCCGCGCGGTCAACATCGGCCTGGTCAACGAGGTCGCGATCATGTGTCACAAGCTCGGGCTCAACACCTGGGAGGTGATCGACGCGGCCGCGACCAAGCCGTTCGGCTTCATGCGCTTCTACCCGGGGCCCGGCCTCGGCGGCCACTGCATCCCGGTCGACCCGCTCTACCTGTCGTGGAAATTGAAGACGCTCAAGTACGAGGCGCGTTTCATCACGCTCGCCGACGAGATCAACACCGGCATGCCGCACCTCGTGGTCGAGAAGACGCAGGACGCGCTCAACTCGCAGAAGAAGGCGATCAACGGCTCGAAGGTGCTGGTGCTCGGCATCGCGTACAAGAAAGACATCGACGACGTGCGCGAGTCGCCGGCGCTCGACATCATCGAGCTGTTGCAGGGCAAGGGCGCCGACGTGAGCTACCACGATCCGTACGCGCCGTCGGTGCGCATCGGCGAGCACACGCTCAAGTCGGTCGGCCTCGACGGTCTCGATCACTACGACTGCGTCGTGATCGTCACCGATCACTCGAGCATCGACTACAAGCAGGTGGTCGCGAAAGCGCGGCTGGTGATCGACACGCGCAACGCCACCAAGCACGTGCGCGCAGACGCTCGCGCCAAGATCCTCTCGCTGTAGTAATCTCGGCGCGTGCGCGCGCTCGCTCTGGTCCTGCTGCTCTCCTCCACCGCGCTCGCAAAATCATCCAAGGACGTGCCGTACACCGTCGGCGAGTCGTTCTCGTCGGCGCTGCGCTTCGTGCGCATCGATCGCGGCTGCAAGGTCACCGACAAGGATCCCGACGCCGCGTTCATCACGTGGGAGTGCAAGGACGACGACAAGGTGCTGCGCGGCTCGATCGAGATCTTTCGCGCCGGCGACAAAGTCGTGCGCTTGCAGGTGACGCTCGGCGACGAGCCGCACTACGCCGAGCTGCGCTTCCTCGAACTGCTCGAACGCAAATTGCGCGACGAGCGCGGCACGCCGCCCGCCGTCGCGCCGCCGGCACCGAAGAAACCGCTCGACGGCGGAACGTAACCGGCGCCGCCATGGTGAGCGAGCCGCTGACGACCGCGGTGGTGCTGGCGCTGCTCGGCCTGCTGATGGGGCTGAGCGTGTTCGCCAGCCGCGTCGCCGGCCGCATGAGCGTGCCGGTGTCGCTCTTGTTCCTGGTCATCGGCATGCTCGCCGGCTCCGAGGGGCTCGGCCGCATCGCCTTCGAGAACTATCGGCTGGCGTTCCGGCTCGGCATCGTGACGCTGGTCCTGATCCTGTTCGACGGCGGCTTGTCGACGTCGTTCAAGAGCGTCAAGCGCGTGCTCGCGCCCGCCGGCGCGCTGGCGACGTTCGGCGTGCTCGCGACCACGGCGATCGTCGCGGTGGCGGCGCACTGGATGGGCTTCGCGTGGATCTCGGCGCTGCTCGTCGGCGCGATCGTCTCGTCGACCGACGCCGCGGCGGTGTTCTCGGTGCTGCGCGGCAGCCAGATCGCGCTCACCGAGCGCGTCGCCGCCACGCTCGAATTGGAGTCGGGGCTCAACGATCCGGTGGCGGTGATCCTGGTCGTCTCGCTCACCGCCGCGCAGGCGGGCCGCCACCCGTCGCCGCTCGGCCTCGCCGTCGAGATCGCGCTCGAGCTGGCGCTCGGCTGCATCGGCGGATTGTCGATCGGCTTCGCCGGGCGCTGGCTGCTCGAGCGCGCGCACCCGTCGGCGGCGGGGCTCCTGCCGGTGTTCACCATCGCGCTCGCGTTCCTCGCGTTCGGCGCCACCACGCTCGCCGGCGGCAGCGGATTTCTCGCCACGTATCTCGCCGGCATCTCGCTCGGCAACAGCGAGCTGCCGTATCGCAACGGCCTTTTGCGCGTGCACGACGCGATCGCGTGGCTCGGCCAGGTGGTGATGTTCCTGGTGCTCGGCCTGCTCAGCTTCCCGTCGCGGCTGCTAGCGGTCGCGCCGACGGGCCTCGCGCTCGGCCTGGTGCTGGCGCTGATCGCGCGCCCGCTCTCGACGGCGCTGTGCCTGGCGCCGTTTCGATTTCGCGCGCGCGAGGCGGCGTTCGTCGGCTGGGTCGGCCTGCGCGGCGCGGTGCCGATCATCCTCGCCATCTACCCGGTGCTCGCGCACGTGCCACAGGCGCACCACATCTTCGACGTCGCGTTCTTCATCGTCGTCGCCAACACGCTCATCCCCGGCGCGACGGTGCAGCGCGCCGCGCGGTTGCTCGGCGTCGAGGCGCGCGCCACGCCGGTGCCGTCGGCGCACCTGGAGATCGCCTCGACGCTGCCGCTGCGCTCGAACGTGCTGTCGTTCTACCTGCAGGCCGCCGCCGCGGTGGCCAACGCGCGCATCGCCGACATCCCGTTCCCGATCGACTCGGCGGTGATGCTGATCGTGCGCGCCGACGAGCTGATCGCCCCGCGCGGCGACGTGGTGCTCCTCCCCGGCGATCACGTGTTCGTCTTCTGCCGCCCCGAAGATCGCGCCACGCTCGATCTCTTGTTCGGCCGCGAAGACAGCGAGTAGACTCGCCGCGTGCGAACCCTCGCCGCGCTCGCGATCGTCTGCCTCGTCGGCTGCGCCGAAGTCGCGCCCTACAGCAACGCCAGGTGGGGCTTCGCGACGTCGTTCCCGTATTCGGTGAAAGAAAAAGAGCGCGGCGGCGGCCTGGCGCTCACGTCCTCGAACCCGAGCGACACCATCTCGTACCTCGTGTCGGTGTTGCCGCTCGACGACGCGACTCTGAAGCAAGGCCCCGCGCGCATTCTCGCCGACGCGATCGACGCCACGCTGCGCGAGACCGGCGGCAAGCTGATCTCGACGAGCGACGTCACCCTCGACGGCTTCCCCGGCAAGCAGTTCGAGATCCGCACCGACGGCATGATCGCCACGTGCCGCCTCTACCTCGTCGGCGACCGCCTCTACCTGCCGATGTTGATCGCCGCCGCCTACGCGACGCCGCCGATGGACGCGGCCACCTTCCTCGCCGCGTTCAAGCTGCTCGATCCGCCGAAGCGCTGATCAAGCCGCGCTAGAGGCAGGAGCACTTGTTCGACATGCCGTTCCACATGTGGCCGGACGCGCCGGCGTTGTTGCAGCACGACTTGCACGAATCGCCGTCCTTGGCCGACTCGGCGCACGCGGCCGGATCGCCCTTCTTCTTGTCACAGCCGACGAGCCCCGAGCCGAGCGACAGCGCGAACGCGAACGCGACGACATAGCGCATGGGTCACCTCCCCTTTGTAGAGCGTACGAGCTTACCCGACGTCTCTTCCGTTTACGTCGACGTTTGCTAAGCTGCGCGCATGCCCGCCGTCGACCTGCGCTCGGACACCGTCACCAAACCGTCGCCCGCGATGCGCGAGGCGATGGCCCGCGCCGACGTCGGCGACGACGTCTACGGCGAAGATCCGACGGTGAATCGCCTCCAGTCGCGCGTCGCCGAGCTGCTCGGCAAGGCGGCGGCGCTGTTCGTGCCGTCGGGCGTGATGGCCAACCAGATCGCGCTCGCGGTGCAGACGCGCCCCGGCGACGAGGTGCTGATCAGCCGCGGCGCGCACTGCATGTGGTACGAGTCGGGCGCGGGCCCGGCGCTCGCCGGCGTGCAGTTCCGCGAGCTCGGCGGCGACGACGGGCTCTACACCGCGCGCGACCTCGCGGCGATGATCAACCCCGACAACTCGCACTACCCGGTGAGCGCGCTGTGCGCCGTCGAGAACTCGCACAACCGCGGCGGCGGGCGAATTTTCCCGCAACGCAGCATCGACGAGATCGCCGAGGTCGCGCGCAAGCACGGCCTCAAGCTGCACCTCGACGGCGCGCGCCTGTGGAACGTGCACGTCGCCACCGCCACGCCGCTCGCCGCGTTGTGCGCGCCGTTCGACACCATCTCGGTGTGCCTCTCGAAGGGCCTCGGCGCGCCGGTCGGCTCGCTGGTGGCCGGCGACGCCGAGACGATCGCGCGCGCGCACCGCCGCCGCAAGATGCTCGGCGGCGGCATGCGCCAGGCGGGCATCCTCGCCGCCGCCGGCCTGTACGCGCTCGAGCACCAGCTTCAGCGCCTCGCCGAGGATCACGCCAACGCGCGCGGTTTCGCCGAGCGGATCGCCCGCTCGCCCGGCATCACCGTCGGCCCGGTCGACACCAACATCGTCATCTGGGATCTCGCGCCCGAGGTGCCGCTCGACGCCGCCACCTTCGTCAAGCGCGCGCGCGACCGCGGCCTCCTGCTCAACGCCATGGGCGAGCGCCGCGTGCGCGCCGTGACCCACCTCGACGTGAGCGCCGCCGAGGTCGCGCGCGGCGCCGAGCTCGCGCTCGAGGTCTTGAAAAGCGCGTGAACGTTCTTGCTCGCGCGCTCGCCGTCACGCTCGCGTGCGCCGGCTGCTCGGGCGCGACGCTGCCCGGCGACTACGATCTCGCGCAGTCGCGCGAGCGGGCGCGCGACGACGAGGGCGCGCTCGCGCTCTATCAAAAAGCCGCCGCCGACTGCGCGCGCGGCGTCGAGCGCCCGCACGACGACTGCGCGCTGGCGCTGGTGCGCTCGGCGCAGCTCCTCGACAAGCTGCACCGCTTCGCCGAGGCGTATCGCACGTGGCTGGAAGTTCCCAAGCACACGAGCGAGCCGCTCAAGGCAGCGCGCGCGCTGCAAAAGGCTGCGGTGCTCGCCACCGACGAGCTGCACGACGACGCCGCGGCCGAAAAATTGGCGTGGGCGTGCGTCGAGCGATTTCCCGACGAGGTGCCGGCCGACGACGCGCTCGACCTGGCGATCCGCCTCGGCAAGCGCCGCGACCCGTCCGAGCTGGCGCTCAAGCTGCAAAGTTTTTTTCCCGCCGTCGAGCGGCGCGAGCTGGGCGACAACGTGATGTACGCGATCGCCGAGCTGCACCGCGAGTCGGGCGACGGGCCCGGCGCCGTCGAGCTGTACGATCGCCTCGCCGAAAAATATCCGCACTCGCCGCTGCGCGACGACTCGTGGTGGCACGCCGCCGAGGTGCTGCGCGCCGCCGGCGACGCGCAGGGAGCGCTGCGCCGCCTGCGCCGGCTGCTCGAGACGCGCCGCGACGCCATCATCACCGGCTCGTACAACTCGCTCTACCTCGACGACGCCGAGATGCTCATGGGCCACATCTACCTCGACGATCTGCACGATCCGGCGCACGCGTGCGAGGCGTTCCAGACGCTGGCCGACGACTTCAAGGAGTCGATCCTGCGCGACGACGCGCTGGTCGAGCTGGCGCGCGCGCAGCTGGCGCTCGACGACAAACGCGCGGCGTGCAAGTCGCTGGCGCGGCTCATCCGCCAATATCCCAACTCGAACAAGCTGCGCCAGGCGCGCGCGCTGTCGGCCGAGCTGGCCTGCAATTGACCGCGATGATCGAGCTGCGCGGCGTCAGCAAAACGTTCGAGGGACGCGCGCGCCCGCTGCTCGACGACATCAGCTTGAAGGTCGCGCGCGGCGAGACGTGGGGACTCATCGGCCCGGGCGCGAGCGGCAAGAGCGTGCTCCTGAAGTTGATCTGCGGCCTGGTCGCGCCCGACGCCGGCACCATCACCGTCGCCGAGCAGCAGCGCATCGGCATGCTGTTCCAGAACAACGCGCTGTTCGACTTCATGACCGTCGGCGAGAACGTGGCCTTCCCGCTCACGCGCAGCGGCGATTTGCCGCAGGACGAGATCGACCGCCGCGTCGCGGAGCGGCTGCGCCACGTCGGCCTCGCCGGCAGCGAAAAGAAATTCCCCAACGAGCTGTCGGGCGGCATGCGCAAACGCGCCGCGCTCGCCCGCGCGGTGATCGCGCGCCCGCCGATTCTCATCTACGACGAGCCGACTGCCGGCCTCGACCCGGTGACCACGTCGAAGATCTACGATCTCCTGCGCGCCGAGCGCGACGAGACCGGCGCCACCGTCGTGGCCGTCTCCTCCGACGTGGACGCGCTGCGCCGCTTCGCCCCGCGCGTGGCCATGCTCTATCAAGGCGTCTTGCGCTACGACGGCGCGGCCGACGCGATCGCCGACTCCGACGACGCGGTGGTGCGACAGTTCGTGCGCGGCGCGCTCGACGGGCCGCTATGAAGTTCCTCACCAACGCGCTCGAGCAACTCGGCGCCGGAGTGCTTTCGCTTTGCCGCGAAGCCGGCGGCATGACACTGCTCGCGTGGCGCGTGCTGCTCGCCGCGCTCACCGGCCGCGTCGATCTGCGCGAGCTGCTCCGCAACCTGCAGAAGATGGGCGTCGAGTCGGTCCCGATCGTCGCGCTCACCGCGTTCTTCACCGGCGGGATCATGGTCATCCAGTCGGGGATCTTCGTAAAACGCTTCGGAGCGTATGGTTTGCTCGGTTTTGGCGCAGGCTACGCCACGCTGCGCGAGGTCGGCCCGATCCTGATCGGCCTGATGTTCTCCGGCCGCGTCGGCGCCAACAACGCCGCCGAGCTCGGCACCATGACCGTCACCGAGCAGCTCGACGGGCTGCGCGCGCTCGCCATCGATCCGATCGCGTTCCTGATCGTGCCGCGCGTGATCGGGATGATCATCGCGCTGTTCTGCCTGACGCTGATCGGCGACACGGTCGCCATCTTCGGCGGCGCGCTGTTCGGCAAGCTGCTCCTCGGCGTCGAGCTGTCGTCGTTCCTCCACTCGTTCGCCGACAACCTGAAGCCGTGGGATCTCGAAATCGGCCTGGTCAAAGCCGCCGTCTTCGGCCTCGCCATCAGCATCACCAGCTGCCACTTCGGCGTCAGCGTCAAGGGCGGCGCCGTCGGCGTCGGCCGCGCGGTCAACGACGCCGTGGTCGCCGCCGCCGTGGCGATCATGATCTCCGACAACCTGCTGACGATGCTGCTGCGATGATCAACAACATCGCCGAGGCGGTCCGCTCCTTCGTCGCCATCACCGTCGCCACCGTCACGGGCGCGCTGGCGTGGCTCGGCGGCCGGCGCGCGCGCGGCGAAGTCTGGAAGCAGATGTACCAGGTCGGCAACCGCTCGCTGCTGTTCGTCTGCGTCACGCTCGGCTTCATCGGCATGGTGCTCGTCTTTCAAACGTGCTTGCAGGTCAACCGCATCACCGGCGATCTCTCGCAGGTCGGCGCGGAGTTCATAAAGATCCTCGTGCACGAGTTCGGCCCGTCGCTGACGGCGATGATGCTGGCCACGCGCGTCGGCGCCGGCATCGCCGCCGAGGTCGGCTCGATGGTGGTCACCGAGCAGATCGACGCGCTGCGCATGAACGGCGTTCAGCCGATCGACTACTTGATCGTGCCGCGCTTCATCGCGTCGGTGGTGATGACCGGCGTGCTCGCCGCCGTCGGCGTGGCGGTGGCGCTCGGCATGGGCGCGCTCACCGCCTACTACAGCTTTCATTTGAACCCGGTCGTGTTCCTCGATCCGTCGCACGTGCGCGTCGCCGACCTGGTGACCGGCACCGTCAAGTGCGCGTTCTACGGCGGCGCGATCCCGATCGTGTCGGGCTGGTGCGGCTTCGCGGCGCGCGGCGGCTCCGAGGGCGTCGGCACCGCCACCACGCGCGCGGTGATCGCGTCGTCGTTCGTCGTCATCCTGCTCGACTTCATCATCTCGGGCGTCGCGCTCCTCACGTGGCAGGGCGGCCCATGATCCAGTTTCGCGGCGTGATGAAGTCGTTCGACGGCAAACCCGTCTTGAAGGGAATCGATCTCACCGTCGACAAGGGCGAGATCATGTTCATCGTCGGCACGTCGGGCGTCGGCAAGTCGGTCACCATCAAACACCTCGTCGGCCTGTTGCGCGCCGACGGCGGCCAGATCCTGCTCGACGGCGCGCGCATCGATCACCTGAGCGAGCGCGCGATGTATCCGATCCGCAAACGCGTGGCGATGGTGTTCCAGCACGCCACGCTGTTCGACTCCATGACGCTGGTCGAGAACGTCGCGCTGCCGCTGCGCAAGCACCTCCGCCTCGGCGAGCGCGCCGCCGAGGCCGCGGCGATGAAGCGCCTCGAGCAGGTGCACATGGCCGAGTTCGCCGGCGCCTATCCCGCCGAATTGGGCGACGGCATGCGCAAGCGCGCCGCGATCGCGCGCGCGCTCACGCTCGAGCCCGAGTGCGTGCTGTTCGACGAGCCGACCACCGGCCTCGACCCGGTGAGCGCGCGCCGCATCGATCGCCTGATCCGCGAGCTGAAGTCGGCCGGCGTCACCTCGGTCGTCGTGTCGCACGACCTGACGTCGATCTTCGCCATCGCCGATCGCATCGCCATGATCTACCGCGGCGTGGTTCACGTCGTCGGCACGCCCGCCGAGCTGCGCGCGTCGCGCGATCCGATCGTCGAGCAGTTCGTCGCCGGCCGCAGCGACGGTCCAATGGAAACGCCCGGATTCTGAGGAGGGGACATGAAGCTGAAAAAGATCTGGCCGTGGATCGCGTTGGGCGTGCTGGCGCTGCTGCTGATCGCGCGCTTCACCGTGTTCGGCTTCTACCGCATCCCGGCCGGCTCGATGATCCCGACGCTCTCGATCGGCGACCACATCATCATCAACATGCTCAAGAAGCAGCCGCGGCGAGGCGAGATCATCGTCTTCAAATATCCCAAAGATCCCGACAAAGATTTCGTCAAACGCGTCATCGGGATCGGCGGCGACACCGTCGAGATTCGCGAAGGCGCGCTGTTCGTCAACGACATTAAAGTCGACGATAAACTCCAGACTAAACCGTGCAGCTATCAGGACGTCGAGGAGGAGACCGGCAACCGCACGACCTACAAGTGCCGCGGCTTCGACGAGACGCTCGACGGGCGCAGCTACACCATCATCCACACGCACGAGGAGGGCCGCAGCTTCCCCGCGGTGAAAGTCCCCGCCGGCCAATACTTCGTCATGGGCGACAACCGCGACAACAGCCACGACTCGCGCTACTGGGGCTTCGTCCCCGCCGACCACGTGCGCGGGACGCTGGCGTGGGTCTGGTATAGTTCGTCGCGATGAGCCCGCGCGAATGAGGACCGAGCTGAAGGTCGGCGTGCTGGTGGTCGCCTCGCTGGCGCTGCTCGGCGGCTTCATCATCCTGCTCGGCAACTTCTCGCTGCGCGGCGGCACGCGCATCCGCGTCAACTTCGACTTCTCCGGCAACATCCAGTCGGGCGCGGCGGTGAAGATCTCCGGCATCAAGGTCGGCAAGGTCGATGACGTGCGCTTTTTAGGCGGGCAGATCGATCCCGACACCGGCAAGCCGGTGCAGGTGCAGGTGGTCGCGTTCGTCGAGGATCGCGTCAAGAGCGCGATCCATCGCGACGCCGAGTTCTTCATCAACACGCAGGGCGTGCTCGGCGAGCAGTACCTGGAGATTCAGCCGGGCGGTTACGATCAGCCGCCGCTCGACTACGGCCGCTCGGTCATCGGCGTCAATCCGCCGCGCACCGATCTGATCGTCGCGCGCCTCTATGAATTCCTCGACTCGATCACGGGCCTGCTGCGCGACGACAAAGACGTCATCAAAGATTTTCTGAAGTCGGGCGCGTCGGTGGTGCGCACGCTCGACGGGATCTTGAAGGAGAACCGCGTCGAGATCGGCCGGCTGCTGGTGAACGTCGACTCGCTGAGCAAGGAGGCGTCGGGGCTGCTCGCGTCGATCAAGAACGGCGTCGGCGATTCGTCGCAGCTCCGCGCGACGCTGGCCAACATCGAGGCGATCTCGGGCTCGGTGCGGCGCGACATCGATCCGCTGATCGCCAAAGCCAAGAAGGCGCTCGACGGCGTCGACAACCTGACGTCGGTGGTCGGCCCGGGCGAAAAGAAGAAGCTGCAGCAGGCGCTCGACGAGCTGGTCACCGTCGGCGAAAAGGCGGAGCACATCGCCACCGACGCGCAGACGCTGGTCGCCGACATCAAGAAGGGCAAGGGCACCGCGGGCGCGCTCCTCGTCGAGAACCAGATCTACGACGACCTCAAGGAGATGGTGCGCGACCTCAAGCGCAATCCGTGGAAGTTTTTCTGGAAGGAGTAGCCGCGTAGATGTCGTTGGGGCCGCCGTTCGACTCGAGCGGGATCGGGCTGCAGCGCTCGGTGGGCGCGGTGGCGGTGATCGTGCTCGGCGCGGCGATCGCGTGGGTGCTGCTCCTGTCGGGGCGCACGTTCGGGCCGGGCGTGATCGTGCGCGTGACCATGCGCTCGACGGGGCCGCTGCGCGTCGGAGATCCGGTGCGGCTGGCGGGGCGGCGCATCGGAGAGGTGCGCGGCGCGGCGATCTCGGGCGCGGCCGATCGGCGCGCGGTCGAGTTCGAAGTTTTTCTCGAGCGCGGCTGGGCCAGGAACGTGCGCGTCAACTCCGAGTTCTTCGTCTCCACGCCGTCGGTGCTCGGCGAGGCGTCGCTCGAGATCGGCCCGCCGCTCGACGGCGCCGGGCCCGGC
>DASREC010000542.1:0-5160 GCA_035652295.1 Polyangia bacterium
CCGAGAGCATGATCGACTGCCCGAGCTTGACGTGCACGTTGGTCTTGGTCTGCGTGAGGATGCGCCCCGGCACGTCCTGCCCCTCGATGGGCGTGAGCTGCGACTGCTCGGCGTCGATGCTGACCACGATCAGCCCCGACGAGGTGTCGAGCCGCGGCTGCACCGTGAGCTGCACGCCGAACGGGATCTTCTGCAGCGTCGACTGGCCGAGCGACGTCGAGATCTTGATGTTGACCTCGCCGCCGGTGTGGTAGGTCGCGCTGCCGCCGTTGGTGGTGATGACCGAGACGGTGTTGTTGATCTTGGCCCAGCCGCGCTGCCCGAGGATGTCGAGGCTCGGCAGCAGGTTCTCCGCGATCACCACCTGCCCCTGCGTCGCGGCGTGCATGATGAAGTCGTAGGTGTAGAGGAAGCTCACCGACGGCGCCTGCTGCGCGTTCAGGTGCGAGCCGATGTTGCCCGGCCAGTTGAGCCCGAACTTGTACGAGGAGTTCTTGCGCAGCTGCACGAAGTGCAGATCGAGCTTGATGTTGGTGCGCTGCCGCGCCGGATCGACGGTGACCAGCGACATCACCTGCCCGGCGTACAGCGCCACGATGCGCTCGACGCGCGCCTGGTCGTCGGCCGACGGCACCGCGCCGTCGAGGAAGATGCGCCCGCCGACCTCGCGGATGTCGACGCCGGTCAAGCCGGCGAGCAGCGTCTTGAGCTCGTTGCGGATCGCCGCCGGCGCGCGCGCGAACACGTTGATGACGATCGTCTCCTGCTTTCCGTTTCCATAGATCAGGAGCAGCGTCGTCGAGCCGGGGCGCACCGCGGTGATGACCATGCGCCGCCCGTCCTCGGGCACCTTGATCTGCACGATGCCGGGCACGCCTTCGGAGTAGCTCTGCACGCCCTGCGCGTTGACCACCTTCTGGCCGCCGACGACCAGGTTGACCTCGTTCGACTCGTCGGCCTTGTCGTCGTGCGCCGCGCGCGCGACGCCGCCCAGCGCGACCACCACGAGGAGCAGCATCCACGTCGTCGCACGGCTCATCGTCGCTCTCACTGTTGTGGCTTCAGCGCTTCGATTTTCTTCTGCGCATGGCGCCGCGCGAAGTTGGTGCGCTTGGTGGTGTCGAAGATGTCACCGAAGTTCTTGTCCGGAATGTCGTCGAGCGTCTCGATGTCCTCGCGCGAGCGCAGCGCCACGTTGATCGGGCCGCGCTGCATCGAGAACACCAGCAGCTCCGCCTCCTCGAGATCGACCGAGACGGTGATGTTGGAGAACGTGCGCGGCCCCTGCGCGCTGCCGCCGCCCGACGACTCTTCGCCGTCGCCGCGGATGTCGCCGGTGGCGATGACGAGCACGTTCTGCAAGAGCGTCACGGTCGCCCAGTCGGTGCCCTGCCCGCGCGCGAACGTGCCGAGGATATCGATGCGATCGCCCGGCTTGAGCATGCCCGCGAGCGAGCCGGACATGTCGACGGGGATGGTGAGCGCGCGCTGCCCGCGCTGCACCGCCGCCGAGAGCTGGCGCGTCGCCGACGACTTCTGCAGCTCGAGATCGGACCACAAGATGTCGTCGCCGGCGGCGATCTTCCCCGACACCGGCCGGCCGAGGATCACGTTCTCCTCGCCGCGGCGGATCGACGCCTTGTTGACGTACGCCTCGGGCACGTCGCGCTGCGCCAGCATCGTCTTGGTGATGCGCCCGCCGGGCGGAATGTCGACGTTGGCCACCAGCACCGCGACCTTCTGCCCGCCCGCGACCTCCTTCTCGAGGCTGCGCGAGTACAGGTAGAGCGACAACATGGCGATCACGGCCAGTCCCACGGCGATGACGAGCTTTTTCTTCATCGGCTCCCGGGTCCCTTACCCCGCGACGGTCACAGTCGGGGCTCGCCCGGCATCGTATCTCCCCGACGAGACGAACACAAGCCTCCGACGGGCCGGCCGAGATCCGGAGTAGCGGGGTTCCGCTTCGCGGCCCCGCTAGACCTGAACGCCGCCGCGGGCCACAATGCGCGTTGAAGTGATGGCTCGCCTCGGCGTTTGCGTTCTGTTGTTGATTGCGGCCGACGCGCGCGCGTACGTGCGCACCACCAGCCAGCACTCGGGCGCGCCGGTGGCGTGGCTCGAGAGCTGCGTGACGGTGGCGCCCGACAAGCGCGGCAGCGTCGACGTGCCGATCGATCTCGTCGAGGAGACGCTGGCGCGCGCGGCGCAGAACTGGACCGAGCACACCGGCGCGTGCGGCTACCTCGCGCTCTCCACCGCGCCGGCGACCGCGGTGCTCGACGTCGCCGCCGACGGGCAGAACGCGGTCGTGTTCCGCCACGACGTGTGGGCGCGCCCCGGCGGCATGCCGCACGATCCGGGCGCGATCGGGCTCACCACCGTGTTCTTCGTCGACACGCCCGGCCGGCTCGGCGACGCCAGCATCCTCGACGCCGACGTCGAGCTCAACGGCGTCAACTTCACCTTCACCACCGATCCGGCGAGCGCCACCGCGCGGCCCGGCACCATCATCGCCGATCTGGAGAACACGCTCACGCACGAGCTCGGCCACGTGCAGGGCCTGGCGCACAACTGCTGGGACCACCTAACCGACGCGCCGCCGCTCGACAACCTCGGCAACCCGATCCCCGACTGCAACTCGACCTTGCCGGCGTCGATCACCGGCGCGACCATGTACCCCTACGCGCGCATGCCGGGCGAGACCTCCAAGCGCAACCTGACGAACGACGACGTGCAGGGCGTCTGCGACGTCTATCCGCCGACGGGGACGCCGCCGGCGTGCTTCATCAACGTGCGCTCCGGCTGCGCGGCCGCCGGCGCGGGCGCGAGATCCCCTTGCGGCAATTTGCCGCAGGCGATCGCGCCACTGGTGCTGCTCCTGATCGCGGCGCTCGGGCTCGGCCGCGCGCGGGCCCGCCGTTGATCGCGCTGTTCGCCGCGCTGCTCGCGCTCCCGCCGCTGGCGCTCGACGATCAGCAGGCGGCGGCGCGCCTGGCCGAGCTGCGCGCCGAGTTCCCGCACCGCGACAAGGCCGAGTCGATCGCCGCGCTCGAGCGGCTCGCCGCCGACGCGCCGCGCGCCGAGGCCGGCGGCCGCGCGCTCTTGTGGCTCGGCGATCTCGCGCGCCAGGGCGGCGAGCCCGAGCGCGCGCTCGCGTTCTTCGATCGCGCCTACGCGTTCGGCGGCGAAGTGCACCAACTCGCCGCGCGCGGCAAGGGCGACTCGGCCATGGCCGCGCGCCACTACGACGAGGCGCGCCGCTACTACCAGGAGGCGCTCGCCGGCGCGTCGCCGGTGCTGGCCGCCGAGCTCACGCAGAAGCGCGAGATGGCGATCCGCCTCGCCGAGCGGCGCGTGATCGCCGCGCTGGCGTGGGCGCTGTTCGCCGGCGTGGTGGCGTGGTTCGTCTGGCGCGGCCGCTTGTGGCGCGGCGGCGATCTGCGCCCGCCCGTCGAGGCGCTGTACGTGCTGCCGATCTACGCGCTGCTGATCGTCGGCTGTCTCGGCCGCGACCCGGGCGTGCTGCACGCGCTGGTGCTGTGCGCGCCGTGCTCCACGCTGGTGATCGCCGCGTCGGGGCTGGCCGCGCGCCGCCGTCCCGGCGCCCGCTGGCTGCACGCCGCGCTGCTGGTCGCCGCCAACCTCGCCCTCTTCTACGGCGCCGTGCACCACGCCGGCCTGCTCGACACGCTGCTGATGACCGTCGGCATCGACGCCGCGCCCGGATAAACGCCAAAACGCCAAGAGGCCAAAAATATTAATTTCTGAACTGGCGTCCTGGCGTCCTGGCGTTTATCCGTTCCCGTCGCGCGCGCGGCGCCAGCGCGCGGCGAAGTCGGCGAGGCCGAGCGTCAGGAGCAGCGCCAGCATTCCGCCGCCGACGTGCGCGAGATACGCCAGCCGCACGTCGCCCGCCTCGCGCGGATGCTGCTCGCAGTAGGCCGGCCCGCCCGCCTCCTCCGGCGAATCGCCGACGAGCGCGCCCGGCGCCTCGGCGCGCGCGCCCGGCCACGTGAGCGGCGCGAGCAGCCGCCACGGCACCGCGCGCCCGCTCCACGTCGCCACCACCAGCGACGGCAGCAATCCGCCGGCGAGCAAGATCACGATCGTCTTGCGCGCGCGCCGCGCGGCCCGCGACTCGTACGCCCACGCCGCGCCGTAGCCGATCACCAGCAGCCCCGCGACCAGCGCGCCCCAGCGTCCGAACGCGTGCACGCGCTCCCAGCGCAGCCGCCACGCCAGCTCGGCCGCGCCGTCGATCGGCCTCGCCGCCGCGCACAACGTCGCCGCGTGGTAGCTCGCCGCCAGCGCCGCGCCGCTCACCAGCGACGGCAAAACGCCGAGCGCCACCACCAACCAGAACAGCCCGCGAAAGCTGCGCGCGCCGCGTGCGATCGGTTTGACCATGCCTCGCCGAGCACTATACGGTGCGCGCCATGGATTACGACTTGATCGTGATCGGCGGCGGCGCGGCCGGGCTCACCGCGACGCGCGCCGCGGTCAAGCTGGGCGCGCGCGTGCTGCTCGTCGAGAAACGCGCGCTCGGCGGCGACTGCCTGTTCACCGGCTGCGTGCCGTCGAAGACGTTGATCCGCACGGCGCAGGTGGCGCACGAGCAGCGCACCGCCGAGCGCTTCGGCCTGCCCGCGTCGCCGCCCGCCATAGACGGCAAGCAGGTGATGGCGCGGGTGCGCGCGGCGATCGCGCGCATCGCCGAGCACGACTCGCCGGCGCGCTTCGAGAAGCTCGGCGCCGAGGTGCGCATCGGCGCGCCCGCGTTCGTCTCGCGCGACGCGCTGGAGCTCGACGGCAAGCGGCTCTCGGCGCGCGGCTTCCTGATCGCCACCGGCGCGCGCGCCGCGCCGCCGCCGATCGACGGCCTGGCCGAGGCCGCGCCGCTCACCAACGAGACGATCTTTTCGCTCGACGCGCTGCCGGCGTCGCTGGCGGTGATCGGCGGCGGGCCGATCGGCCTCGAGCTGGGCCAGGCGATGCAGCGGCTCGGCGTGCGCGTCACCATCGTCGAGGCGGCCGATCGCGTGCTGCCGGGCGAAGACGAAGAGGCGTCGGCCGAGCTGCGCGCGCGCCTCGAGGCCGAAGGCGTGACCATCCACACCGCGGCGAAGATCGTGCGCGCGCGCGTCGAGGGCGGGCGCA
>DASREC010000543.1:0-8758 GCA_035652295.1 Polyangia bacterium
CACCGCGCCGCCCGCGCCGGTGCCGATCACCACCACGTCGCACTCGAGCGTCTCGTTCGCCGGCACGTCGGCCGCCGGCATCACCCGCTCGCTCAGGTAGCGCGGCTTCTCGACGGCCCCTGAAGCAATCGGCAGCGTGCCGAACTTGCAGCCGACCGTCGCGTACATCGCCGCGTCGTTGAAGTGCGCCATCTTGAGCGGCAGCGTCAGCAGGCGCAGCATGGTGCGGCGGCCGTAGTCGGCGTGGCGCCAGCGCTCGAGCAGCGACAGCACCTCCGCGTCGCCGAGCGACTTCAGCCGGCGGCGGTGGTGCAGGAGCGCCGCCGCGTCGAGCGCCCAGATGAGCCCGCGATACGCCTGCGCCACCGCCGGCGGACCGAGCGCCATGAAGTTGTCGATCTTGTCGACGCAGTCGACGCCGGCGCCGCGGAACACGCGGCCGGCGGGCATCGACGCGCGCGCGACGGCGGCCAGCGTCTCGCGCTCGCCCGACGAGAAGATGCTGCGACGGGCCGGAGCGGTGACACGCATGATCGCAGTATGGAGAAATTGGTCCGACCAGTCAAGCGTTGTTGCAGTTCGCGAGCGGCGTGACGAAATGCGCGCCCCGTTGATTCGCCCGCGCGCGAAGCAGATGCTGGCGGACGATGCGCAACGTGTTCGCTCTGACGCTGCTCGTGGTGGCGATCGCCGGCTGCGGTAGCGAGACGGTTCCGCCGGCGGCCTGCGTCGTCGACGGGGATTGCCCGCTGCACCAGCTCTGCGACGGCGCGCGCTGCACGTCGGGCTGCTTGTCGGCGGCCGAGTGCGGCGGGGCGAATTGCGGCGATCACGGCCGCTGCGACGGCGCGCCGCCCGACGCCGGCGCCGATCTCTCGATGGCGGGCGGCGGCGATCTCTCGTCGAGCGGCGGCGATTTGTCGTCGAGCGGCGGCGATCTCTCGTCGAGCGGCGACCTGTCGCGCGCGGCCGATCTCTCGGGCGCCGTCGATCTCGCGACCATCGACGCGTGGATCTGCACCGGCGTGTGCCCCGACGCCGCGCTCGAGCCGAACAACACGCCGGCGCAAGCCACCGTCGAGACCGACACCGTCACGCTGCCGAACCTGGCGCTGTGCCCGAGCGGCGACGTCGACCTCTTCAAGGTGACCGCCACGCGCCACGGCTCGCTCTCGGCCAAGCTGGCGAACGGCCCGTGCGGCCCGGTGCTCACCGTCGACATCCTCGCCGCCGACGGCACGACCGTGGTCGGCCCGTCGACGCCGACCACCGCCGGCGCGACCGCCAGCGTGGTGGTCAACAAGAACGACGTGCGCTACGTGCGGGTGACGCCGAAGAACGCCGGCGACCAGAACTTCTACGGGCTCACCATCGACGTGCAGTGACGATCACGGCGCGCGCGAGGCGGTGATCTCGGTGCGCGGCGGCTTGAGGTTGATGCGCTTGTGCCATTTTCCCGTCGGCAAAAGCACCTCGACGTCGTAGCGGTGGTTGGGCGGCAGCTCGAGCTCGAGCGGCGTCTTGCCGCGCGGCTCGCCCTTGACCACCACGTCGCAGCCGGGCGGCGTCGAGCGGATCCGCAGCGTCGCGGTGCGGCCGTGATGCTCGGTGAGCGACGGCGGCTCGGGCAGCTCGGTCACCACCTTCTCGACGGGCGGCTTCTCCGGCGGCGGCGCCGGCTGCTCCGCAACGGGCGCCGCCTGCTCCGCGGCCGCCGGCTTCTCGGCGGCGGCCACTCTCTCCGGGGAAGCAGCTTTCTCTTGGGAAGCAGCTTTCTCCGGGGAAGTAACTTTCTCTTGGGAAGTAGCTTTCCGTGGGGAAGTTACTTCCTTTTGGGAAGTAGCTTTCGAAGGGATAGTAGCTCTCGAAAGGGAAGCCGCGCGCTGCGGCGGAGGTCCCTCCGCCACCACCGGCTTTTCGACCACCGGCGCAGTCTTCTCGGCGACCGGCGCCGTTTTCTCGACGGCAGGAGCAGCTTTCTCGGCGACCGGCGCGGTCTTCTCGACGGCCGGCGCGGTCTTCTCGACAGCGGGCGCGGTCTGCTCGGCGATCGGCGCAGCCTTCTCGGCGGGCGCGGCCTTCTCGGCGGGCGTGGTCTTCTCGGCGGGCGCAGTCTTCTCGGCGGCGGGCGCGGGCGAGCGGGGCGCGGCGGCGGTCTCGGCGGGCGGCGCCTCGACGGCGGGCGCGCGCCAGATCCACATCGCCGCGCCGCCGATCGGCACGCCCAGCGCGAGCCCGATCAGCACGCCGCCGAGCAGCCGCAGCCGCCCGGCGCGCGGATCGCCGTCGGCGTGCGGCGGCGTCATCGTCACGTTGGCGTAGTGCGCCGCCTTGTGGCTCGCCTTCGCCGCCGTCGACTGCTCGACCGACCACTCGATGAAATATTCGATCGCCCCGTCGGAGATCTCGCTGAACGGGTTGGCCGGCACCGTGGCGCCGTCGGGCGGCGCGCCCGGCTGGCCCGGCGGAAGCGGCGCGCGCCACGCCTCGACGAACGGCGGCGCCGGGCCGATCGCCGGGAAGCCGCCGGTCTCCTCGTACCTGCGCTCCGACTGCTGCGGCGAAGGAGGCGGCGGCGCCGGCGGCTGATCGCGGATCGTCGGGAACGCGCCGGTGAGCGGCAGCGGCGGCAAAGGCGAGCCGTGCGGCGGCGTGAGCAGCGTCGGCGGCGGCAGCGGCGCGGGCAGCGGCGTCGGCGTGTTGAACCCGGCCGAGATCAAGTTGCGCTTCGGCTCGGGCGCGGGACCCGGCGGCGCGTCGACGTCGGTGGTCTCGTTCTCCGACGGCCGCCCGTGATCGCGCACCTTGGTGTCGATCTCCTGGCTGTCGGCCGGATCGGGCCGCGTCTCGAGCTTGGGCGAGGCCAGCGACAGCGGCGGCGCCAGCGACGCGGGCGCCGACTCGGGCGGCGGCAGGCTCGTGGGAAGCGCCGTCGCGGGCAGCACCGCCGGCAGCACCACGCGCGCGTTGAGCAGCTCGTCGACCAGCGCGCGGCTCTCCTCGTCGAGCGGCACGAACTTGAGCTCCATGCCGGGCGGCTTGCCGGGATCGCCGTGATCGGGGCGCGTGCGCGTCACCGTGCCCTCGCCGCTCATCAGCACCGCGCCGTCGGCGAGCTCGAGCGTGAAGCGCACGCGCGTGCCCGGCGCCTGCGACGACTTGGTGAAGATGAAGATGCGATCGTCTTTGACGAAGCGGCTGTACTTGGCGACGAAGGTGGCGCGATCCGGCGCGCGGATCACGACGCGCAGGAACAGCGTCGAGCTGGCAGCGCTACCGTCGGCGACGACCATCCGCGCGCGATCTTACCACAGCGATCGCGCCCGAGCGGCGGCTACGGCTCGGCGTCGGCGCTCGGCTGCGGCGGCTCGGGCACCGGCAGCGGCTTCTGCACGCGTTTGCCGAGCGACTTGGCGATCACCTCCGCCACGTCGAGGATCTGGATCCGCTCCTCGGCGTTTCGCGCCTTGACGCCGTCGGTGACCATGATGGTGCAGAACGGGCAGGCCACCGCCGCGACCTCGGCGCCGGTCGCCAGGATCTCGTCGGCGCGGTTGTTGTTCACGCGCGTGCCGATCTTCTCCTCCATCCACATGCGCCCGCCGCCGCCGCCGCAGCAGAAGCCGTGCTCCTTGGAGCGCACCATCTCGACGGTGCCGCCCGACTCGGGATTCGCCGCGCCCACCGCGTCGAGGATGGCGCGCGGAGCGTCGTACTCGTTGTTCCAGCGGCCGAGGTAGCAGCTGTCGTGGTAGGTGAAGTTCTTCGCCACCGGGTGCATCGGCGTGAGCTTGCCCTCGGCGAGCAGGTGCGCGAGCAGCTGCGAGTGGTGGATCACCTCGTAGTCGCCGCCGAACTGCGGGTACTCGTTTTTGATCGTGTGGAAGCAGTGCGGGCACGACGCGATCACCTTGCGGATGCCCGAGTCGTTGATGGCGGTGACGTTGGCCTCCGCCTGCGACTGGAACAGGTACTCGTTGCCGCCGCGCCGCGCCGGATCGCCCGAGCACTGCTCCTGCTCGCCGAGCACCGCGAACGAGACCTCGGCCGCGTGCAGCACCTCGACCAGCGCGCGCATCGTCTTCTTGATCCGATCGTCGAACGCGCCCGCGCAGCCGACGAACAGCAGGTACTCCGGATTGGGATTGCTCTCCACCGTCGGCACGTCGAGCCCCTCGGCCCACTCCATGCGCTTCTCGGCGGCGATGCCCCACGGGTTCGAGTTCTTCTCGAGGTTGGTGAAGGTGCGCGCCAGCTCGGCCGGCATGCGCGACTCGGTCAGCACCAGGTGCGTGCGCATCTGCAGGATCTTGAGCGGGTGATCGATGAACACCGGGCAGACTTCCTGGCACGCGCCGCAGGTGGTGCAGGCCCACAGCGTCTCGTCCTTGATGCGCCCGCCCACCAGCGGCGGCAGCTCGTCCCATTCTTTCTTCGCCGCGTCGAGGAGCGCGGCCAGCGGGTTGCCGTTTGATGCATGCGCATCATGCCCGTCGTGGCCATTTGATGCAGGTGCATCATGGCTTGATGCGTGCGCATCATTTCCGCCGCCGCCGTCACCGACCTGGGCCTCGAGCTTCGCGATCTTGGTCTTGAGCGTGCCTCGCTCGATCATCTCGTCGCGCAGATCGTGGATGAGGTGCATCGGCGAGAGCGGCTTGTCGGTGTTGAACGCCGGGCAGTAGTTGGAGCAGCGCGCGCACTCGGTGCAGGCGTACTGGTCCATCAGCGACTTCTGCGTGAACTGCTCGATCTTGCCCACGCCCCAGTCGTTCTCGTCCTCGAGATTCAGCTTGGGCATCGCGCCGCGCTGGCCGAGGTTGCGGAAGAAGATGTTGGGCAGCGACCCGACGATGTGGATGTGCTTCGAGTACGGCACGTAGTTGACGAACGCGAGGCCGAGCGTCACGTGCGTCCACCACATCGCCTCGGCGATCGTGTGCGCGGTGTCCGGCGACATCGAGTGGAACCAGCCGGCGACGACGGAGCTGACCGGCGCGTACGACTCCATTTCGCCGGCGGCGACCAGGCGGAAGCCGTGATACGCGAAGTGCGTGATCATGAGGCCGGCGATCGCGCTCAGGATGATCCCGGCGTCGAGCGACATCGGGATCAGGCGCGGCTTGACGACGAGGCGGCGGAAGAAGCCGAAGCCGATGGCGAACAGCACCAGCAGGTTGAACAGGTCCACCAGCCAACGCTCGGCGTGAAACAGCGGATCGGGCAGAAAAGAGAAGTCGAGCCCGGTGAGCCCATTGAACCAGACCTCGACGGTGCCGAGGGTGACGATGAGAAAACCCCAGAAGATGATCAGATGGTGCTTGGACGTGAAAAACCGCTGCGGGTGATCGATCGGCTTCTCGGCGACCTTCTTCTGCCCGAGCCAATACACCAGCACCGACCCGAACCGCTCGCCGAGGTGATCGAGCTTGATATCCGGACGCCCGACCGACATGAAGCGAATGAACCGACTGATCGTCCAGGCGAACAAACCCATTCCGGCGAGGAACAGCAGCGCGAAGATGAGAGGTTTCATCAATGGCGCGTATAACACAGCGCTCCGAGGCTGCCAAGGCGCCGCGCCGCGTTACCCGTCGATGGAAACTTTCTCGCAAATTCTGGCGAAGCGCTTGCACTAACTCTTGCCGAGCGAGCGATGCGGGCTAACACTCAAAAGAGGAATCCCTTAGAAGTGCTTCCATGAGCAACGACTTAGACAAAAACATTCTGGTGATTTCCGATCTGCATCTTGGTGAAGATTTGCGCCCCGGTGGGGCCGGGGTGTCCTATCTTCGACACCTCGTCCGACTCGAACGCGAGTTGGAAAATTTTCTCGCGCACTACACGCGCACGCGCATCGACGATCGACCGTGGAGCCTGGTGGTCAACGGCGACATGGTCGATTTCATGTCGGTGATGATCATCCCCGGCGAAGAGGCCGACGAAAACGAGGACGCCGAGGATCGCCGCTACGGGCTCGGCTTCGGCGAGCGGCAGTCGCAGAAAAAATTGGAGAAGGTGATCGTCCGGCACCGCGGCGTGTTCGGCAAGCTCGCCGAGTTCGTGGCGGCGGGCAACGAGCTCGTGATCGTGATGGGCAATCACGACGTCGAGTTCCACTACCCGTCGGTGCAGCGCACGCTCGTCGAGTGGCTGGTCGGCCTCGCGGTCGGCGCCGGCGCGCCCGAAGAGGCGAAGGCCGAGTTCCAGCGGCGCATCACGTTCTGCCCGTGGTTCTATTACCGCGAGGACCTGATCTACATCGAGCACGGGCACCAGTACGACGAGTACTGCTCGTTCGATTACCTGCTGCATCCCGTCGCTGCCGAGCCGCGCGGCGGCAAGAAGTCGCGCATCGCGCTGTCAGTGGCGCACGCGGGGATGCGCTACTTCGCCAACCAGCTCCCCGATTACGATCCGCACACGGCGGAGCACTGGGGCTTCGTCAATTACGCCAAGTGGGCGTGGGCGCAGGGGCTCAAAGGCGCGATCCGGATTTTCTACGTGTACGGGCTGCTGGTGTGGCGGCTGGTCGAGCTGTGGTACTCGCTGATCGATCGGCGCAACGACTCCGAGCGGCGCGCGGTGCACCGCGAGCGGCTCAAAGAATTGTCGACGTCGTGGAAGATCGCCGAGGAGAAGCTGGTGGCGCTCGACGCGCTTCGCCGCGAGCCGGTCACCAAGCGCCTCTATAAATTGCTGAGCGCGCTGTTCCTCGATCGCGTGCTGCTCGGCGCGGTCGGGCTGGCGGCGGCGAGCGTGCTGGCGGCGCAGCTCCACGGCGTGTGGCTGCGCATCCTGGTGCCGTTCGGGACGCTGCTCGGGTTCGCGGCGCTCAACCAGATCCTCGGGCGCCTGCGCCTCGAGCCGCCGTCGTCGCGGCTGCGCTCGGCGCCGGAGCTGATCCGCAAGCTGGTGCGCGCGCCGTACATCGTGTTCGGTCACTCGCACGCGCCCGAGCGCATCGCGCTGTCGGGCGGCGCGACGTACTTCAACACCGGGACGTGGGCCTCGGACGACGAGGGCTCGGCGTTCACGCACCTCATGGTCACGCGCGGCGCGGCCGAGGCCAACGAGGTGCCGCTCGCCGAGCTCAAGCAGTGGCGTGACGGCTCGTCGACGAAGTTCGGCGCCTGAAGAAGAAGTGACTCCTCTCCTGGACAAAGCTCCGTCGCCGGTGCTAATCGATGTGAAGCATGTCCGTTCACGCCGAGCTGCTGGAGCTGCTGCGCTGCCCGAAGTGCCACGGTAGGGTGGTCGAGCGCTCCACGCCGCGCGGCCCGGGCCTGGCGTGCGAGGCCTGCCGGCTGCTGTATCCGATCGTCGACGAGATCCCGCGGTTCCTCGCCGAAGAAGCGACGCCCCTCGAATGAGCGACCGATGACGGACAAGACCGGCCAGCACGTCCTCATCCTCGAGGACGATCCGTCGGTGCAGACGCTGATGCGCAAGCAGCTCACCGCGCACGGCTTCAAGGTCACCATCGCCACCGACGGGCTCGACGGGCTGATGAAGCTCGAGACGCTCAAGCCCGACATCCTGCTGTGCGACGTGATGATGCCGAACCTCGACGGCATCGAGTTCGTCAAGGCGATCAAGGCCAACACCGCGACGCAGAAGATCCCGGTGATCTTTCTGACGGCCAAGACCGATCCGCGCAGCATGATCGAGGGCATCAACGTCGGCGCGCGCTTCTACGTGACCAAGCCGTTCCAGATCGACGACCTGCTCGCCAAGGTCCGCCGCGCGCTCAGCGGCAAATAGCCGCGCAGCGCGCTTTCGATTATTTCTCGACGTAAAACGCGGTGAAATTTTGCGCGCGCCGCTCAGCGGACCGATAATGGTCACATGAGCAATCGCGCAGCGATTGCGATCGAAAATGGGCTCCGCTCATGCGGCGCCGGAGGCGACGAATGAGTGATCGACGGCGCTCGCAGCCGGAGCGGCGGGAACGGCGGCGGGCACCTTTCGTCGCGGCGGTGAAGGCGGTCGGCGACGGCCTTCAGCTGGCGCAGGCGCGCAACCTCGGCGAAGAGGGGATGGAGCTGCGCCGCGCGCTCGGGCCCGAGTTCCTGCCGCGCACGCCGCTGCACCTCGCGTTCGAGCTGCCCGACGGCGGCGAGCTGGTCGAGGTGCGCGGCGCGGTGGTGTTCGAGCGCGCCGAGGGGCGCTGGCAGGCGACCGGCGTGCGCTTCGTGTCGCTGTCGCCGCAGGATCGCGCGCGCATCGCCCGCTTCGTCGCGCAGCGCCTCGCGCCTTGAACCGCTCGCGCTGAACCGCGCGCGAGATCGCGCGGGTCAAACCGCTCGGCTCAACCTTCGAGAACGGCGCCTTTGACGAGGTCGCGCTTGCGCTCGGTTTGCAGGACCAGCCGCGCGGCGCCCCAGCCGGCTTGCAGCTCGCCCTCGAGACCGAGGCCCGGCAGCACCTGCCGCGACGCGAGCAGCAGGTGCTTGACGCCGGTCGCGTGCGGCACGCCGCAGACGCCGAGCGCGCGCGGCGCCGGGAAATTCCACACCGGCTCCATGGCGATCGGCGGCGGCGCGGCGTCGGCGATCCGCTCGGCTGGAACGCCGTCGTTCGGCGAATGGACCAGGAGCAGGTGGCGGTCGACGAACGGCAGCAGCTCGTCGAGGTGCGCGCGCACCTCCTTGCGCAGCTTCGCCAGGCCCTCGGGCGACGGATCGGCGGCGAGCGCCTCGACCGACAGCACCGCGTGCTGGCCGTAGCCGTCGGCGAGGTGCAGCGCCAGCGCGTT
>DASREC010000544.1:0-29591 GCA_035652295.1 Polyangia bacterium
GGTTGTAGACGTTCTTGCTGCACTGCCCGCAAAATCGGACCTGCTCGCTGCCCTCCATCGCGTCCCAGCTCGCCTTGCAGGGGCTGGCCACGCGGATCGAGTCGAGCAGCGGCAGCGAGCGCGCGCGGCGGGTGCGCTCCAGCTCGGCGCGGCTCTGCGCCAGCTCGCGCTCCAGCTTCGAGCAGCGGTTGGCGAGGGCGTCGTATTCGTCGCGGTACGGCATGCCGGATCGAACGCGCGAGCGGCGCGAACGATCCACGTCGGCCACGCCGGCCACGCCGGCTTCAGACGAGGCGCTGCGCGGCGACGGTGGCGATGGCCATGATGCTGTGCTGCGGATTGACGCCGGTGTTGGTCGGGAACACCGACGCGTCCATGACGTAGAGCCCGTCGAGCCCGTGCACCTTGAGCTCGGGGTCGACCACCGACGAGTCGGGATCGCGCCCCGCGCGGCAGCCGCCGAACAGGTGCGTCGCCACCATGCTGTAGGCGCGCGGGTCGAGCGGCGCATTATCGAACACGCCGAGCTGATCGATCGACGAGATGGTCTCGGGCAGCCCGTGCACGCCGGTGATGATCTCGCTCGCGCCGGCGAGGAAGTGCATCTGCGCCAGCGCCTTCATCCCCTGCCGCACGCGATCCATGTCGCGCGCGGTCAGCGCGTAGCTCACGCGATCGCCGAACAGCAGCGACGGGCGAATCCGCCCCTCCGCCTCCGAGCGCACCGCCACCGACCACGCCGCCACGCGCTCGAGCTTGTCGATGAACGCCGCCAGCCGCCGCCCCGCGCCCGGCAGCCGCGCCGCCGCCACCTCGGGCGGCACGTTGATCGACTCCAGCTTCACGCCGACGGTGTCGCGCAGCCCGAGCACCTCGTACCCCTGCGAGGCGCCGAGCCACATGTTGACGCGCTCGGGATAGATCGCCATCACCGTGGTCCCCGGGTGCGCCATGAAGTGATCGCCCAGCTCGGGGCGCAGAATATTGCTGCGCCGCAACAAATTCGGGCTCTGCACCACCGACGCGGCGACGATCACCGCGCGCCTGGCCGTGACGCGGAACGGGCGGCGCGCGTTGGGCCCGCGCCCGACGATGGTGCCGCTCACCGCGCCGGCGCGACGGTTCTCGACGACGATCCGATCGACGCGCGCGTGCGCGAAGATGGCCGCGCCGTCGCCTGCCGCGCGCTCGAGATAGTTGATCGTGGTCGACTGCTTGGCTTCGTTGGGGCAGCCGTGCAGGCAGCGCGCCGAGCCGCGGCAGCCGCGCTCGTAGCGGTGCAGCATGCGGCCTTCGATTCCGGCGCGCGCGGCGCCGTCGCGCATCCGCAGATCCTGCCGCCCCGCGGTGTCGCCCTCGACGGTGGCGCGCTCCGACATCTCCTCTTCGAGCGTGGCGTACGCTGCGTCGAGCGCCGGCGCGGGTAGGCCATCGGCGAGCCCATGGTCGGCGTGCCACTTCGCCAAAACTTTTTCCGGCAGCCGCCAGACGATCGCCGAGTTGACGAACGTCGTGCCGCCGACGCAGCGCCCTTGCAGGATCGGCGTCGTCGCCTTGCCGAACGCCGCCTGCTTGCCCTGGTTGCGAAACAGCGTCGCCATCGTCGTGCGCATGAGCGGGCTCAGCTTATCCGTCGGAACCAGCGGCCCCTCCTCGAGCACCACCACGCGCGCGCCCGACTTCGCCAGCGCGCGCGCCGCCGCGCCGCCGCCCGCGCCCGAGCCGATGATCACGAAATCGGCCGCGTCCGCGTCGAGCCCCGCCTCGCTGGCGTCGTGAAATCCCGGCGTCACGACGTCCGCCCGCCGCCGAGCTTGCGCGCCGGCACCAGCTCCGCCTCGTCGGCGAGCCCGTAGGCGTTCAGCTTCCTGAGCGCGCGCTCGTCGCCGAGCACCAGTGTGCAGACGGTGATCTTGAGGAACATGATCGCCATGCGCACGTTGTAGCTCTTGGCTTCGAGCAATCGCTCGAGCAGCTTTTCGCGCGCGTCCTCGTCGAGCCCGCCGAACGTGCGAAAGCGAAAGCTGGTCCAGAACGGCGCCAGCCACGTGAGCCACAGCGAGAAGCGCAGGAGCAGCCCGGCGTACCAGGGCGGCTCGGCGCACTCGCGGCGAAACTCCTCGCCGAGCGCGACGTCGTCGACCACGCCGCCGAGCACGCCGCGCGGCACCAGCGCGCGCCCGATGATCTCGGCCCAGCGAACTTCGAACCGCCGGAGCTTCATGCGGCGCATGATACTCTCGCCCGCGTCGCCGATGGAGACGAAGAAGCAAGACGAGCGCCTGCTCACCGTCGCCGATTACCGCCGCGCCGCGCGCGCCGCGCTGCCGCGCATGACGTGGGACTACTACCGCTCGGGCGCCGACGCGCAGGTGACGCTGCGCCGCAACCGCCGCGCGTTCCGCGACTGCACGCTGTGGCCGCGCATGCTGGTCGACGTGAGCGAGCGCGATCTCTCGACGGAGCTTTTGGGCGCGCGGCTGCCGGCCCCGATCCTGATCGCGCCGACCGCGTACCAGCGCCTGGCGCACCCCGACGGCGAATTGGCCACCGCGCGAGCCGCCGCGCGCGCCGGCACCTTGATGGTGGTGTCGACGCTGGCGACCGTCTCGCTCGAAGACGTCGCCGCCTGTGCCGGCCCGCGCTGGTTCCAGCTCTACGTGCACAAGGATCGCGGCCTCACGCGCGCACTCATCGAGCGGGCGCACGCCGCCGGCTACTCGGCGCTGGTGATTACCGTCGACACGCCGCTGCTCGGGCGGCGCGTGGCCGACGAGCGCAACGGCTTCGCGCTGCCCGACGGGATGGTGATGGCCAACCTCGCGTACGCGGTCGGCGCGGCGCCGTCGAGCGCGGGCTCGGCGCTCAACAGCTACGTGGCGTCGCGGCACGATGCGTCGTTCACGTGGCGCGACCTCGACTGGCTGCGCTCGCTCGCGCCGCTGCCGATCCTGCTCAAAGGCATCCTGCGCAGAGGCGACGCCGCGCGCGCGTGCGAGCACGGCGCGGCCGGCGTGATCGTCTCCAACCACGGCGCGCGCCAGCTCGACGGCGCGCCGGCGTCGCTCGACGCGCTCCCCGGCGTGGTCGCCGCCGTCGAGGATCGCTGCCCGGTGCTGATGGACGGCGGCGTGCGCTGGGGCTCCGACGTGCTCAAGGCGCTGGCACTGGGTGCGCGCGCGGTCTTGGTCGGCCGCCCGATCCTCTGGGGCCTCGCCGCCGCCGGCGAAGCGGGCGTGCTGCACGTGCTCACGCTCTTGCGCGAGGAATTGTCACTCGCCATGGCGCTCGCCGGCTGCCCGTCGCTGTCGGCGATCACCCGCGATCTCGTCGAGCCGCGCTGAGCACAGTTTCGGCAGCGGACCGCCGAGTGATCGATCATCACCGCAAGACATATGGATAGATGACCCGCACTACGTTCGCGTTCTTCGGGAAGCAAGCTGTTCGCACTACATCTTCTATGCATTTCGCCGTCGCCGTTCCTGCGTTCGCACCAACCACGACTCCCGTCGCGCTCCCGTCCCGGTCGATGACGAGTTGAAGGTTCAGGGTTCCCGGCACTCCGAAGTATCGATAGCAGCTCACGACCCGCGGTTGCAGCGAAGACATCCCACTTTGAATGTCTGATTTCGTGAGATAAGGCAGCGGCTCTCGCTGTCTCATTGACTCACAATACTGTTCGTCGGCGACTGAACGACGTGGGTCTGGAGCTGGTTCTTGAATCATCCAAGCCCGGCACCCGCACAGAAGAGAAACGCAAGCTACTACCGGAAACTTCATTATTGTGAAAGCAAACTGCGGGCGATTTGGGAGATTTGGATCTCGTCGGTGCCGCCGTAGATTTGCAGGACCTTGGCGTCGCGGCAGAGCTGCTCGACGTGATATTCGGCCATGTAGCCGTTTCCGCCGAATAGCTGCACGGACTCCAGACACACGTCCATGGCGGCTTGGGCGCTATAGAGCTTGCCGGCGGACGCCTCGGCGAGCGTCATCGATTTGCCGGCGGCGGCCAGCTCGATCTGGCGGAACACCAGGTTTTGAATGTTCATGCGCGCGACCTCCATCTTGGCCAGCTTCAATTGAATCAATTGAAACTCGCCAATCGGCTTGCCGAATTGAACGCGCGTGCGCGCATAGTCCAGACAGAGCTTCAAACATTGTTCGACGATTCCCAGCGCCATCGCCGCCACGCCGGTCCGCTCCATCGTAAAGGTGTCTTTGGCGCCCGAGCGCGCGGGCAGGTCCTCGGTCTCGCCGATCAGCCGCTCGCGCCCGACACGCACGTCCTCGAGGAACAGCTCGCCCGTCGGTGACGAGTGCAGCCCCATCTTGCGCAGCGGCTTCGACTGCGTCAGTCCCGGCGTCCCTTTGTCGAGAATGAACGACACCACTTTGCGGTCTTTGGGGTCATTCCCCTCATCGAGCTTGCAGATGAACACTATAGTGTCCGCATAAGGACCATTGGTGATGAACGTCTTCGACCCATTGAGCACATAGCCGTCGCCGTCGCGCCGCGCGGTCGACTTCATGCCGCCGAACGCGTCCGAGCCGGAGCCCGGCTCGGTGATCGCCCACGCGCCGATCTTCTCCAGCGTCAAAAGCGGCAGTGCCCAACGCTCCTTCTGACGAATCGTCCCGCGCGTCATGATCGCCGCGGACGTCAAACCCATACTGACGCCGAGCGCCGTCACCATTCCCGGACTGTAGTGACAAAGCTCTATGATGGGGATCATCTGCATCGCCGCTTCATTGCCGGCCTCCGGCGACGGGCCGCGCTCCTTCTTGGGCGGCGGCGGCTCACCGCGCGCGGCCGCCTCCTCGCGCGCCTTCTGTTTGGCCATCTCGCTAGCGAAGCGCGCGCGCGCCAGGTCGCAGAGCCCGAACGTCTCCACCATCTTGCGCAGGATCGCGTAGGGCGGCGTGTCGCCGTGCTCCAATTCGTCGAGGTTGGGCTTGATCTCGGTCTCGACGAACCGGCGCACCGCGTCCCGAATCGCCAGGTGCATGTCGCTCCACTCGATCATGTGCGCTCCTGTTTTTGACGAGCTGATTGAGGCTATTTCTTGCGCGACAGCCGCGCGACGGCCTCGCGGATGCGCTGCTGTCCCGACTCGGAGAACCAGCTCTCGGTCCAGCGGCCGGCGTCCCGCTCATTGGCGGCTTTGACCGCTTCGATGGCCGGACGGCGCAAAGAGCGTTTGACCTGTTGAAAAGCCACTTGCGGCAAATTGCCGCGCTCGCGCGCCCAGGCGACCGCGCGCTCGACCACCGCGGCCTCGGGCGCCACCTCCTGAATCAGCTCCAATTCGAGCGCCTCGTGCGGCGACAGCAAGCGCCCGTCGAGCGCGATCGGCAGGAGCGACGACGCCGGTACCTGGGAGCGCAAGGTCTCCACCACCACGGCCGGCAAGCCGAGCCCGAGCGGCACTTCATTGAGACCAATCTTGAACGCGCCATCCGACATGATTCGATAGTCGGCCTGTAACGCCAATACGCAGCCGCCCGCCACCGCGTGTCCATTGACCGCCGCGCACATGGGCAAACGCACTTCAAAGAGCCGCAGCATGGTGTCATTGAAGCTCTGAATGAACTTCTGCATGGCCGGCTTGTCGAGCGGCAGCAGCGACGGCAGATCGAGCCCCGCCGAGAAGAACGCGCCGCTGCCGGTGATCACCACCGCGCGCGCGTCCGACTCCGAGAGCTCGAACAGCAATTCATTCATGCGCTCGAGCCACGCCACGTTGATCGCGTTGCCTTTGCCGGTATCGATCCGGATCAGCGCGACGTTTTCGATTCGTTCCATCTTCATTAGAGTGTCATCCTCGCAAGAGCCAGGCGCCGGCCAGGCCGGCGACCAGCGTCAATCGACCGGTCTCGGCGAACGTCGCCCAACGCTTGTTCTGCAAAAGCGCGCCAAAGCTCCAAAGCGTCAAAACGATCGCAGCCACTAATCCAATCAGCAGCCAATGGGGAAACCGCTGGTTCCACATCATGACCGTGAACGTCGCGCCGGTGATCACGACGAAGTGCAGCGTGACGTAGACGATTCGCCCCAGCGACGGGCGCGGATCGAACTTGGCGTATGTTTCGGGCGAAACCGCGCGCGGCTCGGGATTGGGCAGATTGCGCGGCTTCCACGCCGGCGACGCGAACCATACAAAGACCTTGTCGCGCCACGAAGCCGCGGTGCGCGCCAGGTGCCACATCTCGAACCAATAGTGAAGCTGCGCCCACAATGGATCGTAGCTGGCGAGCGGCTTGGTGATGCCGTAGACCGGCGCCTCGGTCTCCTCTTCATAGGTGCCAAAGAGTCGATCCCACACAATCAAGGTCGCCGCGTAGTTTTTGTCTAGATAACGCGGATTGATCGCGTGATGCACGCGATGATGCGACGGCAGGTTGAAGATCCAATCAATCGGCCCGCGCAGCTTTGGAACCAATTGGGTGTGAATCCAGAATTGGTACAGCGTGGAGAACGCCGCGATGGTTCCATAGACCACTGGCGGCACGCCAATCAGCGCCAGCGGCAGATAGAAGGGCATCGCGGTAAAAGCGGTCAAAACCGCCTGCCGGAGCGCGACCGCGAGGTTGTAGTCCTCGCTCTGGTGATGCACCACGTGCGCCGCCCAGAGGAAGTTCACCTCGTGACTGAAGCGGTGCCACCAGTAGTAGATGAAATCCACGCCAACGAATGCGATGACCCAAGGCGCCCATTTGGCTTCAAACGAGTGCAGTCGCCAGTGCGAATAGATCCAGACATAGACGCTGAGCAGTAGCGCGCTATAGAACACCACCAGCACCTGCGACGTGATGCCGCACGACAGATCGGTGATCGCGTCGGCGAAGCGATAGAGGTGCTCGCGTCCCATCAGCCGCGCCACCGCCAGCTCGACGCCGATCAGCGCGAAGAACAGCGGCACCGCCAGCGCGATGTAGTAGTTGTCCACTCGCGCGAATCTTACCATCGGTTACTGTTATCGACGATGGAGCGGCCCGAGCTCTCGCTGCCGTGGCGCGCGCTGCTGTGGGCGGCGGCGCTCGGCTGGGTGGCGCACCTGGCGCTCGTGCCGCTGGTCGAGACCGACCTGTTCTTTCACCTCAAGATCGGGCAGCTCATCGTCGAGCGGCACGCGATTCCGTTTCGCAACCTGTTCTCGTTCACCTATCCCGAGCACGTCGATCCCGATCTGTCGTGGGGCTTTCAGGTGCTGGTGGCGCTCGTGTACCGCGCGGGCGGATTCGCGGCGATCGTGATCGTCAAGGCGGCGCTGATCCTCGCGGCGGCGGCGCTGGTCGGACGCGCGGCGGTGCGCGCGGGCGCGGCGCATCCGGCGGCGGCGATCGCGGTCGTGGTGGCGGCGATCGCGGCCGAGCCGCGCATGGTGGAGCGGCCGCACCTGGTGACGTTCGTCGGGCTCGGCGCGTGGCACGTGATCGTCGCCGAGCACGAGCGCGGGCGCCGGCGCGCGATCTGGTGGATGGTGCCGCTGGCGCTGGTCTGGGCCAACTTCCACGCCGGCGTGTTTCTCGCGCCGCTGGCGCTCGCGCTCTATGCGCTCGGCTCGTTTCTCGACGGGAAACGCGACGCGCGCCCGCTGATCGCGGCGGCGCTGGCGGCGGCGTGCACCTTCGCGACGCCGGCCAGGGGCATGCTGCCGTCGTACCTCATGTGGCACACGGGGCTCGGCTCGACGCGCAGCCTCGACGAGTTTCGCCGCGCCGATCTGTGGAACGACCCGTGGTTCTTCGCGCAGCTCGCGGTGTGTGCGGCGCTCGCGATCGCGCGCGCGCGCTCGCTCGGCGCGCGGCGCATCTTGCCGCTGGCGGTGGTGGCGCTCCTGGCGTGGCGCTCGGTGCGCTTCGTCGCCGAGTGGTCGTGGCTGGCGGCGCCGACGGTGGCGCTGGCGCTCGATGCGCTCGGCCGCGCGCTCGCGCCCGCGCTGCGCCGCCCGCCGCGCGCCACCCGCTTCGCCGTCGCCGCGCTGGCGCTCGTGCTCGCGGGCGAAGCGTATCGCGAGCGGCGCGGCCAGCCGCTGTCCGTCGGGCTCGGCGCCGACGTCGTGCCGTTCGCCGCGATCGACTTCGTGACGCAGAACGGCCTGCGCGATCGGCTGTACGCCGATCTCGACGTCGGCTGCTATCTATTGTGGGAGGGCTGGCCGCGCTACGCGGTGTTCCAGGACGCGCGGCTGCCGGCGTATCCGAGCGAGTTTCACCGCGCGCTCGACGAGACGCCGCTCGAGCCGGCGCCGTTCGATGCGCTGCTCGCGCGTTACGGCGTCGACGCGGCGCTGCTCAGCACGCCCGACGTCAACATGCGCGCGGGGTCGTTCGATCCGGCCGAGTGGGCGCTGGTGTGGCGCACCGAAGACGCGGTGGTGTTCGCGCGGCGGCTGCCGAAGTACGCGGCGTTGATCGCGCGCGCCGAGATCCCGCTCCGGCTGCGCTTCCGCTTCGACGGCGGCACGCGCGCCGAGGCGATCTCGCGGCCGCCCGAGCGCTCGCCGGTCGCGGCGTGCGAATGGCAGCGGCGGCTCGGCGCGGCGCTCGACGGCGAGACGCAGTACGAGCGCGCGCTCGACGCGCGGATCGCGGCGCTCGGCGGCGGCTGCCTCGCGCGCGCGGAGGAGGCCGACACGCGCTACCGCCTCGGCGCGCGCCTGCAAACCGCCGGCCGCCTGCGCGAGGCCGCCGCCGAGTACGATCGCGCGCTCGCGCTCGCGCCCGACGACGCGCGCATCCTCGCCAACCGCGGATTCGCCCGCCTGCTCGCCGATCCCGCTGCCGCGAGAGTCGACCTGAAGCGTGCGCTTGCGCTCGATCCCCGTCGAGAAGACGTCCGCGCCGCGCTCGCTAGAAGCGCAGAGGGATTAACCGCCATGCCGCCAACAGACGCTAAAAAGATCAGAAAATAATATTTTTCTGGCGTCTGCTTGGCGTCTGCCGGCGGCATGGCGGTTCAAACCTCCGTCGCGGCGTTGCGATTCAAGCTTGGGGCTTGAGCTTGGCGAGGGCGGCGCGGGTGGCGTCGCGGTGGCGGGCGGCGTCGGCGGCGAGGGCGTCGAGCTTGTGGCGCAGCGACGTGAGGCGATCTTCGCCGGCGAGGATGCGGGTGACGAACAGCTTGGTCATGCCGCTGCCGCTCTGATCGCCGCCGAGCGCCTTCAGGTGCTCGCGCAGGCGCGTGAGATCCTGCTCGAGCTGCTTGACCTCGTCGTTGGTCTTGCCGGTCTCGGCGGTGGTGTCCTCGAAGCGCTGCGCGGCGGCGGCGGCGGCGAGCGCGGCGTCGCGATCGGCCTGCGGCAAATTGCCGGTCGCCGCCAGCCGGTTGAGCTGCTTGGCGGTGAGCGCGGCGAGCGGCGTCGAGCGTGACAGCCCCTCGTCGGTGGCGACGTCGCGCGCGAGCTTCTGCTTCGGCTGGAGCTTGAAGATGGCGAGCGGGCGCGAGGTGGCAGTGTCGAAGTCGAGCGCGTCGGCGCCGGTCACCTGCGCGTTCTGCACCACCGCGAGCACGAGGTAGACCGCGCGCTCGCGGCCGCTGCGGTTCTCGACGGTGTAGCGGATACCTGTGTGCTTGATGAAGTGCTCGAGCAGCACGTCGTTCTGAAACGTGAGGCGCTTGGGATCGTCGCGCGCGGCGCGCGGCTCGGCGGCCAGCTCGACGTCGAGATCGGCGCCGTACTCGACGAAGCGCCGCTCGCCGGGCTTGAGCCGATCGAGCCCCGACTCGCCGGCGAACCCGCCGTCCTCGAAGAACGCGATGGTGCCGGCCGGCAGCGTCTGGCGCGTCGAGTTGACGATGCGCGCCGCCGAGCGCCCCGCCTCGGTCGGCGAGCGGAACAGCGTGATCGGATCGACGTCGACCGCCTGCTGGAGAAACGGCACCAGCGCCGAGCCGTGCGCGCGCAGCTCCAGCGCCTCGGCGAGCGAGTAGGTGAACAGCGCGCCCGACTCGACGCCCGCGGCTTGCGCGACCGACGCCAGGTTGCCGACGGTGAGCAGCGAGCTGGAGGCGACCGAGCTCGACACGCCGCCGAGGCGCCCCGAGCCCGAGCCGTACCCTTCGCCGCTGCCGCCGCCGCCCGAGCCGTGGCCGATGGTGCCGAGCCCGCCGAGCCCCACCGCGTCGCCGACGTGATCGCCCCAGATCGCGTCGACGGTGGTGTCGAGGAGCTGCGGCACCGTCGACAGCTCCTCGTCGGGGTGCACCAGCTCGCGGCGCAGGTAGCGCGGCGCGGCCAGCGGATACAGGAACGAATCGGGGCGGCCGTTGACCAGGTGCACGCGCACCTGGTGCCAATCCTCGTCGGTGTCGTTGTGCAGCAGCGCCCAGCCTTGCAGCACCGCGCCCTTGCCGCCGGCCTCGAACACCATGCGGTAGGTCGTGCGCCACACCGGCGTCTCGGCGATGTAGCCGAGCGTGACCGGCGCCGCGGTGGTCGAGCGCGCCAGCACCTTCAAGCTGCGCTGCGCCTGCGCGCCTCGCTGCGACAGCGCGTCGAGCGCCGCATCGAGCCGCGCCGCCAGCAGCGCCTCGGTCGGGCGCACCGACGCGATCTCGCGCGAGTGAAAGCGGCGGATCTCCGACTCGCGCGTGAGCACGAGCAGCGTCAGCTCCGGCTCGCGCGGCTCCTTCGCCTCCCGCTCCTTTTCCGTTTTCTCGACGGGCGCCGGCGCTTCGAGCACGTCGATCAAGCGGCCGAGCACGGTTTGATCCTTGGTGGTGCGCAGCGCGATCTGCGCGCCCTTCAAGCTGGCGAGCAGGTCGCGATAGGTGATCGGCGAATCGGAGTCGAGCGGCAGTCCGGCGAGCGCGCGCGCCATGCCCTTGGACGCGCTCGAGCCGAACTCGAGGCCCTGCACGCGGCTGGCGCCGTCGGGGCTGAGCACCACCAGGCTCTTGAGCGCGTCGTCGAGATGGCCGGCGGGCACCGGCAGCGTGACGCTGGAGTTGGCGGCGATGGTGCCCGAGCGCTCGAAGTAGCCGACGCCGGTCTCGTAGAGCCGCAGGTTCTTGAGCGGCAGGATCGCCGGCGCGGCGGGCGGCTTGGCGACGGCGGCGCACGCGGGCCACACGATGAACATGAGCGCGAGCGAGCCCGTCGCGGCAATTCGGCGCATGCGAGTTGAGACACCGCGCCGCGCGCGAGGTTCCAGCGGCTGGCCCACGCGCGATCCACAAAGCAGAGGGATGAACCGCCAAGGCGCCGCAGACGCCAAAAAGACAGATCAGAAATTTATTGTTCTGATCCTTTTGGCGTCTGCGGCGCCTTGGCGGTTCAATCTCTGTCTCCGCGCGCGTGATCGGCGGGCGCGTCAGATGGCTTCGGCTTCGACCAGGCTGGTGGGGGCGGGGAGGGCGACGATGCGGCTCAGGCGGAAGTCGGAAAGTTTGAACAGCCGTTCAAAATCTTCGCGGCTGCGCTGCCGGCCGTCGTGCGTGGCGTCCATCATCTCGAGGTCGAGCAGCTTGGCGGGATGGAACGCGCCGTCGTCGACGATCAGCATCTCGGCGATCAACAGGCGCGCGCCCGGCTTCATCGCGCGGCGGCACACGCGTAGGATGTCGAGCGCGTGCGCGTCGTCCCAGTCGTGCAGGATGTCCTTGAACAGGTAGGCGTCGCAGCCCGACGGGATCTCGCGAAAGAAGCTGCCGCCGGCGCGCGTACAACGATCGGCCACGCCCCACGACGCCAGCAGCTCGTCGGCCTGCGCCACCACGCGCTCGTCGTCGAACAGCACGCCGCGCAGCTTGGGATGCAGCGACAGGATCGACGCCAGCAGCGTGCCGCGCCCGCCGCCGACGTCGCACAGCGACGCGAAGCGCGACCAGTCGTAGCCGCGCGCCAGCGCCGGCGCCTCGAGCCGCGTCAGGCACACCATCGCGCCGTTGAAGATCGCGCCCTCCTCGGGGTGCTCGGCGAAGTAGTCGAACAGCGGGCGGCCGTGCTCGAGCTGGTAGCCGTTTTTGCCGCTCTTGACCACGTCGAGGAAGCGGCACCACGCGGCCATCGAGTGGCTCGAGCCGCCGAACAGCACCAGGTCGCGCATCGACTCGGGCGAGTCGGCGCGCAGCGTCTCGGCGAGGCGGTTCAGGCGAAAGCGACCGTCGCGATCGCGCGCGAAGATGCCGACGGCGGCGAGCGCGCGCAGCACGCGGCCGAGCGAATCGGCGTTGGCGCCCGCGGCGGCGGCCAATTCGTCGGCGCGCTTCGGTCCCGCCGCCAGCAGATCAGCGATGCCGAGCCGCGTGACGGCGTAGATCATCTCGGTCTGCCAGACGCCGGTGAGCTGCTCGAACAGCGCCACGCGCGCCGGCACCAGCCGCCGCGTGAGGCGCACCAGCCAGTTTCGCAGCGCCACCACCACGCGGTAGATCGCCAGCGGCGGCGTCGAGCCGAGGCGCGGCGTCATGATCCGCGCGCGACGACTTCGTGCGCCCAGCGGGCGCGCAGGCGGGTGAGCGCCGACACCAGCTCCGCCGTCTGCAGGCGCGTGTGATCGCCGAGGCGATCGATGAGCCAGCGCGTGCCGGGCTCCAGCTCCGAGACCACCGAGTGCGGGAAGGCGAGCCGCTGCGCCAGGCTCACGCCGGTGACGATGCTGCGCACGATGGTGGCGCGAAAGCCCGAGCCCTCGAACACGATCACCGACGCGCCGATCGCCCGCTCGTGCTCCTTGAGGACGTTCGAGAGCGCCTTGCGAAAATCGGCGCCGGGGTTGGTGCGGCCCGACTCCGGCTCGATCACCGTCAGGAAGCCGATCTTCGACTTCGGGCGCGCGAGGCGCATGGCGTGAAACGCCTGGTTGCAGCGCTCGACGCCCTCGAGCGTGGGCATCGCCTTCCAGAACAGCACGACGAAGCTCTCCATCGTGAACACCACGTGGTCGCCGGCCTCGACGAGGTTCTGCGGTATCAAGTCCACGCCCGCCCCCTGATCGTTCAGCGTACCGCCGCGCGCGCGACGGCGGAATGCGACAAATTGTCGCAGGGGGGCCGCCGCGCGCCGCGTGCCCGAGGGAAAACTTTGAACACGTGTTCAAAGTTTTTGAAAAATGGAGCGGCGGCGGGGAATCGGCTACTGGCCGAAGACGGGGACGAAGCGCGGCAGCGCGTGCTCCTCCTCGTGCGGATCGGGACGCTCGAGCGCCTCGGCCAGCTCGCGCCGCGACTCGTGGATACGCCACGCGATGGTGCCGCTCGGGCAGCCGAGCACCGCGCCCGCCTCGTCGTGCGTGAGCCCCTGCAGCGCCACCAGCACCACCGTCGAGCGCAGCGACGGCGAGAGCCCGTCGAGCGCGGCCACCAGCCGGCTGTAGCTCTGGCGCAGCTCGGCGGCGCGGCGCGGATCGCCGCCCGAGTCGACCTGCACCGCGAGCGCGACGCGCGGATCGTCCATCGGCACGTTCGAGCTGCGCCGCCGGCTGTTGTCGCGCCGCAGGTTGAGCGCGCGGTTGACGGCGATGCGGTAGATCCAGGTGTAGAACTCGCTGGCGGCGCGGAACTCGCCCAGCTTGCGGAACGCGCGCAGGAAAGTTTCCTGGGCGACGTCGTCGGCGTCGTGCGCGTCGCCGGTGAGGTGCAGCGCCAGCGCGTAGATGCGCGGGCGATAGCGGCGCGTGAGCTCGCCGAACGCGGACTGGTTGCCGCGCTGCGCGCAGGCGACCAGCTCGGCGGCGGAGAGCGAGCTCGCGGATGCGTCGGCCATGGTACTTGGACCCCGGAGGCGCAAGCCTCCTTGGATCATACGCGCAAACCCGGCGCGCGGTCTGGCGTCGATGTCCGGCGAAGTGCGCGCTACGGCTTGGGGATGCGGATGGTCTTGGAGATCATCAGCGCGCCGAGCGCGACGAAGGCGAGCACCAGCGGGTGCAGCGCGTGCGCGCCGAGGTGCAGCGCGCCGAACGGCAGCGACGCGCCGACGCGGCCCGCGCGCGCGAGCAGCGCCAGCACGCCGACGAGCAGCAGGCTGGTGGTGATCGGCGCGCCCTCGAAGTAGGTCACCTTGCCCGACTTCTTCGAGAGGAAATCGGCGGTGGCGTTGTAGCGCGCGAGCCGGCTGATGCCGCACGCCACGAACAGCGCCAGCGCCAGCGCGTCGCCGTCGGCCTGAAAGCCGATCGCGTACGCCAGGCACGCCGGTGCCACGCCGAAGCTGATCACGTCGGCGAGCGAGTCGAGCTCGCGCCCCATCAGCGTCGCCTCCTGCCGCCAGCGCGCCACGCGCCCGTCGAGCACGTCGCACGCGACCGCCACGACCAGCAGCGCGCACGCGGCGAAGATCTTCTCGATCCCGCCGTGCGCGACGTAGGCGATGGAGAGGAAGATCGCCGCCATGCCCGACGTGCCGTTGCCGAGCGTGAGCAGATCCGAGAGGTGGAAGTCGCGGATCATCGAGAAGTGGCGCGCCATGGCGGACCCCCGTTTCTCCGATCAACGCGGCGCGCCTGCGCCGAATTTCAAGTTGCGGTAAGGTGCGCGCATGCGTTGGGTTGTGCTTTCGCTCGCGCTGGCGTCGGCGGCGATCGGCGGGCGCGCGCAGGCGGCGCAGGAGCTGGGGCTCAACACGCACCAGTCGTCGTCGACGGCGCTCGACGTGGCGCGCGACGCCAAGGTCAAGTGGGTGCGCATCGATCTCAACTGGCTCGACGCGCAGCCGGCGAACGCGGCGCCCGACTTCACGCGCTTCGACACCATCGTCGACGCCGCGCGGCTGCGCGGGCTCGAGGTGCTGGCGGTGATCGCGTACGGGCCGGCGTGGGCGTCGTCGGGCGACACCAAGGGCGACGGCTCCACCAACGACGTGCCGAACGCGAACCTGTACGGCCCGTTCGTCACCGCGACGGTGAATCACTTCGCCGGGCGCGTGACGCACTACGAGCTGTGGAACGAGCCCAACCTCGGCCAATTCTGGGAGGGCACGACGCAGCAGTACATCGACGTGATCCTGAAGCCGGGCGCCGACGCGGTGCACGCCGCGTGCGCGAGCTGCGTCGTCGTCGGGCCGGGGCTCGCGTCGATCGGCACCGTCTACGCGACGTGGCTCGACACGGTGCTGGCGCAGGCGTCGGGCAAGCTCGACGTGGTCAGCGCGCACGACTACGCCGCGTTTCCCGTCGACGATCCGCAGGCGGGGGTGACCGCCGACAGCTTCTTCAACAAGCTCGACGCGCATCGCATCGTGCAGATCGGCGGAACAACCGTGTACGAAGGGCCGTTGTCGTTTCGTGAGGTCATGCTGGCGCACGGAGCGACGCAGCCGTTCTGGCTCACCGAGACCGGCAAAGAGGCGGCGTACGGCGACGCGGCGGCCGAGAGCGCGCAGACCGCGTACTACTCGCACGTGCTCGACGCCATGCCGGCGCGGCCGTGGTGGACGGCGACGATCTTCTACGAGTCGCTGGACGAGCCGATGAGCGGGTTCACGTGGGGCGTGGCGCTCGACGATCCGGCGGCGGCGGCGGGGTACGACGCCAAGCCGGTGATGGCGCTGTTGCAGATGGGAGTTCCCGCGGCGCCCGATGGCGGCGCGAGCGGCGACGCGGGCGCGAACGGCGACGCGGGCGCGAACGGCGACGCGGGCGTGAACGTGAACGGCGACGCGGGCGGGAGCGTTGACGGCTACGGCGACGGCTACGTGAATGGCGACGGCTACGTGAATGGTGATGGCGCGCTCATTAATGATGCGTCGCGCGGCGGGTGCGGAAGCTGCGCGCTCGGCGCCGCCCGCAGCGGCAATTTGCCGCAGGAGCGATCGGCGCGAACCGGCGCGCTGGCGATCGCGCTCGCCGGCCTCGCGCTCGTCGCCGCGTCGCGCGCGCGCCGCCTCCGCGATCCCCGCGGCGCCCGCCGCCGCTGATGTCACTCGCCGCGCAGCTCGCCTACACGTTCCTCCTCGGCCCGCTCGCCCTCTTCCGCCTGCGCCTGCGCGGCGCCTTCTATCTCCTGATCTACCTCGCCCTGTGCACCGCGATCCTCGCCGCCGTCGGCTGGGCGATCCTCGCGCACCGCGACGACCTGATTGCCGCGCTCGCGTCGTACCTCCTGCCCGAGTCGTGGCGCTTCGCCGCGCAGAAGCTGGTCGAGCGCATGTTCGCCTCGCAGATGCGCGCCGTGCTGCTCAACGCGTCGGTGGGCGGCAGCCTGGCGCTGCTCTCGGCGCTGCTGTTCCCGCTCAAGGAAAAAGTCTCGGCGACGTTCGAACGCGAGGCGCGGCTGACCAACGAGCCGGCGCGCTACTTCCCGCGCTGGTTCCAGGCGGTGGAGGAGGCGTCGCTGTTCGTGATGTTCGTGACCGCGCAGATGACCATCTTCTGGATCGGCTATCCGCCCGATCCGTGGCGCAAGCAGCTCGCCGTCGGGCTGAGCTACGCGGTGCTGTTCGGATCGTTCGCCGTCAACTTCATCGCGCCGCTCCTGCAGCGGCAGCGCATGCGCTACTCGACGATCATCAAGGTGCTGCTCGCCCACCCGATCGTCTTCGCCGGATTCGGCGCGCTGTTCACGCTGCCGTCGGTGATCGCCGGGCAGGTGGCGCGCGCGCACCCGGAGTGGACGCTGCACCGCGCGATCGTGGTGATGTTCGCCGCCAACGTGGCGTGCATCGCGTGGGGCACGATCGCCGGCACGCAGCTCGCCGCGCGCCTGCTCCCCGACGCGCAGCGCACGCGCCCGCCGTCGCTGCCGCTGCGCGCGCTCACCTGGCTCTCCGTGGTCGGCCTGTGCGCAGTCAACGTCTACGCGTTCGCCGTCGTCGGCCTGTCGCTGCACCGGAAGAGTCAGATCCTCAAGCTGCACTACCACGTCGATCCGTCGTCGCTGAAAGTCGAGCTGCCCGGCCTCGCCGATCTGGCGCGCGATCCGATCGAGCTCGCGGTGCAGCTCGATCTCACCGTCGACAACCCGACGCCGTACGACGTCGAGGTGGAGAAGAACCGCCTCGAGGTGCGCCACGAGCGCGCGCTGATGGCGCTCACCAGCCTGCCGCCGCTCGCCGTGCCCGCCGGCCAGAGCCGCAAGCAGCACCTCACCGTGCCGTTCTCGATCCATCCGCGCATGGCGATCGACAAGGGGCGGCGGCTGCTGGCGTGGGAGGCGTGGAGCATGACGCTGTATCTCGAGGTGACGCCCGGCTTCGAATTCCCCGTCTACTTGCTCGGGCGATGAAATAAGCTGCTTCATTAATGAGCGAGCACTACGACCTGGTCGTCATCGGCGCGGGTCCGGCGGGCGAGAAGGCGGCGACGCAGGCGGCGTATTTCGGCAAGCGCGTGGCGATCGTCGAGCGCAAGCCGACGCCGGGCGGCATCGCGGTCTCCGACGCGGGCGTGCCCACCAAGACGCTGCGCGAGACCGCGGTGTACCTGACCGGCTTCCGCCACCGCGACGTCTACGGCATCAGCTTGCAGCTCGACGCGCGGCTCAAGCTCGAGCGGCTGATGAGCCGCACCGCCGAGGTGCGCGCGCTGATGAGCGACGCGGCGGTGAAGAACCTCGAGCGCATGAAGGTCGAGTTCATCCACGGCGCGGGCGCGCTCGGGCCGGATCGCACCGTGATCGTCGACGGCAAACGCACGCTGCGCGCCGGCGCGATCCTGATCGCCACCGGCTCGCACCCGTTTCATCCGCCGGGGATCCCGTTCGACGATCCGGCGATCGCCGACTCGGAGAAGATCCTGAAGCTCGATCGATTGCCGAAGAGCCTGCTGGTGATCGGCGGCGGCGCGGTCGGCTGCGAGTACGCGTCGATCTTCACCGCGCTCGGCGTCGAGGTGACGCTGGTCGAGGCGGCCGATCGGCTGCTCGGCTTCATGGACCGCGAGCTGTCGCTCGAGCTCGGCAAGATCTTTCGCGCGCTCGGCATGAACGTGATCACCGGCGCGTGCATCGAGTCGATCGCGCGCACCGACGGGAAATTGGCGGTGCAGCTCGACGGCGGGCGGCGGCTGCATCCCGAGCACGTGCTGTTCGCCGGCGGGCGCGTCGGCAACACCGCCGGGCTCGGCCTCGACGCCGCGGGCGTGAAGGTCGACGCCAAGGGGCGCATCGTCGTCGGCGAGGACTACCAGACCGCGGCGCCCGGCGTGTACGCGGCCGGCGACGTGATCGGCCCGCCGGCGCTGGCGTCGGTGTCGATGGAGCAGGGCCGCGTCGCCGCGTGCCACGCGTTCGCTATCCCGTTCAAGGACGTGGTCGATCCGCTGCCGCCGCTCGGCGTCTACTCGCTGCCGGAGGTGGCGATGGTCGGGCTCACCGAGGAGGCGGCGGCGCAGAAGGGCGTCGACTGCGAGGTCGGGCGCGGCTGGTTCGCGCGCAACACGCGGGCGCGCATCGCCGGCGTCACCGAGGGGCTCGTCAAGCTGGTGTTCCGCCGCGCCGATCGCGTGCTGGTTGGCGTGCACATCCTCGGCGACATCGCGTCGGAGCTGATCCATCTCGGGCAGATGGTGGCGAACCAGGGGCGCACCATCGACTACTTCATTCACGCGACGTTCAACGTGCCGACGTATTCGGACGCGTACAAGTACGCGGCGTACGACGGCCTGCAGCGGCTGGGGGGACGAGTATGAAAGTTTTTTGCGTTGCAGCATTAATCGTCGCGGCGCTGGCGCGGCCCGCCGCCGCCGACGAGAAAAAGGCCGACGACAAGAAGGCCGACGACAAGAAGACGACGGCGCAGAAAGGCATCTGGAAGATCCTGGTGAAGCCGGGCGCGAAGTGGGTGCTGCGCGAGACCATCGGCGACAAGAAGGACACGATCACCGTCGAGACGTACGACGTGCGCAAGGTCGGCGCCGCGGACGTGGCGCGGCTGCGCTGGACGCTCAAGTCGGGCAAAGACAAGCGCGACGTCGGCGACAGCGACTCGGGCCGGTACACGCAGGTGGCGGTCACCGACGCGGGGCTGTACGTGCTGTCGGCCGACATGGACGACGCGAAGGTGGCCGAGGCGCTGAAGAAGAAACCGTCGCGCTCCGATCCGCCGAGGCCGTACCAGGGCACGAAGCAGAACCAGGGCCGCTACCTCACCGTCGAGAGCGCCGACACCGTCTGCATGGGCTGGGGCCCGCTCCCCGGCGCCGGCGACTGCGAAGACACCTGCGAAGGCGAAGTCTGCATCTCCTCCACCGCCGGCGTCACCAAGCTATCCGGCACCTGGGCGCCCGGCGTGACGATCTTCGAAGCGCAGTAGCGTCACTGAAAACGCAGGCGGCCGAAGCGCGACGTCTTGTGGAAGTTGCCCTGGCCGCGCAGCGGCGACCACGCGAGCGCCTGGCGCTGGCCGTCGCGGAAGGCGTAGAGGTTGGCGCGCCACACGTCGCCGGCGCGCGGCGGAATGGCGACGCGGCCGCTGGTCGCGGCGGCGAGGGACGACCACGGCAGCGCCAGCTCCACCGAGTAGAAGCTGCCGCGCTCGACGAAGATCGCGCGCTCCACCTTGCTCGACCAATCTTGATGGCCGAAAATTTTCGCGGTGCCCGTGCCGGTGATGGGCGCGTTGTAGTCGTCGAAGTGGCTGTCGAACACCGCGCCGGCGACGTCGACCTGCAGCTCGTAGTAGTCGCGGTTGTCGCCGGGATCGCCCGGCTGCAGCATCAGCTCGACGCCGGACGACGCGCCCCACACGTGCGGGTCGGCGTCGTCGCGCTGGAACGGCGACGCCGGCGCGCGGTCGCGCACGATCACCGCGAGGTAGAGCGCGGCGTCGTCCCAGCCGGCGCGCGCGAACGCGGCCACCGGACTGGCGCCGGCGTCGCGGCCGTCGAAGGGATTGACCAGCGGGCCGATGGTCGCCGCGTTCGCCCACACGGCGTCGTCGAGCTTGCCGTCGAGCACGGGGCGCGCGGCGAAGCGCGGGATGGCGAGCGGCTCGCCGGCGATCGTCGGCTCGCCGAGGTTGCGCGCGGGCGCGGCGGCCCACAACGGATCGGGTTTCTTGCACGCGGCGAGCGCGAGCGCGCAGGCGGCGAGAGCGAGGGAGCGCATCGCGCGATGTTAAACTATTCGCCGCGCTTCGCCGCGTAGTCGTCGAGCCGCAGCCCGGGATAATTTTCGCCGAAGCTCTTCTCGACGAGCGCGCGCACCGCCGCCGCGCGCGGGCCGTCCTTGCGCAGCGCCAGGCCGTAGGTGAAGACGTCGGGATAGAAGTCGTAGCGCGTCCAGAATTCGTCGGCGTCGAGCAGGTCGCGGATCATCTGCGTGTAGTCCCAGTGCGGCATCCAGATGGCGTCGGGCGCGCGGCGGAACAGCTCGCGCGCCGAGAAGCCGCCGAGCGCGAACGCGCGATCGTGCAGGCCGACGAGATCGATGATCACCGCGCCGGGCGCGCGCGCGCCGACCACGCCGTGCTCGGACATCGCGAAGCGCGTGCCCGGGGGCGCGGCGGCGGCGATACGCGCAATTTCGAGCGACGAGCGCCACGAGTCGAGCTCGGGCAGCGGATGCGCGGCGGCGATGTGATAACCGCCGAGCGAGGCGAGCGGCTGCGATTCGGCGCGCCGCTCGTATCGCGCGCCCGCGGCCTCGAGCGCCGCGCCGCCGCCGACGATCGCGGCGAGCGCGATCGCCACGCGCGCGCCGAGCCGCGCCGGCGCGCGCGCGAACGCCGGCTCGTCGGCGGCGAGCGCGGCCGCGACGACGAAGAACGCCAGCGACGGAAAATAGAAGCGGCCGAGGTGGCCCATGATCTGGTTGACGGCGAAGAAGCCGGCGAACGTGAGCGCGACCGGCGCGAGCAGCACGACCAGCGCGCGCGCGTGGCGGCGGCCGGCGCACAGCACCAGCGCGATCGCGAACGGCGCCGCGCCGCGGAAGAACACCTCGAGAAACAAAAACGGGTTCCACGTGTACTCGCCGACGAAGCCGCCGTACGCGTGCGGCCGCTTGGCGTAGAGCGCGAGCGGCAGCGCGGTGCCGAGAAAATGGCGCGCGGCCAGGAGGTGCGCGGCGACGAGCGCGGCGGCGAGCGGCGCGAACGCGAGCACGAGCGCGCGCCGCGGCGGCGGGCAGAGGAGCGCGATCGCCAGCAGCGGGCACGCGAGCGCGTAGACGGCGTCGTCGGGGCGGGCGAAGAACGCGGCCCAGCTCGCCAGCGCGCACCACGCGGCGGCGGCGCGCGTCGGGCGCTCGGCGAGGCGCAGCACGGCGAAGATCAGCGCCGCGTTGGCGAGCAGCGACGACATCGTGTCCATGCCGCGGGTGGCGTGAAACCAGAACGGCTCCGAGTAGGCGGCCAGCGGCACGACCAGCGCGGCGCAGCGCCAGCGGTGTCCGCGCAACCACGGATGCGAGGCGAAGCGCGCGCACGCGAGCGACAGCACCGCCAGCGCCGCGAGCGCCGCGCCCGCCGACGCGGTCACGAGCACGCGCGCGTCGCTCCACGCCGGCCGCGCGAACCGCAGCGCGGCGACGGCGAGCAGGTGCGCGAGGCCGGTCACGCCGTACGCCGGCTCGCCGGGATTCCACGCCAGCCCGTGCCCCGCGATCAAGTTGTTCGCATAGCGCACGAACATGTATGCGTCGTCGAAGTCGGTCGGCGGCGCGGCCGCGATCGCCCGCACGCGCTCGACGACAACGGCGATCACCACGCACGCGCACGCAGCATCCGCCAACCGCGAGATGGTCGCGCGCGACATGCCCAGCACTTTACTCGACGTTGGCGGCAGAGGATTGAAACGCCAAGACGCCAGACAGAAAAATTATTAATTTCTGAATTGGCGTCTTGGCGTCTTGGCGTTTTTCTTATCTGAGGATTACGCGGTGACGCGGGCGGGGAGTTGGAGCTCTGAGCGGGATGACCTGGCGGCGGAGGCCCAGCCGCGGCGCTCGACGCGCCACCAGAGGATCAGCGCGCCGAGGATGATCTCGGCGCACAGCCCGAGCCACCCGCCGAAGGCGCGCAGGTGCAGCCGGTAGCCGAGCCACCACGTCAGCGGCGGCGTGAGCGCCCACGACGTCACCACGCCGACCACCGCCGGGTAGCGCACGTCGCCGGTGCCGCGCAGCGTGGCGCGCGCGACGATGTTGGCGCCGTCGAACATGTTGAACACCGCCGCCACGTGCAGCAGCCGCACCGCCGCCGCCAGCAGCGCCGGATCGGCGGTGAAGCCCGACACGATCAGCGGCGCGCCCAGCGCCAGCACCAGCGTACACGCGCCGGTGTAGCCGGCGACGATCGCCATCGCCTGCCGCGCCACCGTCAGCACCAGCGCGTCGCGATCCGCGCCCACCGCCTGTCCGGTCAGCACCGACGCCGCCTCCGCGACGGCGAACGCCGGCAGGAACGAGAAGTGGACCACCTGCAGCGCCACCTGGTGCGCCGCCATGTCCACCTCGCTCATCGCCGCCACCATCGCCGCCAGCATCGCGAACGAGCCGACCTCGAGCGTGAACTGGATCGCCGTCGGCATGCCGACGCGCCACAGCGCGCGCAGGTGGCGCGCCCGCATTCGCGAGACGCCCCAACCGCGCCGCTTCTGCGCCAGCGCCAGCACGCCCGCCTCCACCGAGTGCGCGATCACCGTCGCCCACGCGGCGCCGGCCACGCCCCAATGCAGCGCGTACACGAACGTGCACGCGAGCGCGATGTTCACCAGGTTGGCGATCACCGTCGCCACCATCGGCAGGCGCGCCTCGCTCTCGCCGTAGCGCACCTCGCGCAGCGCCACGTAGGCGAGCGCCAGCGGCGCGCCGAGCGAGCGGATCGACAAGTACGTGCGCGCGAAGTCGCCGGCGTCGGGCGTCGCCGAGATCAGCGGCAAGAGGCGCGCGGTGAGCTGCCCCGCACCGACGGTGATCGCGCCGATCGCGCCGGCGCACGCCAGCGCCGCGCCGAGATACGCGCCGACCTCTTCGCGCTGCCCCGCGCCCACGGCCTGCGCCACCACCGTCTTCGCGCCGCGCAATAGTCCGATGGCGAAGCACAGGAGCGCGAACGCCACCGTGCCGCCCAGCCCGACGCCCGCGAGCTGCGCCGCGCCCAGGTGCCCGACGAGCAGCGTGTCGACCAGCGTCATCACGCTGTACGAGATCGTCGACACCGTGATCGGCCACGACAGCCGCAGCAGCTCGGCGAACGGCGCTTCACTCCAACTCAGCTTCTTCCTCGACTCTTCCACGTCCGTGTCCTTTCCAGGCGAAACAAAAAAAAACCGCGGGGTCCTTTCGGAGCCCGCGGTTGGCGACGACCAATATTGGAGGAGCTAGGTCAACAGACCTCCCAGTCGGCGCCATCCGCGGGCGTGACGCGCTCGATGAGCAACGCGCCGACGCACAGGAACGAAATATTTTGCGGGTAGGGCTTCATGGGCTTTTCGCGAAATTGTCCTCGGTAAATTGTTTGTAGCCGATCCGGCGCGCGCTGTCGAGTGATCTCGCGCAAGCTCAGCCGGATTTTCTCAGCACGCGATCGATCTGGCCGATCAATTCGTCGATCGACAGCGAGCCTTTCTCCAGCACCGCGATCACGTCGCCGTTCAGCCGCTCGCGCTCGGTGGCGGAGAGATCGTTGCCGGTGATCAAGAGGATCGGCAGCTCGCGCCACTTGGGATCGCGGCGCAGCGCCTGCACCACCTCGACGCCCGAGATGTCCGGCAGCACCAGGTCGAGCAGCAGCAGATCGACCGGACCGGCGGCGGCGGTCTCCAGCCCGGCGCGCCCGGTGAGCGCGGTGCGCACGTGAAAGCCGCGCGGCTCGAGCGCGGCGCGCACCAGCTCGAGGTGCCAGGCGTCGTCGTCGATCGCCAGCACGTGGAGCTCGCGCTCGCGCGCCTTGGTGGTGAAGCTGCGGCGCTCGAGCGCGTCGATCAGCAGCTCGCGATCGAACGGCTTGGTCAGGTGCTCGACGGCGCCGAGGCTGAACGCCTTGCTGCGATCGTTGCCGATGGTCACCAGCACCACCGGGATCTCCGCGGTTGCGGGATCGCCGCGCAGCGCGCGCAGCACGTCCCAGCCGTCGATGCCGGGCAGGAACACGTCGAGCGTGATCACCTGCGGGCGTTGCGCGCGCGCGATCGCCAGCGCCGCTTCGCCGCTGGCCGCCGAGACGGTGCGATAGCCGCCGCCGCGCAGCGCCAGCTCGATCAGCTCCACCGCGTCGGGATCGTCGTCGACCACCAGCGCCAGCGGCAGCGACGCGTCGGCGGCCGGCGCGATCGGCGGCGCGATCGGCGTCGACGGCGGCGCCGCTCGCTCGCTGCGCGGCAGCTCGATGAAGAACTGCGAGCCGACGCCGAGCGCGCTGTCGACGCCGACGCGCCCGTGCATCAGCTCGACCAGCTGCTTGGTGAGCGCGAGCCCGAGCCCGGTGCCCGCGCGCGCGTCGGCGGTGGCGTCGAGCTGCGAAAAATGTTTGAACAGCCGTTCAAGATCTTGCGGCGCGATGCCGCGCCCGTTGTCGCTGACGGTGGTGCGCACGTAGCGCCCGTCGGGCGTGGCCGCGAACCGCACGCCGACCGTGCCGCCCGCGGGCGTGAACTTGATGGCGTTCGACAACAGGTTGTAGAGCACTTGCTTGATGCGGAACGCGTCGGCGATCACCGGCGGCGGCGCGGTCCGGTCGAGCTCGAGCGCGATCCCTCCGGCGTCGGCGAGCTGCTGCACGGTGGAGATCGCCTCGGCGGCGAGCGAGCGCAGCGCGCACGGCCCGCGCGTGACCTCCATGCGCCCGGCCTCGATCTTCGAGAGGTCGAGCAGATCGTTGATCAGCCCGAGCAGGTGGCGCCCGCCGTCGTGGATGTTGTGCAGGTAGCGCGCCTGGCGCTCGTTGATGGCGCCGAACTTTCCGTCGACCAGCACCTCCGAGAAGCCGATGATGGCGTTGAGCGGCGTGCGCAGCTCGTGCGACATCATGGCGAGGAAATCCGATTTGGCTCGGCTGGCGCGCGTCAACTCCTCGTTTCGCTGCGTCAGCAGGCGGTTCAGCTCGGCGCGCTCCTCCTCGATGCGCCGCCGCTCGGTGTGATCGCGCGTCACCTTGCCGAAGCCCTGGAGCGCGCCGCGCTCGTCGTACAGCGCGGTGATGATCACGTTGGCCCAGAAGCGCGAGCCGTCCTTGCGCAAGCGCCAGCCCTCGTCCTCGAAGCGTCCGTCGCGCGCCGCGACCTCGAGCTCGTGCCGCGGCTTGCCCGCCGCCACGTCTTCTTCCGGATAGAAGCACTCGAAGGAGCGCCCGAGGATCTCGTCGGCGGTCCAGCCCTTGATGCGCTCGGCGCCCTTGTTCCAGCTGCTGATCTTGCCGCTCGGATCGAGCATCAGGATGGCGTAGTCCTCGACGCTCTCGATCATCCGGCGCAGCAGCAGCTCGGCCGCCAGCGTCTGTTTGACGCCGTGGTAGCTCTCGGCGATCAGCGCCATCGCCGCGTCGATGAACTGATGCATGGCGCCGATCGCCGACGCCAGCCGCGCGTGATCGTCGGCGTACGCCTCGATCATGCGCGGCACGAGGTGGTGCTGGAACGCGCGCATGAGATCGTACCAACCGCCGAAGCTGACGCCGAGCCTGGCGTAGGTCGCGCCCTGCGCGCGCAGCGCGGCTTCGTAGTCGGCGCGGTCGCCGGCGATCGCGCGCCGCATGCGCTCGCGCGAGCGCTGGCTCTCCGCCACGAGCTGCTCGCGCGGCATCGCGCGCATGAGCGGGCCGAACTCGGCGTGCGCCTCGACGGCGCGCAGCGTCTCGGCGAAGATCGAGTCGTAGTGCGCGTCGTAGATGGACCAGAAGTCGTGCAGCGCTTCGCTCATCGTGCGGCAGCATGACGCAACGGCCGCGAAAGCGATATGCGGCATTTTGTCGCAGCGACGTTTTGTCGCCGGCGATTCGGCTCAGCGCAGGCCGTGCTTGCGGAGCAGGCGCGTGAGGTGGACGCGGTCGAGCTGCGCGCGGCGCGCGGCCTCCGACTGGTTGCCGCCCGCGCGCTGGAGCAGCGCCACCAGGAAGCTGCGCTCGAACGCGTCGACGACCTCGGCCTTGGCGTCGTGGAACGGACGCTCGGCGCCCGCCGGACGCGCGCCGGTGATCTCCAGCCGCGCGCCCAGCGCCGCGGCGCGCTCGATGCGGTTGCGCAGCTCGCGCACGTTTCCCGGCCACGCGTGCTGCAGCAGCGCCTCGAGCATCTCCTCCGGCAGCTCGGCGCGCGCGTCGCCGGTGAACAGCCGCCAGAAGTGCGCCGCCAGGAGCGGCACGTCGTCCGGCCGCTCGCGCAAGGGCGGCATGCGCAGCGAGACGACGTTCAAGCGGTAGAACAGATCTTCGCGGAACAGCCCGCGGTTGACGTCGAGCTTGAGGTCGCGGTTGGTGGCCGCGATGATCCGCACGTCGACGGGAAACACCTTGGCGCCGCCGAGCGGCTTGACCTCGCGCGCCTCGAGCGCGCGCAAAAGTTTCGGCTGCAGATCTTTCGGCAGCTCGCCGATCTCGTCGAGGAACAGCGTGCCCTTGTGCGCCTCGCGAAACGCGCCCAGCCGCGGCGCCACCGCGCCGGTGAACGCGCCCTTCTCGTGGCCGAACAGCTCCGACTCGAGCAGCCCGGGCGCGATCGCGCCGCAGTCGAGGATCACCAGCGGCCCCGCCGCGCGCGGGCCGGCCTCGTGCAGCGCCACCGCCGCCGCGTCCTTGCCCGTGCCGCTCTCGCCGAGCAGGAGCACCGTCACGTCCTGCGGCGCCACGCGCTCGAGCAGCGCGAAGATCCGCCGCATCGCGATCGACGCGCCCTTGAGCTCGCCGAACGACTCCTCCTTCGACAGCGCCAGCTCCACCGACTTGCGCTCGCCCTCGAGCCGCAGCCGCGTCTTGCCGATGTCGATCTTGTCGCCGACCGCCACGTACACCGAGCGGATGCGCCGATCGTCGACGCGCGTGCCGTTGGTGCTGTCGAGATCCGAGAGCAGCCAGCCGCCCGGCGTGAGCCGCAGCGCGCAGTGGCTGCGCGACACCGTCTCGTCGGTGAGCTGCAAGTCCGCCGTCGGCGCCGAGCCGACCACCACTTCTTCTTTATCGAGCCGGAGCGCGCGCCCCTTGTCGGGCCCGCGCAAGACGAGCAGCCGCGCGCCGGGGATGCTCACCACGCCGGCGGACTTGAGCTGAAACACGCTGGTCGCGTTCACGCCGAGAGCGTCCCAGCGACGTGCGGCGCTGTCAAACCGCGCGAACGGCCGTGCTATCTTTTGCCGGACGTGGCGCCCAAGGAGCAGCTCGCCGGCTATCAATTGATCGAGCGAATCGGGCGCGGCGGCATGGCCGAGGTCTGGCGGGCGCAGATCGTCGGTCCGAGCGGTTTCAACCGAGCGGTCGCCATCAAGCGCATCCTGCCGCACCTCGCCGACGACGAGGGATTCCTGACGATGTTCAAGCACGAGGCGCGGCTGATGGCGCGCCTCTACCACCCGAACATCGTGCAGACGTTCGAGCTCGGCGAGGCCGAGGGCGAGCTGTTCATGACCATGGAGCTGATCTCCGGCTGGCCGCTGGTGAAGATCATGCGCCAACTGAAGCAGCGCGACGCGCCGCCGCCGCCCGGCTTCGCGCTCTACATCGTGCGCGAGGTGTGCCGCGCGCTCGGCTACGCGCACCGGCTCACCGACGACGTCGGGCGGCCGCTCGGCCTGGTGCACCGCGACGTGAGCCCGCACAACGTGATGGTGACGTTCGACGGCAGCGTGAAGCTGCTCGACTTCGGCATCGCCAAGGCGGTGGCGTCGATGACCGACTCGTCGACGCGCACCGGCGTGCTCAAGGGCAAGCTCTCGTACATGGCGCCCGAGCATCTGCTGCAGGAGCCGCTCGATCATCGCGCCGATCAGTTCGCGCTCGGCGTGATGCTGCACGAGCTGCTCACCGGCGAGCGGCTGTTCACGGCGACGAACGACCTGGCGTTGATCAAGGTGGTGGCGGAGGCGCACGCGGAGCCGCCGTCGGCGCGGCGGCCGGAGCTGTCGCGCGAGATCGATCGCGTGTGCCTGCGGGCGCTGGCGCGCGAGCGCGACGCGCGGTTCGCCGACTGCGAGGAGCTGGGGCGCGAGCTGGACGCGCTGCTCGAGGAGGAGCGGTTCGGCGTGGTGCAGCTGGCGACGCTGATGGGGCACCTGCGCGAGCAGCCGGACTCGGACGCGCCGCCGCCGGCGCCCAAGCGCACCGCGGTGTTGACCGGAACCGGCCAGCGAAGGCGGGTGGTTTTTCCGGTGTTGGGCGTCGTGTTGGCGGGGACGTTGACGGGCGCGTTGATTGCGCGTTGGCCGCGGCACAAGGCGCAAGCGTTACCGTCGGTGCAGGTGACCGAGAAGCCGCAAACAAAAACGCAAACGACGACGCAAACGAACGGGCAAACAAATCCGCAAACGGGAACGCAAACGAACGGGCAAACAAATCCGCAAACGGCGACGCAAACCGGGGCGCAAACCAACCCGCAGACGGCGGTGCGGGCGGCGGTGGTGCAGGTGATCGTGGAGTCGGCGCCGGCGGGCGCGGAGGTGCGGCGCGGCGCGGAGCTGCTCGGCCGCACGCCGCTCGAGCTGCCGGTCGATCCGTCCGAGCCGCTGACGCTGGCGCTGAGCGCCGACGGCCACGCGCCGCAGACGCTCGACGTCGACGCCTCGCTCACGCAGCGCTACCGCGTGCAGCTCTCGCCGCTGCCGCCGCCGCCGCCGAAGCACGCGCCGCCGCCGCACCACCACCACAAGCCCGCGAGCGCCGCGCCGCCGGCGAAAGCGCACGACGAGATCAAGAACGGCGACACCGTCGACCCGTTCGAATGATCGGTGTTATCCTGATCGGCGCGTGAGATCCCTCGTCCTCGCCCTCGGCGTCCTCGCCGCCGCCGTGTCGTTCGCGCCGCCCGCGCGCGCCGAGCCCGATCCGACCGCGCAGGCGCGCGAGCACTACGAAGCCGGCCGCGCGCTGTTCAAGATCGGCGACTACCGCGAGGCGATGCGCGAGTTCGCGCTCGGCTACGAGCTGTCGCCCAAGCCCGAGTTCCTGATCAACGTCGGCCACTGCCACCGCCGGCTCGGGCAGCTCGAGCAGGCGCGCGATCAATATCAGCGCTTCTTGCGCGACGCGCCGGCCGACAACAAGCGGCGCCACGAAGTCGAGCTGCTGGTGGCCGAGGTCGAGCGCGAGCTGGCGGCGCAGCGCGAGGTCAAGCCGCCGCCGCCCGTCGAGCCGCCGCGTCCCGTGGTGGTCTCGCCCGCGCCGCCGCCGGCCGTGCCCGCGGTCGCGCTGGTCGCCGCGCCCGCGCCGCCGCCGAAGAAGAGCTTCATCCGCCGCCACTGGTGGATCATCCCGGTCACCGCCGTCGCGGTCGCCGGCATCGCCGTCGGGCTCGGCGTCGGCCTCACGCGCGGCGGCAACAATCCGTGCAGCGATCCGTCGATCGTCTGCGTCCCCGTCAAGTAGCGCGCGCCGCGCGTCAGGCGATCTCTTGCAGCGCGACCACCGGGATCTGCCGTTTGCCGTCGGTCTTCTTTTCGTAGCCGTCGAACTGCTTCATCTGCGAGACCGCCAGCGCCCACACCTTGGCGCGCTCCTCGCCCTCGACCACCACCGCGCGCGCGGCGTAGCGGCGGCCCTTGACCTCGACGGTGACGTCGGGCTTGGCGG
>DASREC010000545.1:0-3159 GCA_035652295.1 Polyangia bacterium
TGAGGTAGATGTGCGGGATCTCGCGCTTGGCCTCGACCAGCCGCCGCGCGATCGTCTTGCGCATCTGCGACGGCGCTACCAGCTGATCCTCTTTGGCCGCCGGCACCGGCACCAGCCGGGGCGCCGCGCCGCCTCGCTCCGCCGCCGCCAGCACGTCGGTCTTCACCACCCGCCCGTGCGGACCGGTCCCGGTAACGCTGTGAATATCGACGCCCTTATCGCGCGCCAACTTGCGCGCAAACGGCGACGCGATCACCCGCCCATTCCCATTCCCACCGACGGGCGACGCCGCCTTCGTCGGCTCCTCTTTTGCCGGCTGCTTTGCCGTTTCTTTTGCTTCTTCTTTTGCCGGCTGCTTTGCCGTTTCTTTGCCATCTTCTTTTGGCGTCTGCGGCGCCTTGGCGGTTTGCCCCTCCGCCTCTTTGATCGCCGCCGCCGGATCTTCCCCCGCCTCGCCGAGCACCGCCACCGGCGCGCCGAGCTTCACCGTCTCGCCCTCGCTGACGAGCAGCTTGAGCAGCACGCCCTCGTCCTCGAGCGGAAAGTCCATGTTGGCCTTGTCCGTCTCCACCTCCGCGATCACGTCGCCCGGCGAGATCTTGTCGCCGACCTTCTTGGTCCACTTGGCGAGCACGCCCTCTTCCATCGTCGGCGAGAGCCGCGGCATCAGGATCACGGAGGCCATCGCTTACTCCTGCCTGTACGCCGCGCGTTTGACCGCGGCGATCACGCGCTTGACGTCGGGGACCACCAGCTCTTCCAGGTTGAGCGCGTACGGCATCGGGATGTCGAGCCGCGACACGCGCTCGACCGGCGCGTCGAGATCGTCGAAGCACGCCGCCTGCACGCGCGACACCACCTCCGCGCCCACCGACGCGAACGAGTGCGCCTCTTCGAGCACCACGCAGCGGTTGGTCTTGCGCACCGAGGCGAAGATCAGCTCCTCGTCGAGCGGCCGCAGCGTGCGCGGATCGATCACCTCGACCGAAATATTTTCCTTCGCCAGCGCCTCGGCCGCCTCGAGCGCGAGGTGCACCATGCGCCCCCACGACACCAGCGTGCAGTCGGTGCCTTCGCGCTTCACGTCGCCGCGGCCGAGCGGAACCACGTGGTCGCCCTCGCCGGGATCGGGCACCTCGCCCTGCGTGCCGTAGAGCAATTCGCCCTCGATGAAGATCACCGGGTCGTCGTCGCGGATGGCCGCCTTGAGCAGCCCCTTCGCGTCCGCCGGCGTCGACGGCATCACGACCTTCAAGCCGGGGCAGTTGGCGTACATCGCTTCGAGACATTGCGAGTGCTGCGCGCCGAGCTGGTGCGCAGCGCCGCCCGCACCGCGGATCACGATCGGCAGATTGAACTGCCCGCCGCTCATATAACGAATCTTTGCCGCGTTATTAATGATTTGATCGATTGCCACCAATGAAAAATTAAACGTCATTAATTCTATAATCGGCCGCAATCCGACCATCGCCGCGCCGATGCCGACACCGACGAAGCCGCACTCCGCGATCGGCGTATCGATGACGCGTTTCTCGCCGAACTTTTGCAGCATTCCCTGCGAAACTTTATAAGCGCCCTGGTAATGACCGACCTCTTCGCCCATCAAAAAGATGGATTCGTCCTTCTCCATCTCCTCGGTCATCGCCTGGTTGAGCGCTTCGCGGTACGAGAGGCGCGGCATTACATTTTCCTCGGGTCGGTGTTCTTGTCGGCGTACACGTAATCCCAGAGGTGCGCCGGATCGGCCGGCGGCGACTCCTCGGCGAAGCGCGCCGCCTCGGCGATCTCCGCCTTCACGTGCGCCTCGAGCGAGATCAATTCGTCCTCGGACACGCCGAACTCCGACTTCAAACGCTCGCGCGCGACGGGAACCGGATCGCGCTTCTTCCACTCTTCGATCTCGTCCTTGGTTCGATAATTTCCCGGATCCGACATCGAGTGCCCGCGGAAGCGGTAGGTGATCACCTCGACCAGCGTCGGCTGCTGCGTCTGGCGCGCGCGCTCGACCGCCTCGTGGATGCGCTCGCGCACGCGCAGCACGTCGTCGCCCTCGAAGCGATCGCGCGCGACCGCGTAGCCGGCGGCGCGCTCGGTGACGTCGGCGACCGCGAGCGTGCGGTAGAGCGGCGTGCCCATCGAGTACTGGTTGTTCTCGCAGATGAAGACGATCGGCAGCTTCCACAGGCCGGCGAGCGAGATGCCCTCGTGGAACGCGCCCTGCGGCACCGAGCCGTCGCCGAAGAAGCACAGCGTGACCTCGTTCGAGCCGCGATACTTGGACGCGAACGCGACGCCGGCGGCGAGCGGCACGTGGCCGCCGACGATGCCGTAGCCGCCGAGCATGCGGTTCTTCGCCGAGAACAGGTGCATCGAGCCGCCCAGCCCCTTCGAGGCGCCGGTCGCCTTGCCGTACAGCTCGGCGAGCACCTCCTTGGCGGTGCCGCCCTTGGCCATGTAGTGGCCGTGCTCGCGATAGGTGCCGATGACGTAGTCGGTCGGCTCGAGCGCCGAGATCGCGCCCACGCACACCGACTCCTGGCCGATGCCGAGGTGGAGGAAGCCGCCGATCTTGCCCTGCGCGTACGCTTTCGCCGCCGCCTCCTCGGTGCGGCGGATGGCGAGCATCTGCCGGTAGAGCGCGAGCAGCAGCCCGCGCTCGTCGGTGGTGGCTTTCTCTTCTCGTTTACGGTTCAAGCGGGTCCCTCCGCGGCGAGCGGAATATAGCCACTCACCGAGGCAGAAACCAGCCGAACTGGGAAACGCTACTTGGCGGCGGCGAGCGATTTGCGCTCGAAGGCTTCGCGCGCGGCGACGGCGAGCGGGTCGCCGGCCGAGCCGCCTTGCAGCACGCGCGGATCGTTCACGTCGACCACGCGCGACAGCGAGCGGTTCATGCGCTGCGCCACCGTCGGGAAGTGGCGCGTGGCGGCGAGCAGGCCGGGGTACACCAGCACGCGTCGGCCGCGCTCGAGGCCGCGCACGATCTTGCGCGCGAGCGCCGGCGCGTTGCCGTGCGGCATCTTGGCCAGCAGCTTTTCGCCGCCCGGCACCTCGGCCAATTCGGCGAGCATGCCGGTCTCGACGGGGCCGGGCATGACGTGGAACACGTGGATGCCGGTGTCGCGCAGCTCCAGCTCCATCGCGTCGGTTGCGCGCGAG
>DASREC010000546.1:0-5271 GCA_035652295.1 Polyangia bacterium
AACTGATGATTGATGCTTGATCGGTTTGATTGCCGCTGATGGTGTTTTGAAACACCTCGACCGAATCGGCGGCCATCACGATGAAGCCGGTGCCGTCGGGGACCTGGCTCACGATGTCGCCCTGCGCGGCGAAGCTGGGAAGGTTGTTCATGACGATGTTGTTCATATAGACGCGCACGTCATGGGTATCGACCTGCTGTAGATTCGGCAAAGCGAAGACCAATATGCCGGCGGTGTTGTTGGTCGCGGTGTTGTTGTAGACGTCGGCGAAGTGCGAGTTCTCGATCTCGATGCCGGCGACGTTCTGGTCGACGGTGTTGCGGCGCACCACGATCTGATTCGATTGACCGACGTAGACGCCGGAGTCGGACGCGCCCTCGACTTTGCAATCTTGAATGAGGACGTTGGTGCATTGAACGGGATAGAGACCATAGGCGCCGTGATTGGGCAGATCGGTCGATTGCCACTGCACGTGCACGCGCTGGAACGTCACGCCGGTCGAGCCTTCGAGCTTCACCGCGTCGCCGAACGTGTTCTGCACCGTCAGGTCCTCGAGCGTGAAGCCGTCGCGGTTGTCGTAGATGCCGGTCGGGCTGCCGCCGGCCTGTTTGGAGAAGTCGAGGATGGTGACGTCCATGCCCTGGCCTTTCACCGTCACGTTCTTGGTGGCGAGGCTGAGGCCGTTCATCAGGCTGAAGGTGCCGGCGCCGAAGACGATGGTGCCGCCCTCGGTGATCTGCACGAACGCGGCTTGCACCTGCGCTTCGCTCGAACCGGCGGCGAGGCCGATGCACTGAGGCGTGACGCCTTTGCAGAGCGCGGCGCCGCCGTCCGACGAGGAGCAGCCGCCGGCGGCGAAGGCGGCGAACGCCGCGGACGCGAGCGCGAGCAAATCGAGCGATCGGGGCATCACGAGTCTCCTTCGAAGGGCTTCGATGATAACGCATTCCCGCGCCATTTGACGAGATCGCCCCGAGGTAGCACCCTTCACGTCGTGCTGTCGGAATTCTCCGCCGAGCAGGTCACCCTCGACGTGCTCGCGCACCTCGAGCGGCGGCGGCTGAGCGTGGTTCACGACGAGGCGCTGGTGCGCGCGGAGGTCTCGGAGGCGCTGGTGCCGATCAAGAAGGCCTATCGAGAGGCCGAATTGCCGATGGCCTATTACGACGCGCTCGAGCAGGAGATCGTCGAGACCGTGCCGGTCGAGTGGCGCGCGCGGGCGCTGCAATTCACCGACGGCGAGAAGCGCGAGTTCGGATTGTGGCGCGGCGGCGATCCGATCGCGCGCATCACCTACGTGTTCGTCGGGCTGGTGATCGGCGGGCTGTGCGTCGAGCTGCCGTTCATTCCCATCTGGGAGAAGTGGTTTCCGTTCGTGCTGGCCATCGCCGCGTGGTGGCTGCCGACGGCGCAGCTCGCGTGGCACCGCCGCCGCTACGCGCGCTCGCTCGGCGCCATCGCGCTCAAGGTCTCGTCGGCGCAGCCGCGCCTCGACGCCGCGTTCTCGACCAACGATCTGCTGTTGCCACCCAAGGGGGAATCGTAAATGGATGTGATCACGCCGCGGCGGCCGCTCGAGCCGGGCCGCATACTCGGCCTGTTGTTCCGGATCATCGGCCGCCTGCTTCGCACGCGCATCTTCTGGATCGCGTTCGCCGTGCTGTTCATCGGATATTGCGGACCGTCGTCGTGCACCACGTACGTGCCGCCGAACATGGTGGGCGTGCGGCAGGTCTATTACGGCGGCGGCGCGGGAATCAAAAACGATCTCTATGGGCCGGGCTTGCACTTCATCACCGCGGGCGTCGAGCGGCTGCACCTGTTTCCGCGCGACCTGCAGATCCTGAACTTCTCCGACTCGGCGAGCGAGGTGTCGAAGCAGTTTCGCAGCGCGCCGTCGATCAAGATCCAGACGTCGGATGGCTACAACGTGCAGCTCGACGTGAGCGTGCTCTATCGCATCAATGACGCCTATAAAGTTTTCACCGAGGCGGGGCCGGGGCGCGCGTTCGATGATCGGCTGGTGATCCCGCGCGCCGATCGCATCTTGCGCAAGACGCTCGGCGAGCTGAACTCGGAGTCGTTCTACCAGGGGCCGACGCGCATCGAGAAGGCGAACGCGGCGCAGACCATGCTGGCCACGGAGCTGGCGCCGTACGGCATTCAGGTCGACGCGGTGCTGGTGCGGCAATTTGTCTACGACCAGCGCTATCAGCAGCTGATCGAGGGGCGCAAGATCAAGGACCAGACGGTGTTCTTGCGGCAGGCGGAGACCAAGAGCGCCGTCGAGCAGCGCAAGCGCGACACCGCGGTGGCGGAGGGCAAGGCCAATCAGGAGATCGAGCTGTCGCGCGGGCGCGCGGAGGTGCAGAAGCTCCACGCGCAGGCGGATCTGTATCGGCGCAAGCGCGCGTCCGAGGGCAAGCTGCTGGTGGAGCTGGCGGAGGCCAAGGGCACGCAGCTCGAGAACACGGCGCTGCAGGGCGCGGGATCGGAGAACATGGTCGGCTTGAAGATGGCCGACGTGCTGCGCGGCGTGAAGGTGCTGGTGCTGTCGTCCGACGGCGCGAGCGGGATGAATCCGCTCGATCTGAATTCGATGCTGCGCAAATTCGAGGTGAAGTAATGCGCCGCTTATTAATGATATTGAGCGCGTCCTCCGCGTTGTGGCTCGGCGGCTGCGTCTCGCACTCGACGGGCGAGACCGAGGTCGGCGTGCTGGTCTGCAAGATCTCGCTCGGCTGCGGCAAGAAGGGCGTGCAGGATCAGCTGTACCCGCCGGGGTCGACCAACTTCTTCGCGCCGTTCATTCGCGATTGGTACACGTTCGATACCAAGGTCCAGAACCTGGAGATGATCGCCGACACCAAGCGCGGCGACCGCGGCGATCGCGACGACCTGCAGTTCAAGACCACCGACGGCAACGACATCTCGATGGACGTGACGGTGGCGTGGACCATCGATCCCAAGCACGCGCCCGATCTGCTGCAGAACGTCGGCGAGTCGACGGTCGAGGTCAAAGAGAAGCTGGTGCGGCCGATGGCGCGCACGCTGGTGCGCGACGTGCTCAACGAGCTCGACTCCGAGGCGGTGTACAACTCGGACAAGCGCTTCGAGAAGGCCGAGCGCGCGCGCATGGTGCTCACCGAGAAGCTGGCGCCGTTCGGCGTGATCGTGTCGCAGGTGATCTTGCACGAGCATCGCTTCAATCCCGAGTACGAGAAGGTGATTCACGATCGCAAATTGGCGGAGCAGCGCGCGCAGCAGCTCACCAGCGAGACCGAGGCGGCGGTGCAGGAGGCGCTGCGCAACCTCGAGACGGCGCGCGGCAAGGTGGCGTCGGATATCGCAGAGGCGGCGGGCGCGCTCGAGCAGGCCAAGCTGACGGCCGACGCCGAGTACTATCAGCAGCAGCAGAACGCGGACGCGATCCTGGCGGAGCGGACGGCGAAGGCCAAGGCGATCGCCAAGCGCAACGAGGCGCTCCGAGGCTCGGGCGGGCGGGCGATGGTGAAGCTGCGCGTGGCCGAGGCGCTCGACGGGAAATCGATCGTGCTGATCCCGGGCGGGAACGGCGTGGGGCTGCACAAGCTCGACGTCAACAAGCTGGTGGAGTCGGCGGTGGCGCAGGAGGCGGCGGCGCCGGCGCCGGTGGCGCCCGAGGCGACGGGCGGCAATTAGCGACGAGACGGCGCGGACGAGCGGACGAGCGCGTCAGGCGCCGAGCGCGCGGCGGCACTCGTCGAGCGTGGGCGCGGTCGTGGGCGCGGGCGCGCCGACCTTGGCGGTGAGCTTGCGGATGGTCTCGGCGGGCAGCGCGAGATCGCCCGCCAGGCCGTCGAGGATTTGCTGCTTGGCGCCGGCGGGGAGCGCGCGCAGGCCGGCGAGCGTGCGCACCAGGCGATCGCGCTGATAGACGGCGAAGGTGGCGGCGACGTCGATGCAGAAGCGCTCGGCTTCGGGGCGTGCGGCAAAACGCCGCGTCGACCGCTCGGCGAAGTCGGGCGCGAACTTGGCCAGCACCGTCGCCGCCGCGTCGTCGGGCGGATCGTCGCCGGCCAGCCGCTCGAGCGCCTGCGCGATCTCGCGCTCGCGGCCCGAGCCCGACGCGCGGTTGGCCAGCGCGTGCGTGAGGCGCTGGCGCAAGGTGGCGCCCTCGAACTCGTCGCCGCCGTAGAGCGCGGGGCGCCTGGCCGCCTCGAGCAGCCGCGCGACCGTGGCCGGCGCGTCGGCCGAGATGTTCATGCTGAGATCGATCGCGCGGCGCCGCACGATCGGATCGGCGTCGTCGAAGAGGCGGCGCACCAGCGGCAGGATGCGGCCGGCCACCTCGTCGTCGGCGCGGCGCAGGAGAAAATCCCACGGGCCGTTGTCGCGCGCCGGATTGGCCGGCGGCTGTGCGGCAATTTGCCGCAGCATGGTCTCCAGCTCGGCGTCGTCGCCGGGGAGCTCGGGATCGTCGCCGAGGCCCATTATTTCTTCGAGGGTTTCTTCGACTTCTCGTCGCGGTTGTACTCTTCGAGGCTGGCCTCGTCGGTCGGCGCCTGGACCTTGCGCACCGCCACCAGCTTGCCCGGGTCGCCCACCTTTTCGCCGCCGCGATAGATCCAGCCCTGCCCTTCGCAGTCGGGGCACTTCTTGCCTTCGAAGACGCCGGTGGCGTGGCAGGTGTCGCAGAACTGATAGCGCGCGACGATCTTGAGGCCGTCCTTGGTGCGCTGGACGATGTGGCCCGAGAGGTACATCGTCGCTTTGTGCCGCGGGTGGATGTGCCCGCTGGTGTAGATGCGGTAGATCTGCCCGAGCTTCGGGTGCTCGTACTCTTTGACCTGGAACAAGATGCCGGGCTCGTCTTTGGACAGCTTGAGCCGCTCGGCGCCCGCCTTGCGCTGCTCTTCGGTCTGCGTGGTCGGGCGCCCGAGGCCGAGGCCGCCGGGCTTGGCGTACATCGACTCGTATTGCTTCAACCGCGCGCGATACTCTTTTTCGTCCGCGATCAACCACGCCGCGCGGCCGATCTCGTACTCCTCGGCGAGGTAGCGCCGGGCAAACTCGAGCACGTCATCCATGGGGAAGGCTCCTAGTCGACGTCTTCGCCGAGCCAGACGTCCATCGGCAAGTCACCCAACCCGGCGCCGATCGGCTCCACGCTGCCGTCGCCGAGGTGGAGATTCGCCTCGTAATGGATCGACATGACTCGCTTGACTCCTGCTTTTTCTAGTTCCGCGAGCTTGTCGAGCAAGACCTTCTCGTTCTTTGGCTTGGTGTACT